>JBBSDS010000171.1:0-10530 GCA_038240495.1 Chthoniobacterales bacterium | reverse complement strand
GGAGTTGTATCGCATTGCCGGCGCGGACGGCACTGTCATGCACGCGGAGATGAAGATCGGCGATTCGGTGATCATGCTCTCGGATGAATTTCCCGACTGGGGTGCGCTGAGCCCACAGAGCATCGGTGGCACGGGGAGTTCGTTGATGATTTACACGGAGGATGCGGATGCGCTTTTCGCTCGCGCGGTGGCGGCGGGCGCAACTGTGCGGCAGCCGGTGACGAATCAGTTCTGGGGCGATCGCACGGGTGCGATCGAAGACCCTTTCGGTCATCGCTGGTCGCTCGCCACGCGGGTGGAAATCGTTTCGCCGGAGGAGATCGGGAAGCGGGCGGTGGCGTGGGCGCAGGCGAACGGGTAGCGAGCCGCTTCCCACCTGCCCCTGCCGGTTCACAGGATGAGGTGCGTGTTGAAGTGGATGCCCGGCGGCACGGGGAGCGGTGAGTGCGTGGGGTTTTCGACGGTGACTTCGCCTTGGAAGATGGTGGCCGGGTTGAAGAGGACCTCTCCTTTCACTTTCAGACTGCGGCAGGTTTTTAGTGAGGGGATGCCACCGGCAAGGGCGGCTTCGAGTTGATCGACCATTTTGTAGTGGTGATCGAGTTCGACGTGGGGCGGGATTTCGCGGAGTTCGGGGGCGAGGGTGACGGTGCCGTCGTGGCGGATGTCATACGCGTCGCTGCGCAGGGTGAGCAGATCAGCGGTGGTTTTCACCGGGGCGAAGCGGCTGCGCGGGACATCGACAGCGCAGGCGTCGGGGAAGCACTCGATCGCGGCTCCCATGGCGGTTTCGAGCTGATAGACTTCAGGCGAGTTTTTGTCGCGCGGATCGACGGTCTTTTTGTTGCGAATGAGCGGGAGCGGGAGCGAGCCGTCGGAGGCGTCGAGGGCGTCGCGCAGGCGGTCGAGGCGAAGCCAGAGGTTGTTCGTGTTGAAGTAACGATGCAGGGCGATGTCTTGGAAAGCGCCGAGATCAGCGTCGGGGCACTGGGCGGATTCACGGAGCAGGAGTTGGTCGCCGCGCAGGGCGAGGTGGCCGCCTTTGCGGTCGGATGGCATGCGCGCGGTGACTTCCATCATGAATGGTGCGCGGTTGTCGGCGAACCAGGTGAGCAGGGCGAGGTCGAGGGTGGCGCCGAGGTTGTCGCTATTGGAGACGAAGATGTAGCGGATGCCATCGGCGAAGAGGCGCTCCAGCGTGCCGCCAGTGGCGAGCACGGCGTAGAGATCGCCGTGGCCGGGCGGGCACCATTCGAGTTCGCGATCCTTTTCCCACACCGCGGGGCGCAGTGTTTTCACGTCCACTTTGGGCGTTTTATTTTGCAGGAGTTCGATGTCGTCCGGGTTGCCGAGCTCGGGATATTTGGCGAGCGCGGCGCGGGTGTCGGCGCTGGTGCTGAAGCTGTTCATGGTGAGCAGCCGCATGTCGCCACTCGTCTTCCTGAAATGCAGCACCTGCCGCGCGATGAGGTCGAGGAAGGTGAGGCCGTCATGCACGGGCAGGAGCGACTTGGCGCGCGCGAGGCCCATGCCGGTGCCGAGGCCGCCGTTGAGTTTCAGCACGGCGGTTTCATTGAGCAGTTCCGGCTGCGGCTTTGTCTTCGCGGCGATCTCGACGAGTGAAGGCAGGCTCACGACGGGTTGGATCGAGCTCTCCGGGATGAGTCCGCAATCGTCCTGCCCGAGCTGTGCGTAGTTGCGCTCGAAGGCGCGGATCGCGGGTTCACTAACCCCGGCGGCTTCCATCTTGGTTCTGAATTCGCGAATCAGCATGGGTGGCATGATGCGGATTCTCCGGGCGATTGTCATGCCTCCGCATGCGTGAACGAAGAGGCTGTCGCGTCAGCGCCACTCGTGCTTCGGATACTTCCGCTGCAATTCCTGTTTGATTTTTGGGTAGCTCTCTTTCCAGAACGTCGCGAGGTTTTGCGTGATCTGGATGGGGCGGTGATTCGGCGCGAGAATCTGGATGACGAGGGGAATGCGATTCCCCCCGATGCGGAGTTCACCGGTCACGCCATAGAGATCCTGAATGCGCGCGGCGATGGTCGGCGGCATTTTGGCCTCGTAGGAAATTTTTGCTTTGCGGCCATTGGGGAGTTCCAGTCGTTCGGGCACGTAGTCGTCCACGAGTTGCTGTTGGGCGGGTGAAAGCCACGCCTTCACCGTCGGCCAGACCGGGCGTTCCTTGATCTCCTTGTAGCTCGTCGCGCCAAAACAGATTTGCTCGACGAGCATCTGCCGGTCTTCGTCCCCAAGCTTGGGCAGTTCAAATTCGGGATACCATTCGGCAAGCCGGTTGAGGCGGAGGATCCATTGATCGACGGTGTTGTCCCAGCTTTTCAACGGACACCGACCGGCTTCGACTTCGCGAGCGAGGAGTGCGGCGGACTGTTCGAGCGGCGCTTTGTCGGACTGCTCGGCGTGCAGGATGAGATCATGAAAACGGGTCTGCCGCCGGGCGAAAACGCGGCGCAGCGACGAGTCGAAAAAGACATCGGTCGTTTCCTGAAACCCCTCTGGAAACAACTCCCGAAGCCATTCTTCGCGGATCGCCGTGGCGAGCGTAAGCAGTGTTTCTACTTCACCGCGGATGGCGATTTCGCGCACTTCGCCGGCCACGAGCAGCGGCGCGCTGACCACGCTCTCCCGCGCGAGCACGCCTTTGCGCCCGTGGACGAGCGCGCAACGCAGCGTGCCGTTGTCGAGGCGCATGGCGACCATGTCGGGGAAGCCCGCGAGCACGCAGCGCTGGAGCGCTTCGTCGGAAGTCTCGCGGGATCGGGTGTCGAGTCCTTCGTCGGCGGCGATGCGGAGGAATTGGCTGGCGAGCGCCGCCGCTTCGCGGGCGGCCAGGGCATTGATGCCGAGCGGGCGACAGGCATGAGGATTGAAATTGCACTGCTCCGCAAAACGATGCGCGTGCATGAGGGTGAAGAAATCGCTCGCCGTATTCTCGCCGAGCGCCGTCTCTCGCTCCTGCTCCATCTGCTTGCCTTCGGCGCGGCGGAGCAGGTTGCGACCTTGTGTGAGCGCGGCGATGAGCGCCGCGGCGGGCACACAGCCGAGTTCGTGCGCGGCGAGGAGCATGCGGGCGTAGCGCGGATGTGCGGGAAAGGCGAGCATGCGGCGGCCCAGCGGAGTGATGCTCGGAGGGACGCGGTCCTGCGAGTCCCCATCTTTCTCATTACCGCCCGATTCAGAAACCGAAATGGGGACGCGCGGGAGCGCGTCCCTCCGAAGGGCGCCGAGATCGGTGAGCAGGGTGAGCGCGCGTTCGAGCGAGCGAGGGTCGGGCAATTCGAGCCAGCGGAATTTCGCCACGTCTTCGACACCGCCCGCTTTTAAGGTGAGCACGACTTCGGCGAGATCGAGGCGTTTCACTTCGGGCAGTTCCTGTGCGGCGCGGTCGAAGTGTTCGCGTTCGGTCCAGAGTCGCAGACATCGGCCCGGCGCGGTGCGACCGGCACGGCCTGATCGCTGATCGGCAGACGCGCGGGAGATGCGCTCGACGAGCAGGGTATTGATTCCGCGGTATGGATCGAAACGCGCCATTTTCGCCAGCCCGCTGTCGATGACGATGCGCACACCGTCGATGGTCAGCGAGGTTTCGGCGACGTTTGTCGAGACGATGACCTTCCGCTTTTCATACTGCGCGACGGCGGCGTCCTGATCGGCCGGCGACAGCTCGCCGTGCAATGGGAGCACGAGGCACTGGCTGCCGATTCGGGTATTACGAATGGCCGTAATCGTCCTACTAATTTCGTAGGCACCGGGCATGAAGATGAGCGCGTCGCCGTCGCTCTGCCGCGCGATGCGGTCGAATTCTTCCGCCGCCGCGTCCCACACCGGCGTGTCGCCGAGCGACTTGTCGAGGTATTCGATATCGACCGGAAAGGTCCGTCCGCGCGAGGTGAGCAGTGTGCACGGGGCGAGATATTTTTGCAGCGCTCCGGCATCGAGCGTGGCGGACATGACGACGAGTTTCAGGTCGGGCCGATGCTGCTCCTGGAGGTCGAGCGCGCGGGCGAGCGTGATGTCGCCGTAGAGATGCCGCTCGTGGAATTCGTCGAAGACGATGACGCTGATTCCCGGCAGCCGCGGATCGTTCAGCATCTGCCGGAGCAGTACGCCTTCGGTGACGAAGCGGATGCGCGTCCTGGCGGAGCAGACGCGATCAAGGCGAATCTGGTAGCCGACTTCATCGCCGAGCCGGACGCCGCGCTCGTGCGCGACGCGCGCGGCGAGCAGGCGGGTGGCGAGACGGCGCGGTTGCAGGACGACGATCTCGCCATCGCCCGCGAGGTCGTGATCGAGGACGATCTGCGGAACCTGCGTCGATTTGCCGGAGCCGGTTGGCGCTTGCAGCACCAGTCGCGAGTGCGCACGCAAGGCGGCGACGAGATCGGCTTCGAGTTCGAAGATGGGAAGTTCGCGGCGGGTCAAGAGGGGGAGAACATTCAACGTCCAGCGTCCAACGTCCAACGTTCAAGGGTGCAATCGTGAGCGGCTCTGCGTTGAAGGTTGGACGTTGGAAGTTGAACGTTGGACGTTCTCCCGCCACACAACCGTGCTCCTCACCTTTCACAAACCCTACGGAGTCATCTCGCAATTCACGCCCGACGGTTCGCCGCATCGGACGCTCGCAGAGTTTGGCTTTCCAAAAGGCGTGTATCCCATCGGCCGGCTCGATGCGGAGAGCGAGGGCTTGTTGCTGCTGAGCGATGAGCCGGAGCTGAACGCGCGCCTGCTGCACCCGAGCCGCGGTCACACGCGGATGTATTGGGCGCAAGTCGAGCGCGTGCCCTCGGCGGAAGCGCTGGCGCATTTGGAGCGCGCTGTCGTCATCGGCGGGCGCAAGACGCTGCCCTGTCGCGCGTGGCTGCTCGATCCGCAGCCGCAGATGCCGCCGCGCGACCCACCGATTCGCTTTCGCAAGAATGTGCCGGACGCGTGGATCGCGCTCGCACTCGTCGAGGGCAAGAATCACCAAGTCCGCCGCATGACCGCCACGGTGGGCCATCCCACGCTACGGCTCGTGCGAGTTCAGATTGGCGACTTGGAACTCGGCGAACTTGCGGCGGGGAGTTGGCGTGAACTGGGAAAAGGCGAGCGGGAGCGGGTCTTTACCTGACTGCTGACCTCGCCTCCGCCTTGCTCTGGCAATAATTGTTGCCTCGACCCTTATCAGTCGGATTACCAAGTCAGAAGATATGCAAGCAAAAGGTCTCGCAGAAAAAACATGCTCACCCCGATTAACATCACGATCACGCCAATCACGTACGCAGGCTTGCCGGTGATGTTTCGCTTGGAAGTGAGTGGAATGCCTCGGGGTGAGAACCCCTTGCCGCCGAGTAAGATCGTGAAAATCCCTGTTATCGAAACTCCGACGGTGGATAGCCCTAGCTGATTTCCGAAAATAATCTGGGCGGGCAAAATCAACGCGAGAATGCAGATCGGAACCAAAAACTCGAGTTCAAGCCGATTGCTGGAAGCGCGTTTTGGTAGAGGCGGTGGCTGCTCTTGGAAGGCCGGAACGACAAATCTATTTGCGCATCCGGGGCAGGTGGCTTCGGTGCCGCTGAAATCCTGCGTTGCAGAAACACGCTGACCACAATGCGGGCATGGAAATTTCATGGGGCAGACGGAAAAGTTCCAAGAGATCTTCGCCGACTTTTCTCAATCGCCAAACGGAAGGAATTCTGGTCGATGCTCTTAACCCTCCTCGCGCAGCCACTCTACCACCTGCCGCGCCCAATACGTGATGATCAAATCCGCGCCGGCGCGTTTGAAGGAGGTCATTTGTTCGAGCACGGTTGCGCGCTCGTCGAGCCAGCCATTCGCGGCGGCGGCTTTGACCATCGCGTATTCCCCGCTCACGTTATAGACCGCCGTCGGCAGGCCGAAGCGCTCCTTCACGCGCCAGACGATGTCGAGGTACGGCAGGCCAGGCTTGACCATGACAATGTCGGCGCCTTCCTCGACATCGAGCGCGACTTCGCGCAGGGCTTCGCGGGCGTTGGCGGCGTCCATTTGATACGTGCGACGATCACCGGCGGCGGGCGCGCTTTCCGCGGCGTCGCGGAAGGGGCCGTAGTGGGCGGACGCGAACTTGGCGGCGTAGCTCATGATGACGACGTTCTCGAAGCCTGCGTCGTCGAGGCCGATGCGGATGGCGCGGATGCGGCCATCCATCATGTCGCTCGGTGCGACGATGTCGGCGCCGGCGCGCGCGTGGGAGACGGCGGCCTGGACGAGGAGTTCGACGGAGGCGTCGTTCTCGACGTGCGCGTGGTCACCGTGAAAATGCGTGATGCCGCAGTGCCCGTGGCTCATGAATTCGCACAGGCAGACGTCGGTGATGACGAGCAGTTGCGGGCAGGCTTGCTTGAGCGCGCGGACGGCGCGCTGGACGACGCCGTTTTCCGCGTAGGCCTGGGAAGCGCGGTCGTCTTTCTCCGCGGGAATTCCGAAGAGCAGGACGGCGGAAACGCCGCTGGCAAAGGCGGCCGTGGCTTCGGCGACGAGTTCCTTTTCGCTGAGCTGGAAGACGCCGGGCATGCTCGCCACGGGCACGCGTCCGGAGATTTTTTCGCTGACGAAAAGCGGGAGGATGAAGTCCTCGGCGTGCAGCGCGGTCTCGCGGACGAGGCTGCGCATGATGGGCGAGGAGCGCAGGCGACGCGGACGCTTCAGCAGATGCATGGCGCGGGGTATGTAACCGCGCGGTTAATTTCCCGGAAAACCCGGCGGCCGGTCGGAAAGCTTGGGTGGTGGCTCGGTGGGGGTGTTCTGGGCGACCGGATATTCTTTCTTTCCGCCGATGATCTGGAGCGTGCCGTCGGCTGTTTTGCGCAAGGTCGGACGGGTCTTGGGTGCGGAGTAGTTTGTCTGGCCGCCGAACTCGCCGTTGGGCGTCATCTTGGTCAGCACATAGGTGCGCACGCCGACGAGTTGCAGCACGTAGAGATTGCTGGCGGCGTCGAACTGCACCTGCGGCGGGACGCCCTCGAGCAAGCGGCCGATCGGCACGGTGCAGAAGATGGTGCCATCGTCTTTGTCTTCGATGCGGACGTAGAGCGTGTTTGATTCGCCGCGTTGATGGGAAAGCAGGGTGAAGACGCGCATCTGCCCGGCGCCCGGTTGTCCCTCGGGAACTCCCGCAGTTTGTCGCCACATGACGTGGCCCTCGGTGAGTTCGATGTGCGTCGGCTTTGAGCTGAAGAATTTGTCGAGCCCGTCGTAGTAAATCGACGCCTGAATCCGATAGGTGCCGAAGTCGCCGAGTTCGTAGAGTTGATTGAGATTGGCGCTGCGCTTGACCGTTTCGCCCGCCTTGAGCGAGAGCGGATCGAGGTGATACTTGAGGTTGCGCGGAGCGACCAGCCGGTCGTTATCGGAGTTGATGCGAAAGCCAAACCATTGGTATTGCGCGGTATCGGAGAGGGTGATGTCGCGGCCGGTTTGATTGGTCACGGTGACGGTCGCAATGACCGGTTCGTGGAGGATGTGGAGGCGCTGCTTGATGGCGATCTGGACGGCGATCTGCGCGTGCCCGGCAAGCTGCGTGGCAAAGTAACCAAGGACGGGGAGGAGGAGTCGAAGGAGTTTCATTTCTTTTCCGTAGAAGGGTGGCTGATCGTGCGGAAACCTACAGCTTCGGAAACCGCTCCGGCGTCCGCATCGGCCCGCTGGTCGAGGCGCACGTCACTCGACATGAAGCTACCGCCTTTGATGATCGGATGCTTCTTCACGTCGTCCCAAGTGGCCGTCCACTCCCGCACATTGCCGGCCATGCCGACGACGCCGAAGGGGCTCTTGTCACCCTTGATCGCATCGACCGGGTTCCAGAAGTTGAAGCCGTCCACTTTGCCTTTCGCGGAGGGATTGTTGGCGTCGTAATCGGCATTGGAGTTGACCTTCTTCGGGTCGAATTGATCGCCCCACGGGTAGATCAATCCCTTGGTTCCGCGGGCGGCTTTTTCCCATTCCTGCTCGGTGGGCAGTTCGCGACCTTTCCATTTGGCGTAGGCGTAGGCATCCCAGAAATCGACTTCCATGACCGGGCAGTTCAAGTCGATGGGAATGCCGCGCGCCTTGCCGTTGGCCCTCGCCTGGCCGAAGTAAATTTCCCAGTTGTCGGGCTTGTGCATCGCCTGCGCCTTCATGCGGGGCTGGAGCTGGTGGTCGTATTCGGTCGTGGGGTGCCCCTTGAGAAATTCGACAAACTTGGCGTATTGGCCGTACGTCACTTCGTATTTGTCGATGGAGAATTCCGGGAGCGTTTTCTGTTCGTTGTTGCCGAAAATGAATGGCCCGGCCGGGATTACCACCTGCTCGGTTAGCGTCCTTTCATTCGTGACGAAAAACTTCCAAAAGAGGAAGCCCACCAGGGCGAGCAGCGTCACGATGCTGCCGATATTCATATACAGCGACCGCTTTTGCTGCTTACGCGCCTGTTCGACGGCGGCGATCGCTGCGCGATCCTGGGCGCTGATTTTTGCCGCTTCGAGGGGGATGACTTTCGGCTCGATGGCCTTCAGTCCCTGCAAGAGTTCGCCCCACGAGGTCATCGCCTCCGGTCCAGACTGGACGAGACGTTTCAGCAAGTCGCGCAGGCCGGGCGAGAGGGTTTGGATCGCCGGAAGTACGCTGAGCATGATGCGACCGAGCGCTTGAATTTCCTGTGGCGGCTCGAGCTGGCCGTCAGCGAGCTGCGTGGCGAGGTTGCCCAGCCGCGGCTGCCCGTCTTTGCCGAGGTAAAGGCTCGAAGCTTCGGGCGGGGCGTGAGGAATGTGATGATTGCCAAAGTAAGCCAGCCCATCGGCGGCGACGCGCATGACTTTCAGCGCCGCCGCTTCATCGAGCCGTTTCCCGTTCGCCTTGAGTTCGGCGAGGCTGTGCCCATCTACGTACTCGAAAGCGTAAAAAGTGTGACCTTCCGCTTCGCCCGCTTCATAGACCGCGAGCGTGGAGGGATGCTGGACCTGGGCTTTGGCGCGAGCGTCGGCCACGAAACGCGAGTGCGCCACGGGGTCGGCCCCCTTGTCCGCGTCGAGCACCTCGATGCCGACCGGCCGATTGATCGCGACCTGAAGACCCGCATAGATACTGCCCCAGCGGCCCGCACCGACCCGGCGGAGAATCTGGTAAGCCCCGATGTTCTGGCCCGCGAGACCTTCATAGGTTCCGGCAGATTCGGATGCACCGCCTAAAGCAGAGGGAACGGGCAGCGCGGTGGGAACATTCGCCGAAATGGCGGTGGCTTTGACACCCGGCACGGACACGGTTTTGGCTTGCGGGACGCCCGACTGGCCGGTTTTGGATACGGCCACGGGAACGGCCACAGCTTTCACCGTCTGAATCTGCGATCCCGCAGCAACGACGCCGGGTTTCGGGATGGCTACGGGCGAGGCGGGCCGGACGCCGGAAGTGGGTTGACCGACCACGGCGCGTGGCACCGAGGGCGGCGGAACGGCCATCGCTTTTTGAGTGATGCCGACTTTGACCGTGGGTCTGGGCGCGTCCGCCTCCGGTGATGCGACCGGCTGCTGCGGGACGGCGACGGGAGGAGGTCCGGCTGAAACTGCGGGCTGGGCGATGGGACGAGCTTGCGGCACGGCCACGGCGGTTGGTAGAGCTGCGGGTGCGGCTTTTGCGACCGGCACCGCGGTGGGCGGAGAGACTGCACGGGGCGCGCCGGGCTGGGCTACGGGCTGCACTTTTGCGACGGGTTGCGCGACTGCTTGCGGGGCGGCCACCGCGCGCACGGGAGCTTGGACTTTGACCGCAGGCTGCGGAACGGCGACCGGCCGCGCGACGGGCACGGCCACGGGGGAGACAGATACGGCAACAGCAGCAATGGGCACGGCCACGGGTGTGGCGGGCACGGCGACCGGAGTGACGGTCACCGCGACGGGCAAAGGGGCCGGCGTGTTTACGGGTTCGGGTGCGACTTCCGCGGCGGGTGCCTCTTCGACCGCTGGACTGGCTTCCGCAGCGGGCGCAGGCTCGGCGACCGACGGGGGCTCGACTGCTGGCTCCGGAGTCGCGACGGACAAAGCCTCTTTCGCAATCGCCGCGCGCAAGACATCGGCATCGATTGGCTTGGCGAGCAATTGGTGATTCTGAGTCTGCGCTGGGTATTCGCTGAGATCGTAACCGCTGATCAAGATGGTGCGCATCTCCGGATACTGCGCCTGCAAGTGATCGCGGAGTGTGAATCCATCCATCGGATCCATGACGACATCGGTAATGAGCAAATCCACGCCGCCAAGCTCCGCGGCGTTTTCAATGGCCTTGTCCCCCGCGGTGGCGATGCGAACCTCGTGTCCCGGGATCGTTTTTAAAATCGCCAGCAGTGCCTGAATGACTTCGATTTCATCATCGACCAGCAGGATTCTCATTTTTCGGGATCTTTGGGAAGGATCGGCGGCGGCGGGTATTGTTGGGCGAGGCGTTCGGGCTCAGCCGCGGCGGATTGGAGCTGCTGCTTATAGTAGATGCGCACGATGTAGCCAAAGTATTTCC
>JBBSDS010000170.1:0-10572 GCA_038240495.1 Chthoniobacterales bacterium | reverse complement strand
CTCGTCCTCGTCCTCGATTTCCGCCATTCGAGGACGAGGACGAGGACGAGGACGAAGGGCGAGAACGAGGACGAAGGCACAGCTGCTCTAGTTCGCGAGGATGAACGCCACCGCGCCGGCAAAATCTTTCGCGTCAAACTCTGCGCGCCCAGCGTCTTCACCATGTCCGTGGCCGGTGCGGACGAGAATCGCGCGCGTCCCGGCGGCGTGTCCGCATTGGACGTCAATCGCTTTGTCTCCAATGAACCACGACCGCTCAAGATCGAGCCCGAGATCGCGCGCCGCTTCGAAGACCATTTCCGGCGACGGCTTGCGCCGAATCGAATTTGCCTCGGGTGCCTCGGGACAGGAATAAGTGGCATCGATCAAATCCCCGCCCATCAACTCAAAAAGCCGCACCTGCACCGCCTCGAAATCCGCCATCGTGTAGTAGCCGCGACCGATGCCGCTTTGATTAGTCACGATGACCAGCCGATAGCCCGCATCTTTCAACCGCCGCAATCCGTCGGGCACATCGGCAATGACCCGCACGAGCGCGGGATCGCCGCAGTAGTTTGCCTCTTCCATGAGCGTGCCGTCGCGATCGAGAAAAATGGCGGGCTGCAGGGCGGCGGACATGGCGCGGGAGATTCGCGGGGTGAGCGGGTTTCTCGCAAGCGAAATCCCTTCGGCGCTCTTGCGACTACGCGCCGGATAATTTAACCCAACTGACATGCGTCCATTTCCCCACTCCGCGCTCCCCCGCCGCACCTTTCTCAAACAACTCACCGCCGGCCTCGCCGTCGCGCCTTTCGTCACCCGCGGCCTCATGGCGCAATCGCCGAACGGCAAAATCAATCATGCCACTTTCGGCGCCGCCGGCATGGCGATGAGCGATTTGAAAGCCATCAGCAAACATCCGGCGGTCAACGTCGTCGCCGCCTGCGACGTGGACCTGACACGCACCGTCGAGTTTCGCAAAATGTTCCCCGAGGCTCGTGTCTATCAGGACTTCCGCGAATTGCTCGACAAGGAGAAAGATCTGCAAACCGTGAACGTCTCCACGCCCGACCACATGCACGCGCCGATCGGCGCGGCGGCACTCCGGCGCGGCCTGCACGTCTATGGACAGAAGCCACTGACGCATGACCTCTACGAATGCCGGCGCCTCGCCGAGTTGGCGCGCGAGAAGAAAGCGGTCACGCAAATGGGCATTCAAATACACAGCGGACCGGAATACCGCACTGCCGTGAAACTCGTGCAGGACGGTGCCATCGGAAAGATCAAGGCCGTCCACACATGGAGCAGCAAAGCGTGGGGCGATACCGGAGCGAAGCCCGACCGCAATGATCCCGTGCCCGAGGGACTCGATTGGAACCTGTGGCTGGGCGTGGCCGCGGAGCGTCCCTTCATCGGCGATAAATGGTATCATCCCGGCAACTGGCGCAAGCGGCTCGACTTTGGCACCGGCACCTTCGGCGACATGGGCTGCCACATTTACGATCCAGTTTTCAAAGCACTCGCGCTCACCGCGCCGCTCAGCGTCCGCAGCGAGGGCGCCGCGCCGAACGAGCACTCGTGGGCGATCGACGCGATCATCCATTACGTCTTCCCAGGCACCGCTTTTACCGAAGGAAAAACCGTGGCCGTCACTTGGTACGACGGCAAGCAACGCCCTCCCGCCGAAATCCAGGCACTCGCGATCGACCAGGACGCCGCGCCAGACGAGAAGAGCAACAAGCTTCCCGACCAAGGCAGCATCTTCATCGGCACGAAAGGCGTGCTCGTCCTTCCGCACGTCGGGATGCCGCGTCTCGTCGGTCCGGAAGTGAAAGACTCACCGATCACGAAAGTGGAGGGCGAGGATCACTGGCATCAATTCGTCAACGCCGCGCTCGGCCATGGAAAAACGAGCGCGAACTTCGACTACGCCGGTCCGCTCACCGAAGCCGTTCTGCTCGGAAGCGTGGCCTCACGATTCCCGCAGACCACGCTCGAGTGGGACGCCGCCGCGTTGAAATTTACCAACGTCGCCGAAGCCAACGCCTTTGTTCGCCGGTCTTATCGCCAGGGCTGGGAAGGCGCCTTGTAACTCGGCCCGCCGTGGGCGCGGCGACGGGATTTTCGCTTCCCAACGTACGTCCCGATGCGCCACCTTCCCCACCCCTCATGAGTGCTCCCATCCGTGTCCGTTTCGCCCCCTCGCCCACTGGCTATCTGCATGTCGGCGGAGCCCGCACGGCGCTCTTCAACTGGCTCTTTGCGCGGCATCACGGCGGCAAATTCATCCTGAGAATCGAGGACACCGACCGGGCTCGACACAGCGAGGATGCTGTCCAGATCATCTACGATGGGCTGCGCTGGCTCGGGCTCGACTGGGACGAAGGCCCGGAGATTGGCGGTGATTACGGCCCCTATTTTCAGAGCGAGCGCGAAAGCATCTACCAGCGCTACTTCGATCAACTCCGAGCCGGCGGCCATCTTTATGTCGAGGACAGCGGCGCTTGGCGTTTCCGTTTCCATCGCGAGTTGGTCGAGGTCGATGATCTGATTTGCGGGAAGATCACCTTCGATTTTGGCAACACCGAGATCTCACCCGACATGACGATCCGCCGCCCGGATGGTTCGTGGATTTTCCATTTCGTCAATGTCGTCGATGACCTCGAGATGAAGATCACGCACGTCCTCCGCGGTGAGGATCATCTTTCAAATACCCCCAAGCACATCCAGCTCTATCAGGCCCTGAACGCCGCCCCGCCTCGGTTCGGCCACATCCCGCTCATCTTGAACAAGGACGGGTCGAAGATGAGCAAGCGCGACCAAGGCGCAAGCATCACGAGCTATCTCGAAGGCGGCTACGCCCCGGAGGCGGTGCGCAATTATTTTTGCCTGCTCGGCTGGTCGCCAAAGGACGATCGCGAAATCATGGCGCTCGACGAAATCATCACGCGTTTCGAGCTCTCGAATGTGAACCGCAAGGGCGCGCACTTCGACATCGCGAAGTGCGATTGGTTCAATGCGCAATACATCCAGCAGATGCCGGCGGCGCGTTACCGCGAACTCGCGCAACCGTGGCTTGCGAAGGCCGGAATTTCCGCGGACCCGGCGACGCTCGATCCTGTGCTGGCCCTGGAAAAAATGAAGGTCACGCACTTCCGCGAAGTCCCGGACCGGGTGTCGTTTTTCTTCACCGAGGATTACACCTACGATCCCGCGGCGGTGGAAAAAGCGCTGCACAAACCCGGCGCCCTTGATCGTCTCGCGCAACTCGCCGAATGCTATGCCGCGCTCGAGGCTTTCGACGCGGTGACACTGGAAGCGAAGCTCAAGGAACTTGCGACTTCGTTGAGCGTGAAGCCGGCGGAGTTCATCCATCCGGCTCGCGTTGCGGTCAGCGGGCGGGCCGTGGGCCCGAGCCTTTACCACATGTTCGAGGTGCTCGGAAAAGAGCGCGTGCTCGCCCGCTTTCACCGAACGCGCGAGCGCTTCGCCGCTTGATTGTGAAGCCGGTTTACACCTTTGCCGATTTGGAGGCTTGGGAGTCGGCGACCGCAGGTGAACACCCGCCACTGCGCCTCGCCGTGCTCGGCGACCCTGTCGCTCACTCGGCTTCGCCACCGATGCATAATGCTGCGCTTTCCGCCTGTGGAATCGACGCGCGTTACTGCCGTCTCCACATCCATCCCAATGAACTTTCCGCGGCCCTGCGCTTGTTGCAGGAGAAAGGATTCGTCGGCGTCAATTGCACGATCCCGCACAAGGCTGGCGCCCTCGCCGCTGTCGATGAGGCGGATGACAATGCGCGACGCGCTGGCGGCGTGAACACCGTCGTCGTTGGCCCCGATGGCCGCCTGCGCGGGTTCAGCACCGATGGCCCCGGGCTGGAGCGCGCGGTCCGCGAACAGTTTGGCGCGGAACTGTGCGAACTCCGCGTGCTCGTGCTCGGCGCTGGGGGTGGTGCCGGTCGGGCAGTTGCAATGCAGTGCGCTTCCGCCGGTGCGCGGCGAATCACCTTGATCAACCGCGATCAAGAAAAGCTCCGGCCGCTTCACGAAGTCATCGCCGCCTTCTATCCTCGCGAGCTGCTCACAAGTGGGCCGTGGGATGATGCCACACTCGCCGCGGCGCTCGACCAGACCGACCTCGTCGTGAACTGCTCTGCTCTCGGCATGAACGCAGACGATCCATCGCCCATTCCCACGGCGTTCCTCTCTCGGCACCACTTGCTGTACGATACGATCTACACTGCGCGCCGCACCCCATTGATGCTCGCCGCCGACGTTGCTGGAGCGCAATCCGCCAACGGGCTCTCGATGCTTCTGCATCAAGGCGCACTGTCCTTTGAAATTTGGTTCAACCGCGCCGCGCCTTTGGAAGTAATGCGCGCGGCGCTGGTGTCGGCTGCAAAGTGAACATCCAGAATTTATTCTGCGAGTCATTCTGAGCGAGGTTCCGTGCTGGCGCAGGTGGGATGGAACGCAGCCGAGGTTCCCGTCCCCGTGGCCGAAGGCCACCCTTCCAAATCGTCATCCTGAGCTTGTCGAAGGACCTCCAACTATTTGCGGGCAGCGGTGGGGCAGAGCCGCCTGACTGCTCAAGCTACGCACCACCTTCGCCCACTAAAAGTTAGAGGTCCTTCGGCAAGCTCAGGACGACATGAAGGGAAGGCAGCCTGCGGCTGCGATGTCGCGCGCGCCTCATGACTTTCGGTCCACCCTCACAGAATGATCCGTGTCCAACTTGCCCTCATTCGTCGAGCACGCTGCGCGCGCGTTCGACATCACGAGCGATCTGCTCGCGCAGCGCTTCTAGGTTCGGAAATTTCTGCTCGGGCCGTAGAAAGCGACGAAAGGAGACTTCAAGGTCTTCGCCGTAAAGATCGCCGGAAAAGTCGAAGAGATGGACTTCAAAGACACGCTCTCCACCCGCATTGGCAATCGTCGGACGCACGCCGATGTTCGCGACGCCGCACAAGATTTCCGAATTTCGCATCACCTCAACGGCGTAAACGCCATTCGGGGGAAACTGCTCGTTGTGCGCACTGAGATTGGCGGTGGGAAAACCCAACGTGCGTCCGATTCTTGCGCCCTCCGCCACCGTTCCAAGAATCGTGTACTCACGACCAAGCATTCGGGCCGCGCTGGAAAAATCGCCAACCTCCACCGCGCGACGAATCAGCGTGCTGCTCACCACTTGTCCTTCGATCTCGACGGTCGGCACACCGACTTCTTCAAAGTGGAGTACTTCGCCGAGCCGATCAAGCATCGCCAGATTGCCGGCGCGCCCTTTTCCAAACGACCACTCAAAACCCACGCAAATCTCTCGCAGCGGGCGCGCTGCCGCGGCGAGTGCGCGGATAAAATCCTCGGGCGGTGTCGCGGCAAAAGCGAGGTCGAAGGGCAGGACAAGGAGATGCCGGACGCCAAGCGCGCGGATAAGCCGAATCTTGTGATGCGTGGCCGTGAGGAGATGCGGCGCCTGGTCGGGTCGCAGGACGCGCATAGGATGCGGGTCAAAGGTGACGACGACGGCGGTGCCACCCGCTTTCCTCGCGTCGGCCAGCGCGCGCTCGATCACCGCCCGATGGCCAAGATGGACACCGTCGAAGACACCGATCGCAAGGAACAGCGGGCCAGGGACATGACCAAGTTCGGCAATCGTGTGGATGACCTGTGTCATGTCTCGCGTCCGGCGACGGCGGGCTACGCTCCGCGCATTCGCGAAACCGTCGGCAGGCTGAGGATGCGCTGCTCGATCGCCTGCGCGTCGAGGGTCTGGATTTCCTCGACGGTCACGGCGTGTTCGAGGGTGAACTTGCCACTCTTCGTGCGGCGGAGTGCCTTGAGGTGTGCGCCGCAGCCTAGTTCGTTGCCGATGTCGAACGCGTAGGTCCGGACGTAAAAGCCTTTCGAGCAGACGACGCGGAAGTCGATCTCCGGCAACCGCACGGCTTGAATTTCGTGTGCATAGACGTGCACGAAGCGCGGCTCGCGTTCCACGGTCTTACCCTGGCGGGCCAGCTTGTAGAGCGGCACGCCTTCTTTTTTGATCGCCGAAACCATCGGCGGCATCTGGTAAAAATCGCCGTGGAATTTGGCGAAGGCGGCGGCGATTTGTTCGCGCGGAAAATCCGAAACCGGCTTGGTTTCCACGATCTTGCCATCGGCATCCTGGCTATCCGTCGTCACGCCCAATGTCATTGCACCGACGTATTCCTTGTCCTCCGCCATGAGCAAATCCTGAATCTTCGTCCCCCGTCCGAGCACGATGAGGAGCAGGCCGGTGGCGAGCGGGTCGAGGGTGCCGCAGTGGCCGACTTTTTTGGTGTTGAGCCGGCGGCGCACGATCGCCACGACATCGTGAGAGGTCATGCCGGGCGCTTTGTCAACGAGGAGGACGCCGTCAAGGCTGGTCAAATTCATGATCGATGGCTTGCAAAACTTTTTCCTGAACTTCGGTGAGCGTGCCGCGAGCGCGAGCCCCGGCCGCGAGAGTGTGTCCGCCACCACCGAACAGCCCGCACACTTTGCTGACGTCGATTTTTCGCGACTTCGAGCGCAGGCTGATGCGGACACGGCCGTCGCCTATTTCCTCAAAAAACGCCGCAACGGTGACACCCTCGATGGCGCGGATGTAATCGATGAGCCCCTCGCTGTCTTCGGGCAAAACGCCAAGATTGCTCGTGATCTCGGACGTGAGCGCGAAGCTCGCAACGCGATCGCGGCTGGTGAGGCGCAAGACATTGAGCAACGCGCGGAGTAACTCGAGCCGGCGGCGCGGATAGCTCTCATACATCTTCTGCGAAAGCTCGCCGACATTGACTCCGAGGCGGATAAGTTCGGCGGCGATTTCGTAAGTGCGCGCGGTGGTGTTTGGATACTGAAACGAGCCGGTGTCCGTGCTGATGGCGACGAAAAGGTTGTCGGCCATCGCGTAGGTCAGCGGAAGGTCGCAGCCCCGGAAGAGTTCAAATAGAATCTGCCCGGTGGCGGGCGCGGTCGGATCGACAAAGTTGAGATCGCCGTAGCGATCGTTGGTGACGTGATGATCGAGATTGATCCACACATCGGCGTGAGCGACGGCTTCGATGGATTTTCCGGCGCGGACCTTGACGGCATTGTCGAGGACGATGGCGGCGTCAAAGCGCTGCGGTTCGACGGGCGGGACGGCGATGATGTCGGAGTGCGGCAGATAGCGAAACTTTTGCAGCATGCCGTCGTCATTCCAGGCCACGACATCCTTGCCGAGCTGGCGCAGGCAGATCGCCATCGCGAGCGTGCAGCCGAGGGCATCGCCATCGGGCCGCGCGTGACTCATGACTACGAAACGCTGCCGCGATTTCAGGACATCCGCGATCTCGGCGAGCGCGCAGTTATTTTTCATCGGGCTCATCGGGCTCATCGGTCGCCTCCGGCTCGTCGGGCGGAATGTCGATCTGTTCAAGGAGGTTGATGATGCGCGTGCCTCGCTCGATGGACTCGTCGAGTTTGAAATGGAGATGCGGCGTGAATTTCAACACGACGCGCTTGGAGAGCAGTTGCTGCAACGAGGCGCGGCTGCTGTGCAGCTTAGCCATCGCGGCTTTGGCTTCCGGCTCGCTGCCGATGACGCTGACGAAGACGTGGGCGTGTTTCAGATCGGGCGTGATGTCCACCTGCTGCACCGTGACGAGTGCGGCCTGAAACGTGACCTCGCGATTGATCAGTTCGCTCAGCTCGCGCCGGATCAACTCATTGACTCGTTCGAGACGATGCTTCATGGGAAGTTGGTGGTTGATCGTTGAAGGTTGAGAGACCCGATTGGAGTCGGGCGCTGCGCCAGAACCGGCGCTTCACTCAACTCTCAACCCAACTCCCAACTTCTGCCTCACAGCTTTTGCGCAACCTTTTCGAGCGTGTAGCACTCGATGATGTCGCCGGGTTCATATTCGGTGAAATCGCCGAGCTTGATGCCGCATTCGAGGCCGCTGCGGACTTCTTTCACATCGTCCTGGAAGCGGCGCAACGTAGCGAGCCCGCCATCGTAGATCGGCTGCTTGCCGCGGAGCACGCGAGCCCGACCGGAGCGCGCGATGCGACCATCGGTAACGGCGCAACCCGCAACGAGTCCCTTGGAAAGCTCGAAGACTTTTTTGACTTCGGCATGACCGATGACGGATTCGCGAGTCTCCGGATCGAGCATCCCAGCCATTGCCTCCTTCATCTGATCGATGAGTTCGTAGATGATCGAGTAGAGCTTGATCTGAACGTTCTCGCGCTTCGCGGTGTTCGCGGCGGTATTCTCGACCTTGGTGTTAAAGCCGACGACAATGGCGTTTGAAGCGGAGGCGAGGAGAATGTCGGAATCGCTGATCGGACCGACTGCACCATGCACGATCTCGAGATCGATCTTCTTGCTATCGATTTGGCCGAGTGAAGTTTCGAGCGCTTCGAGCGAGCCTTGAACGTCGGCCTTGAGGACCACGAAGAGCTTCTTTTTCTGCCCTTCCGCGAGACTGGCGAAAAGATTCTCCAGCGTCACTCGCTGCGGCGTGCCCAGCTTATTCATGCGCAAGTCGGCCTGACGCTCGGTGCCCAGTACTTTGGCGACGCGTTCGTTTTCCATGACGACCAGTTCGTCGCCGGCATTCGGCAGTCCTGAAAAGCCGAGGATCTTTACCGGCGTCGAAGGACCGGCGCTCTTCAATGGCTTGCCGGAATCGTCGATTAGCGACTTCACTTTACCGTCGTAGGAGCCGCAGATAAAAGCGTCGCCGATTTTCAGCGTGCCCATGCGGACGATCACAGTTGCGGTCGGGCCACGGCCTTGCTCGACTTGAGCTTCGATCACTGTGCCGCGCGGCGTTTGCTGCGAACTGGCTTTGAGTTCGAGCATTTCGCACTCAAGTAAAATGCGGTCGAGAAGTTCGTTCACGCCCTGTCCCTTGGGCGCCGCGACGGGACAAATTCCGGTCTCGCCGCCCCAGTCTTCTGCCGCGAGCCCCTTCTCCTGAAGCTGTCCTTTGACCTTGTCGAGATTGGCGCCGGGAACATC
Source organism: Chthoniobacterales bacterium (assembly GCA_038240495.1). Classification (GTDB taxonomy): domain Bacteria; phylum Verrucomicrobiota; class Verrucomicrobiia; order Chthoniobacterales; family Chthoniobacteraceae; genus Chthoniobacter. The sequence continues at coordinate 1,560 of JBBSDS010000170.1, read as the reverse complement.
GATCTTGGTGATTGCCACGATGATCTTGACCTTGGCCGCGCGGGCGTGGCTGAGCGCTTCGAGCGTCTGCGGCATGATGCCGTCGTCGGCCGCCACGACGAGGACGACAATGTCGGTGACGTTTGCTCCGCGGGCCCGCATAGCCGTGAAGGCAGCATGACCGGGAGTATCGAGAAAGGTGATGCGATGGTCTTTGTGGGTCACGCAGTAAGCCCCAATGTGCTGCGTGATGCCGCCGGCTTCGCCTGCCGCGACGCGGCTCTTGCGGATCGCATCCATCAGCGTCGTTTTCCCGTGATCGACGTGGCCCATGAAAGTCACGATCGGCGGGCGGAACTGCAGTTCATCCGCCTTCGGTTTTTCGGGTACTTTCGGCGGTGCCTTTTGCGGTTCCGGCTTGTGGACACCGCCGCCCTCCTTGCGCTTTTCCTTCTCAAAGGTGAAGCCGTGCTTCGCGCAGACCTTCGTAGCGATGTCACTCTCGATCGTTTGATTGATCGACGCGAAGATATTCATCTCCATCAATTCGCCGATAATCTGGAAAGGCTTTACCCCGATGGCCGTGGCCAGATCCTTGACGGTGAAGGGCGGTTTGAGATGGATGATTTTTTCGTCGCTGACCGCTCCGGATTCCACAGCGCCGATGGACGGAATCTGCCCGGCGTCTTCGGCCGTTGATCCACCGGAAACTGCCGGGGTCTCCACTACAGGAGCGGGCGCCTTGGGAGCCTCCGGCTCCAAAATCCGCGAGATCGGAATGCGTGCGAACGGTTTGTGCTCGAGCTCGGCTGCCGTCCGGGTCCGTTTCACCTTCGGTTTCGCATCGATCAGCGAAACCGTTTCCTTGGGAGCCGCCGGTTCGGCCGGAGCTTCAGCCTTGCTCTTGGCCGCAGGAGCGGCGGGCTTGGCAGTCGATTTCGTCGCGGGTGCGGGCTTCGACGGCTTGGTGTCGTCGGCTTTCTTCGCGCTCGGTTTGTGGGTCGTCTTGGTTGGCATCAAAAGTTTTGGGGAATTTGGTCTTCATGGCTACTTCGCCGGGGCCATGTTTTTTTCGTACTCCTGTCGCGCGGCGTTATGAATGGCCGTAGCTTCATCGAGACTCAATCCGAGCACGTCGGCGATATCCTGCGGTTCACTGCCGGTGGCGATGACTTCGACACTGTTCATGCCGGAGTTCACCAGCTTGAGGGCTACTTCGGGCGTCACATTCAAGACGGCGGCAAAGGCGTGGGCGGCGCTCTCTTTCTTGCCTTGGACGACTTCGATGGCGGTCTTGTCCTGTTCGATATTGATGTCCCAGCCAGTGAGGCGCGAAGTCAGCCTCGCGTTCTGGCCACGCTTGCCGATGGCGAGCGAGAGTTGATCCTCATCGACTTTGATCTGAATGGTCTTTTTCCCTTCGTCGAGGGTCACGCTCTTGATCTTTGCGGGCTTGAGCGCTTCGAGCACGAAATCTTTCACGTCGGCGCTCCAGCGAATGATGTCCACTTTCTCGTTGTTCAATTCGCGGACGATGTTCTTCACCCGCGCTCCACGCATGCCGACGCACGCACCCACGGG
>JBBSDS010000169.1:0-10595 GCA_038240495.1 Chthoniobacterales bacterium | reverse complement strand
GCACGACGGACTTGATCGCCGCGCGCTGGGCGTCGGTAAGCTGGGCCGTAGCGTCCGCGGCTGGCGCGGCACTGCTGGTCGCCGGGGCCGCCGCGCTAGCGGCGGCTGCGGGGTCGGCGGCAGGTATTGGCACGGTGGCGTCGGTGGTCGCGGCCACTGGGGCGGAGGCGGCGGCTGCGCCCTCTTTGTTGGGATCGGTAGCGGCATCCACGGGCATGCTGACGCTGCACAGGATGCGGTCTTCAAAAGTTTCGAGCAGGAGTTCGCGGCGAGGCATATGCGGATTCGGTGGACGGCTGGGTCGGAAAAAAGCGGGCGGTCTGGATTGGTGCGCCTAAGGAAAGGCTGTCCGGGCGGACCTCCTCCCTGCTGCGCACCTAAGTTCACAGCGAGATACGTGCCCACACTTAAGTATTTTTAAAGTTGGCCTCGCCCTTGCTTAGACGGGTTCTGCCCAACCCTTCATTTCAGCTTCCAGCTTCCCAAGTATGAGAATCTCTCGACGCCAACTTCTCGCAGTTTTCGCGGCCGCGATCACGGCTTGTGACCCATCCAGAATTACCTCCGCAGAAACCTCCGAAACTCCCGCTGGCTTTGATCTTTCGGGTTACGAAAGTCAGATCGCCCGAATCCCGGCCAAGCCTCGGACTTTCGTGAAAGACTCCTCCCCGGCAAAAGTCCCGGCCGATTTCGCGCCGTGGTGGATTCGCGGCCAGCGGGCGGCGATCGGGAATAGCGGCCCGCGGCAGACGCTGACCGTTGGCAATCTTTACGAACGCGCCCTCCGCAACTCGAAACAAATCCAGGTCTTCAGCGACCTGCCGCTGATTCGCGAAACCGGCATTCAGGAAGCGAAAGGCGCGTTCGACACGAATTCGTTCCTCTCCGGAAAATTCGATCACACCAACGATCCCGTCGGTAATACGCTGACCACTGGCGGCGCCAGCCGCTTCAAGCAGGACCAGTGGAGTTTCGAGGCCGGCGCGAAGAAAAAATTCATTACCGGGACCGAAGTCACGCTCTCCCAGAAAATCGGGCACACCGACAACAACTCGATCTATTTCGTGCCCGACCCGCAATCCACGGCGACGGTCACGCTCTCCATCGTGCAGCCGCTGCTGAAGGGCGCTGGCACCACTTACAACCGCTCGATCATTCAGATTGCCAAGCTCGATTCCGATGTCGCGATGAGCGAATTCATCCGCCAGAGCGAGTCGCACCTGCTCGAGATCACGCGCACCTACTGGGCGCTCTACGCCGCCCGCGTGACCTATTTGCAAAAGGCTCACCTCGTCGAGGAGACCGGCCACATCACCGACGAGCTGCGCGCACGCCAGCAGGTCGATGCGCAGAAATCGCAGCTCTTCCGCGCCCAGAGCGCGCTCGCCTCGCGCCGCAGCGATCTCGTCCGCTCCGAAGCCGCGGTCCGCAATGCCCAGGACCGCCTCCGCGCGCTGACCAGCGACCCCGAGCTGCTCAACGCGCCAGACACCGAGCTGATTCCCGCCGATCGCCTCATGCTCTCCGCCTCGCCCGTCGATGCCCAGCAAGCCTCCTACGCCGCGCTCCGCAACCGCCCGGAAATCAACCAGGCCTTTCTCCAACTCAAGGCCGCGACGATACGCCAGAACATGGCGCGCAACGAACTCCTGCCCGAGCTGAACCTCGTCCTTCAGGGTTCGCTCGGCTCGCTCAGCGCAGGCGACGTCAACGACGCTTACGGCAAGCAGTACAATCAGGGCGGACCCGGCTATGGCGCTGGTCTCGTCCTTTCCTTTCCGCTGGAAAACAATATTGCCCGCGCGCATCTCGAGCGGCGGCAATTGGAGACGCGGCAGCAGATCAACCAGATCAAGACCGCGATCGACACCGTTCTCCTCGAAGTGAAAGTCAGCGCCCGCGAAGTCGGCACCGCCTATCGCGAGACCCAGGCAAAATACGAAGCCGTGCGCGCTTTTACCGAGGATCTCGAAACGCTCACGGCCCGTCGCTCGCTCCAGGAACTGCGCGATGAAGCGCAGGTCTCGACCTACCTCGACACGGTGCTCGACGCGCAAGACCGACGCTCCGTCGCCGAGGAGGAATTCATTCGCTCTGCCGCCAATTACCAGATCGCCATCGTCAACCTCCAACGGGCCAAGGGCAGCCTGCTCGCCTACTCCGACATCGGCATCGTGCGCTCAAAGGGTGAGAAGGGTCTGCCGCAGCTTCTCCTTGAAAGAGGCGCGCGGGACGGCAAGGCCGCCAGATAGCGCGCACCATGCTCTTCTCGTTTGACTTGCTGCCGGGAGTTCGCACCCGCCGCGCGGCGCAGTCCTCGCGGGCCGCGCTCGCCCAGGTGCGCGCGTGCCTCGCACTTTGGGCGGAGGAGTCCGACGCCCGGCTGCTCGAGCGTGCCGCCGCCCTCCGCCAGGAATGCCGCCACGGCAAACTGCGACCGGAATTTTCCGCCGATGCCATCGCGCTGATCGCGACGAGCGTCGAGCGAACGCACGGTCTCGCTGCCTACGATGTCCAACTCCTCGCCGGGCTCGCACTGGCCGATGGCGCACTCGCCGAAATGGCGACCGGTGAAGGCAAGACGCTCGCCGCACTGCTCCCCGCTTTTTGTTTTGCCCTGCGCGGACGCGGCGCGCACGTCGCCACCGTGAATTCCTACCTCGCGGAGCGCGATTGGGAATTTGCGGAACCGGCCTTCGAGCGGCTCGGCCTGAGCGTCGGCCTGCTGCGCGAGCGCGAGAGCCCATCGGCCAAGCGCGCCGCCTACGCCTGCGATGTGACCTACGGCGTCGGCACCGAATTCGGCTTCGACTACCTGCGCGATCAGCTCGCTCTCCGCAACGCCGGCCGCACCGAGCCCCACTTTCACGAAATCCTGCTCCGCCGCACGCCGCTGCACGCCGCCGTCGTCCAGCGCGGCCACGCCTTTGCGGTCATCGACGAAGCCGACAGCGTGCTCATCGACGAGGCTCGCAGCCCGCTGATCATCGCCGTCGGAGCGAAGCAGCCCAGCGCCACGCCGGAGGTTTATCAGCTCGCTCGCGATGTCGCGGAGCAGCTCAAACTCGGCGTGGATTTCAAACGCGAAGCGCACAGCCCGCGGCTCATCCTCACGCCTGCGGGTGAAAAGCACGCGCTGGCGCAACTGACCGACGCCGCCCTCGGCCAGCTCCGTCGCCTTTGGCCCCAATACATCGAGAGCGCGCTTCACGTCCGCCATCATCTCCGCCGCGACGTGCATTACGTCGTCGCCGAGGATCGCGCGATGATCGTGGATGAATTCACCGGCCGACTCTGCCCCGATCGCACATGGAGCGATGGCTTGCACCAGGCCGTTGAAGCGCGTGCAGGCGTCACCATCACCGAGGAAAATATTTCGGAGGCCACGATTTCGCGGCCCGCCTATTTCCAGCTCTACGGTCAAGTCTGCGGCATGACCGGAACCGCGACCGAAGCCGCGGCTGAATTGCGCCACTGCTACCGATTGCGCACGTTCGTTCTGCCTCTGAACCGGCCATCGCAGCGGACTCTCCTGCCCGATCGCGTCTTCGCCACCCGTGCGGCCAAGCACGCCGCCGTGGCCCATGAAGTCGCCAGGCGGCATGCGAGCGGGCAGCCCATTCTCATCGGCACACGCACCATCGAAAACAGCGAGGCGCTCGTCGAAGTCTTGATTCCACTCGGCATCCCGTTTCGCGTGCTCAATGCCAAGCAGGACGCCGGCGAAGCCGCGATCATCGAGCAGGCCGGACAACCGCAGACGATCACCATTGCCACCAACATGGCCGGACGCGGCGCGCACATCCCCGTGCCCGAGGAAAGCCGGCGCGCCGGGGGCTTGCACGTCATCGGTCTCGAACGCCACGAGAGCGCGCGCATCGATCGGCAGCTCATCGGCCGCGCCGCGCGCCAGGGCCAGCCCGGCAGCGCGCAGTTTTTTCTGAGCCTCGAAGACGACCTCCTCCAACGTCACGCGCCCGCCCTCGCCGACCGCCTCGCCAAATCCGGGGGGGACAACAACGGCGAGCTCCCGCCAAAATTCACGGCGCATTTTCACCGCGCGCAGCGGAAGGTGGAAGCCGCCGATCGCGCCCAGCGCCGCGCGCTCGCGGAGCATCACCGCTGGCTCGACGAACTCAAACAAGCTCTCTAACGCGCCAATGAACGTCCAACGTCCAAAGTCCAACGCTCAACACTCAACGTTTCCCTTCCCGACCGCCGCGCGCTCGCGACTGCTTCGTTGGATGTTGAGCGTTGGATGTTGGACGTTGAATGTTTTTTCCGCTCCTGCCGACGAGCCCACGATCCTCGGCTACACTGAGCCGTATAAAACGATCACCGTTTCCGCCAGCGAGATGGGCGTGATCGCCGAGATCCTGGTCGAAGAAGGGGCCATCGTGAAAAAGGGCCAAGTGCTCGCAAGGCTCGACATTGCTGCGCTCCAGGCCGAACGCGACATCGCCCAAGCCGAAGCCAAACTCCAGGCCACCCGCAAGCATCGCCTCGAAGAACTCGCCGCCGCCAATCGCTCGACTCCCGAGGAACTCGACAAGGCCCGCACGGATGCCACGATCAAGGAAGCGCAGGTCCGCAAAATCGAAGCGCAGATTGAAACGCGCACGATGCGTTCGCCTGTCGATGGGATCGTGACGGAAGTGAAACGCGACCCGAGCGAAGCGGTCTCCGCCGCAAATCCACACGTCCTGACGGTCGTCCAGGTGGACAAGCTGCTCGTCAATCTCTTCCTTGCGCCGGCTCGCGCCGCGACCTTCAAAGTCGGCGCCACAGCCCAACTCCAACTCCTCGACGAGAAAGGCAAAGCACCGGCGACTGTGGAGTTCGTCAGTCCCGTCACCGATTCCGCAAGTGGCACAGTCCGCGTCAAATTCGCGCTCGAAAATGCCAGCGGCGCACATCGCTCCGGCGGACGCTGCACGCTGGCGGACTGACCTTCAATCAGCGTTGATCGAAGGCCATCGCGAGGACGTGCCCGAGCCAGACGGCGAGCAGGCACAGTCCGACAGAAAACAGCACGTTCAAGACAGCGCGAAATCCCTGGTCGGCCAAATACAAATCGAGCGTTTGCAGACTGAACGCGGAAAAGGTCGTGAATCCCCCGAGAATTCCAACGATCAGAAACTGCTGAGTAAGGAGCGAGCCGCGCAACAACCCACCCGGCCCAGCCATCACACCGAGGATACCAATGATGAAGCTGCCCGCGACGTTCACGGCGAGAGTGCCGACAGGAAAAGCCATCCCATATTTAGCCGCCATGGCTCCGGAAATCCACAGGCGCAGGCCGCTGCCCAGCGCTCCACCGAGCATCACAGCAAGATACGTTTTCAACATGCGCAAAAACGCCCGAGGCTGAGGGGTCGGCGGTCTTCGCGCAAGCGTAACTCTGGAGCGCGGCATGTCGTCCTCGTTCTCGTTCTCGTCCTCGAAATTGCGCAAGGGTTCGTGGACGAGAACGACAACGAGGACGAGGACGACGTGCCGCGGGCACTACCCCTTTCCAGCGTTGCGCCCCGTGCCTTCTGCCGGTAAACCCTCCGCGAATGAAAATCCTCGTCACCGGTGGTGCCGGCTATATTGGCAGTCTTTGCGTCGAGCAACTCCTGAACGCCGGGCACACCATCACGGTTTTCGACAATCTCACCGAGGGGCATCGCAAAGCGGTCGATCCCCGCGCCGAGTTGATCGTCGGCGATCTCCAGAAGGACTGCGACATCAGCGACGCCATGGAGCACACGCGGCCCGACGCGGTCATGCACTTCGCGGCAAATGCGCTCGTCGGCGAATCGATGGAAAATCCCTCGAAGTATTTCCGCAACAACGTCTCGGGCGGTCTGCATTTGCTCGATGCCATGATCGCGTGCGGCGTGAAAAAATTCGTCTTCAGTTCGACCTGCGCCACATTCGGCCCGCCCGACCGAGTGCCGATCGACGAGACGCTCCCACAGCGCCCCATCAATCCCTACGGCGAATCGAAGCTCATCTTTGAAAAAATCCTGCGCTGGTACGACGAGATTCACGGCCTGAAGTTCGTCGCCCTGCGCTACTTCAATGCCGCCGGAGCCACCGAGCGCTACGGCGAAGACCACCGCATCGAGACCCACCTGATCCCAAACGTGCTCAAGGTCGCCCTCGGCCAAAGAGAGAATGTGCAAATTTTTGGGACCGACTACGAGACGCCCGACGGAACGTGCATTCGCGACTACATCCACATCGTCGATCTCGCCCAGGCGCACATGCTCGCCCTCGGCGCATCCCGGAGCGCTTTCTACAATCTCGGCACCGGCGGCGGGACGAGCGTCCGGGAGATCATCGCCACCTGCGAGCAGGTGACGGGGAAAAAAATCGCCGTCGTCGAACAACCCCGCCGCGCTGGCGATCCAGCCCGGCTCATCGCCGCCTCGGAAAAAATCCACGGGGAACTCGGCTGGCAGCCGCGCTACCAGTCAATCGACCGGATCATCGAAAGCGCGTGGGCGTGGCACGTGAAGAACCCCCTCGGCTATGGGGATTGAGTCCCCAGCACTCTCGACCGCAGCCGCCTTTTCCCTTGGCAAGCTTCCAAAGCCTCCGGTAGTTTCGCCGCCTTGCATGAAACGACTGCTGTCTGCGCTCGCACTATTTTTAATCGGTCTTTCCGGAGCGTCGGCGCAATTCGGCAACTTTAGCGACCTGCCCATCGAGATCACCTCGGAATCCACTCGCATGGAGAGCGGCCTCGCCATCGCCGAGCAGAACGTGATCATCCGCTACGGTGCCACGTCGATCTACTGCGATTACGCCCAGTACAATCCCGACACCCGGGACGTGCTCCTCACGGGAAACGTCCGGATTTACAAGGATGGCCACCTCTTCACCGCCGAGCGGGCGCTCTACAATCTCGAAACCAAGATTCTGAATACCGCCGATTTCCGCGGCGAAACGCTTCCGTTCCAATTCGCAGGTGAATCGCTCTCGACCTTGGGAAGCAACGCCTACCTCGTCAAAGACGGCATCTTCACGACGAGCGATTCCTCGAAACCGGATTACTACCTGCGCGCCAAGACCGTGCGCATCTATCCGCACGACCGCGTTATCTTCTCCAACGTCAAGCTCTACGTGGGGCGCACTCCGGTTTTCTGGTACCCCTACCTCTACCAATCGCTCAATGAAGATACGAGTTTCACCTTTACGCCCGGCTACGCCAGCGTCTGGGGTGCCTATCTGCTGACACAAACGACCTTCCCCCTGACCGAGGGCGTTTCCGGTCGATTCCGGCTGGACCTTTATGCCACCCGCGGCGTGGGTGTCGGCTTCGAAGCGCGCTGGGGCGCGGAAAAGCGCGTGGCGTCCCACTTCGCCCAAGCGACCGAGACCAAGGACCAGGCGAAGGAGCGGGATGTCAAGCACGGCGAAAATTGGGGCCGTTTCCTCAGCTACTATATCGACGACTCAACCCCCGGGACAAACAAGACCGCCCTCAGGCGCGAACCCATTGACCCCAGTCGCTACCGCGTCACTCTTCAGGACCGCACCTACCTGACTGAAGACATCTACACGACGATCAATATCAATAAATTGAGCGACAAACGGTTCCTTCAGGACTTCGAGCAAGCGACGTTCCGCGAAAATCCGAATCCGGACAACCTCATCGCGGTGACCAAGTGGAACGAAAACTATTCCGCCATCCTGATGGCGCGCAAACAAATCAACGACCAGTTTGACGGCTCGGAGAAACTGCCGGAGCTCGCCCTCGACATCAAACGGCAACCCATTTTCAACCTGCCGCTTTTTTACGACAGCGACTCGAGCATCGGGGAATACAAGCGCGTTTTCGCCAAAGACTCGCTCTTTCCCGACTACGATTCTTTCCGTGCCGACACCTACCATCAGCTCAGTCGGCCCGGCACTTATTTCGGCTGGTTGTCCGTCAATCCTCATATCGGAGCCCGCGCGACCTATTACAGCAAGAGCGGCTTTACCCAGGAGACGATTAATAACGTCACCACAACGCAGACCAAAATCGGGCCCGATGGTCTGCCCGTCACGACGACGACGACCACGCAAAAGACGGAAGAGAATCTGCAGGAAAACGGCGGGCTTTTTCGGGCGGCGGTCACGGCTGGGCTGGAAATGTCGTTCAAGTTTTCCCGCGCTTTTGAAAGCGTCCAATCGCGGGCCGTCGGTCTTGATGGACTTCGCCACGTCGTCCAACCCTACTTAAACGGGTCATACGTCTATACGAACCAAAACCCGGACGAAATTCTGCAATTCGATCGCTACACTCGGTCCACGCAATTGCCACCCATCGACTTTCCACAGTTCAATGCCATCGACAGCCTGGATAACTGGTCCCTCGTCCGTCTTGGCGTGCGCAACAGCCTCCAGACGCGCCGCGATAACTACACGATCAATTGGTTCACGTTGGATACATTTTTTGATGTTTACGGCGAGCGTCCCGACTATGGCAACGCGAGCGCCCTTTCGGATACCGGCACCTTCTCGAACGTCTATAACCGCCTGCGCTTCACACCCCTGCCTTGGGTCAGCCTCCGTGTCGATTCTCAGATCCCGCTTCTCGATTCCGGCTTTACCGAAGTCAACTCCAGCCTCTCATTCCTCCTCAACGAAAACGTGAGCCTGAGTATCGGGAACCGCTACCTCAACAAAAACCTGCAATTCCCCAACAGCAACCTCGGCAGCCTCGGTGGCTATCTGCGCATCAATGACAACTGGGCATTCAGTTTTGCCGAGCAATACGAGTTCAGCGAAAACCTTCTGCAAGGCCAGACTTATACCATCCATCGCGACCTCTCAAGCTGGGTGGCATCTCTCGGAGTGGCCATCGGCGACAATGGTAACGGAAAATATCAGTACGGCGTGATTCTCAACTTCACGCTCAAGGATTTGCCCGGCGTGCGCCTGCCCGTGTCCCTCGACCCCAGCACCCTGATTGGCGGCACCGGCAGCGGCAAGAGCCGCTGAGCCCCATCTGATTCCGCACCGTTTTGCTTGCGCCAACGGAGGGGGTCGCTCTTAATCCCCGCCCTCTTCCGTCTCCGGCTGGGCGCATAAAGCTGCTGGTGCGGTGACTTCAGCCCTAAATCCCCAACACCTAGAAAAATGGATCTTTGTATCATTGGCTCCGGCTATGTCGGCCTCGTTTCCGGCGCTTGCTTTGCCGAAGTTGGTCATCACGTCGTCTGCGTGGACAACGACCAGCGGAAAATCGACGCGCTTCAGGCCGGAAAAATTCCGATTTACGAGCCGGGCTTGGAAGACCTCGTCCATCGCAACGTCGCCTCGAGGCGCCTGCGCTTTACCAACTCGATTGAAGACGGAGTCGATCACTCTCAAATCGTCTTCATCGCCGTCCCAACGCCACCGCAGGCCGACGGCAGCGTGGACCTCACCTATATCGAACGCGTCGCGCGGGAAATCGCCGGCGTTCTCAAACCGAATGAGTACCGCGTCATCGTCGATAAATCGACGGTCCCAGTGAAGACTGGCGAGAAAGTTGCGGACACCATCAAGCGCTATAACAAGAGCGCGGAATTCGATGTCGTCAGCAATCCCGAATTCCTTCGGGAAGGCTGCGCCGTGCCCGACTTGATGAACCCCGACCGCGTCGTTATCGGCTCCGCCAGCCAGCGCGCGACCGACTTGATGAAGCAGGTTTATGAACCCTTCCGCGCGCCGATCCTCGTGACCGACGTGAACAGCGCCGAGTTGATCAAACACGCTGCCAATTCCTTCCTCTCCCTCAAGATCAGCTACATCAACGCCGTCTCCGCGATCTGTGAAGCCAGCGGCGCCGACGTGGAAATGGTCGCCGACGGCATCGGCATGGACAAGCGCATCGGCCGCAATTTTCTCAACGCCGGCCTCGGCTATGGCGGCTCCTGTTTCCCGAAAGACGTGAAGGCCTTCATCGCCATCAGCAAACAGCTCGGCACCCCGTTCAAGCTTCTCGAAGAAGTCGAGCGCATCAACGAGAGCATGCTCGACCGTTTCATTTCGAAGCTCCGCGAATCGCTCTGGGTCTTGAAGGATAAGAAGATCGCCGTCTGGGGACTCACCTTCAAGCCCGACACCGACGACGTGCGAAACTCCGTCGCCATCGAACTCGTCAATCGGATCGCCGGGGAAGGCGCCCACGTCACCGCCTATGATCCGAAAGGTGCGGAGAAGGCCGTGGAATGGAAACTCATCGACCCCGAAAAGGTGAAACTCACGCCAACCCCGCTCGATGCCGTGCAGGATGCGGAAGCCCTGATCATCGCTACCGAATGGAAAGAGTTTGCCAATCAGGATTTTGCCGAGGTGAAGACGCGGATGCATACGCCGCTCATTTTCGATGGCCGCAATCTGCTCGATCCCATCATGATGCGGGAGTTCGGATTCGTTTACCACGCCGTGGGGCGGCCAGATCTGGCCTAGAGCATTTTACAAAAAACTGTGCCGCAAGAGGCAAACCACCCCATGGCATCCTTGGGGGTGAAGGCTTGGAGGGCTTTGGCGATGGCATCCAGAAGTTCTTCGCGGGTTCTGGCCTCGGTGCGGCGCAGCAGCGCCTTGATTTTGCTCCACATTTTTTCGAT
>JBBSDS010000168.1:0-10605 GCA_038240495.1 Chthoniobacterales bacterium | reverse complement strand
CGCGGTCTCGCGGAGTTCCATTGGCCACGAGGCGAAAGCGACGGCGTCTGGAAATTGCGCGCCTTGCTCGATGTCCGTGGTTTCGATCCGATAACGCCCGACAATCCGCCGGCTCTCGCGCACTCCCACCCGGCCCGGCCAGGCCGCGATGTAACAGCCGGCAAAACCGGCCACCTCTGCGCGAAAAAACTTCGCGAGATGCGCCGCGAGTTCTCGCCCTTCCATTTCCAAACGGGTGAGGCAGGCCGGATCGAGCGGATCGAAATCCGCGCCGCCCTCGAGATCGATGGTGACGAAAGCTTCGCCCACCTGCCCGCTGCCACGCACATGCACGCCGAGTGCTGATGCTGACAGCGTTCCCGCCTTGACCGCCTGGGCAATCCGCTGCGCGAGGCGAAGCCGCGCCTCATCCGCGAGCGCCGCAGCCGCGACACCGGCGAGTGCAAAAATGAAAGCGGGACGTTGCAACCGGGACACGCTTTCCATTTCGCAGGCTGCGCCTCGCAACGCGGCGAGCACGGCGTCGCCGGTCGCATCCACGACCACCCGCGGGTGAATGACTTCCTGCACACCGCGGCATGAAAGCGTCACCGTTTCGCCCGCCGCAATGATCTCCGTGTGCAGTTGCACCGTCATCGAAGGCGTCTCGCGAACGAGCACATCGGCGAGCTGCGCAAAGGCCGTCGGGCGCTGCAACAACACGTCCACCCGGCCCATCCGCAAGGGGCCGAGAGTCCCACCCGAGGCGATCAGGCGCGCGGCGAATTCGCTCGCGAAGCCTGTATTTGCGGGCGGCGGCGGGCCGCTGCCATCGGTCAGGCGGTAAAGGCCGCAGATCGAATGTACGAGCGCGATCGACGCCATTCCGCCGAGGGCGCCGTGTCTCTCGACGAGCACCGTCTTCGCACCGAGCCGAGCGGATGCAATCGCGGCAGCAAGACCAGCACTGCCGCCGCCGGCGATGAGGACGTCACAATCCATGGAGCAAGTCGGGGCGTGGTTCGCCGAACAAATCCTCCATGACCTGCGCGAGCATCACCGCGCGTTCCTCATCGGTCAGACAGCCTTCGCGCCAGGTCAGCGTGATATTTGCCCGACCGCCACGTTCGCAAAAAAACAGGCCCGTGCCCGGCGGTGTGCCGAGACACGGCAGGTGGTAACCATTGGTCACAGTCGCGCCGGCAAACGTCGTCAACTCCGGCGCAAAAACGCCGGTGTGCGAGTGAAAATACGAGGCGATCTCACCTTTGAACTGCCAGCGCACGACGCGCATGAACATCCACGCCGGCAGCCGCATCATCATCTCGAGCACGGCGAGAAACGACTCGTCGAGCCGCGCGCGCGTCATCTCGGCAAACTGCTGTTTCATCGCCGCCGCCGCCGCTTCGATGGTGCCGAGGTGCTCGCGGAGCGCGCTGAAAAAGAAGATCGAAACCTGATTGTGAAAGAGCGGGCCACGCGCGCCGCGTTTGCGCGTCTGCACCGGCACACTGGCCACGTACCCGCGCGGCTCGCGCCCGCGGTGCCGGAAGACGCGATCGTGGGCGCGGGCGGTGCAGGCGACGTAAAATGTCATCGGGAAAAGGCCGCCGACCATCTGCTCGACACGCTGCGTAAGTCGCGTCGAATCCTCCGGCGTGAGCGTGAGAACCTGATAGTAACCGCGCCCGTGCCGAGGCTTCGGCCCGCAGAGCGACGGCGCACCGATTTTCGCGAGATCTTCGAGGCGATAAACGGCGGCCTTGGTCTTCGCGATCCGCTCTTTGAACGACAGCGCGGGCCGAGCGATTTCCTTTCCGTCGCAGGGCTCATCAATACCGTCGCAAAGACGCGCGATTTCCGCGAGGAGAAGTTCCGCACCTTTTCCATCGATGAGCAGATGCGACCACGAAAGCGCGACGATGCAACTTCCATCGCGCCGCTCGACGACATCGATGCGCGCCTTGAAATCCGCGGCCAACGGCTCGGTCAAAATCCGCTGGAGCTGCTCCATGCCATCGGCCACCCCTCGCGCCTCCGCGAGCGCCGAAGGTCCGCCACTTTCGCGCCAAAGACCCAGCGGCAATCCGCGCACCGGTGGTTCCGGCACTTCCCAATACGGCAGCCACGTTTTCCAATCGCGACGCAACCGCCCGACGAGCAGCGGATGCTTCTGCACAAGGCGCTCCAATGCCGGACGAAGGCGGGCAACATCCGGCACGCGGTCGAGCACGACAATCGACTGGCTGACGTGACTTCCCTGCCCCGTCCGGCGCATGAAATCGTCGTGCGCCAGCAAAAAACAATCCGCCACCTGGACGGGCACACGCGCCACGCCTCTCGCCCCGCCGGCCATTAACCCTCCGCGGTGGCTGCGCGCGCGCGGATGAGCCCGGCGACGCGACGCACAGTGCTAAAGTTTTGTTTGGTCAGCTCCCCGTCCGGCAAGGCGACTCCATACTCTTCTTCGATGAGGATGAGCAGCTGCATGATGGCCATGGAATCGAGACCCGAATCGTAGAGATTGCTGTCGGCATCGAAGCCGGGCTGAGTTTCCAAAAGGCGCTCGCTAACCAGTTGGATTAGTTGCTGTTCAAGAGTTTCCTGCTGTGGAATCGGTTGCGTGGGCATCACTTGGAGCGCGGTGACTAAAGGATCACTTCGGCTCCGTCAAGTCGCCAGTTCCGCGAGCACCGTGCGGTTTTCGGCGACTGTCGCCTGGCCGATTTCAAAGCAGCGCGCACCGACTTTCACGGGGTTCCAAAGTCGCGGGCGCGGGGCCAGCGTGCGCAGGAAGATCAGGCGTTTGCCCGCATGGCTGGCGAGTTCGGTTTTCAGCCGGAGGAGCTCGTCGCAGATGATCTGATGCGAAAGATTGACCGCGCCCGACATGCGCAGCGGACCGGGCTGGCGGCGGACGGCCAATTCCTCGGGATTGGCGACGATGTGGATGAGGATGGTGTCGATTTCCGGGTCGGTGAGCCAGTGATCGAAGGGCAGCGGATTGGCGACGCCGCCGTCCCAATGATAATCGCCTTCGACCGACCGCGCGGCGAAGACGCCGGGAAACGCGCCGCTGGCGAGGATCATTTCGGCGAGCGGACCGCGGGTCGCGATTTCGGAGCGGGCTTGGGAAAGGTTGGTGATCGAGAGGGCGAGGCGCGGGTCCTGGCAATCTTCGATGCGGCGCTCGCCGAGATGCTCGCGGAGGAGCGTGAGCGCCCGGTCACCGCGCACCGCGCCGGTGTGACCGCGGAGATTGGCAAGCGTGGCGAGGCCGCGCCAGGGCGCGCCCGGTTCGCGAAAGGCGCGGGGCAACTTCGGGGAGTTAAAGAGTTCCTGCATCCTTGCCGGAGTGACGCCCGCGGCAAAGAGCCCGGCGACCAAGGCCCCCGCCGACGCCCCGCTGACAGCCGCGGGACGCACTCCGAGTTCTGTCAGCGCCTGCACAAAGCCGCCGTGGGCATAGAAGCCGAGGAAGGAGGAATTGAGGCAGAGCGCGACGCGGCTGGAGAGTCGTTGAGAATTCATCCGTCGCCTTTTCTCGCGAGTCAGCGACGGCACCAAAACTCAGCGCCAAGCCAGTTCAACGACTTTTCCGTGCTCGGGGTGCTGCTGGTCGTGAGCGCGCGGGTCGAGTGTCGCACCGCCGGCGCGCAGCTTGCAATCCACCCAGCCGGTGAGTTCCCCCGGCTTGAAGGGATAAGCGATGGCGGGAAGGTTGATGAGGTGCAGCCCGTCCTGTTCGAGTTGCCGCCAGGTGTGCGTGTGGCCGTAGAAGACCGCCTTGACGTGGCGGCGCGGGAGCAGAATTTCGAGGAATTCCGGAGCATCGAGCAGGCCGCTCTTTTTAGCCGCATCGGCGCTGACGGGATTGTGATGCACCATGACGAGCGCCGGTTTGTCAGCGCGGGCGTCGAGCGCCTTCGCCAGCCATGCCCGCTGCTCGTCGCCGAGGCGCCCCGGTGTTTGCTTCGTCACTTCCAGCGAATCGAGCAGGAACCAATTCACGCGCGGTGTTTCAACGATGGAAACGTATTTGCTGGCGACGGGAAGCACGGCGGGTTTTGTGTCCTGAATTGCGTCCCAGAAAACTTCGCGGTCGTCGTGATTGCCGAGCGTCATGTGCAACGGCAGGCCTGCATCAGTGAGCGGCTTCAGCAACTCGGTGAACGTGGCGTAATCCCCAGCCAACCCGCGGTCGAGCGCGCAATCTCCATTGATGAAGACGCCGGCCGGCGGAATGGCGAGCGCGGTCACTTCCGCGGTCACCGCGCGGAGGTGATCGGCGAGGTGGACATTGCGAGCGATGGCGGCGGGATCGGCAGCGATGTGTGGGTCAGAAAGCAACGCCCAACGATCGGGGTCGGATTTCGCCGTCGCAGCCCGCAACGCGGGAATCGTGAGCCATCCAGCGCCCGCGAATATTGAGCGCCGCAGGAATTCGCGGCGGGAATGAGGAGTGAGGTGGAGTGGCATCGACTCCTATGTAAACCAAAGCGCGGCGAGTCGCAGCCGCAACTTTTTTAGCCGACCTTCTGCACCGACCGCTTGCGGCCGTTGGCGTCGAGGATTTTTTTGCGGAGGCGCAGGCTCTTGGGCGTGACTTCGACGTATTCGTCGGGGGCGATGTATTCAATGGAACGCTCCAGCGTCATGACGAGCGGCGGGGAAAGGCTGACGCCTTTACCGTCGCCGGTGCTGCGCATGTTGGAGAGTTTCTTGGCGCGGCAGGGGTTGACGGGCATGTCGTCGTTGCGGGCGTTTTCGCCGATGATCATGCCTTCATAGACCTCGGCCTGGGCTCCGATGAAGAGGCGGCCACGCTCCTGGATGGTCTCCAGGCTGTAGGCAGTGCTGATCCCCTGCTCCATGGCGACGAGGACGCCATTGTTGCGGGTTGGGATGTCGCCTTTGTGCGCGCCGTATTCCTTGAAGATGTGCGACATGATGCCGTGGCCCTTGGTGCAGTTCACGAGGTCGGTCTCGAAGCCGATGAGGCCGCGGGTCGGGACAACGGCCTGGACGGTGACGCTGTGGGGGTTGTGCTCCATGTGCGTGATGTCGGCTTTGCGGCCGGCGAGCGACTGGAGGATGTCGCCGAGGTTTTCATTCGGGACATCGACGTAGAGGGTTTCGAGGGGTTCGAGGAGGTGACCCTGCTCGTCGCGCTGAAAGATGACCTCGGGCCGGGAGACAAGGATTTCAAAGCCTTCGCGGCGCATCTGCTCGACGATGATGGCGATCTGCATTTCGCCGCGGGCCTGGATTTCAAAATGGCCGGCGATGTCGGTGTCGGCGAAGAGGATGGAGACGTTCGTGCGAGTCTCGCGAACGAGGCGTTCGCGGACCTGGCGGGCGGTGAGGAGCTTGCCTTCACGTCCGGCGAGCGGGCCGTCGTTGATGCAGATTTTCATCGTGATCGTGGGCGGGTCGATATCGACGAACGGAATGGGGAGACGCTCCTCGGTATCGGTGATGGTCTCGCCGATGTAGGCCTCCTCGAAGCCGCAGAGGCCGATGATGTCGCCGGCGCTGGCATTCTTGAGTTCGACTTTAGCGAGACCGACGTGGCCGAAAAGGGCGGTGGCGTTGGCGCGTACGCGGCGGGCGTCTTTGGCGATGAGGACGACGCTGTCGCCGACTTTCACACGACCGGAAATGATGCGACCGTAGGCAATTCGCCCGAGGTAATCGGAGTAGTCCAGATTGGAGACGAGCATCTGGAAATACTGCACGTCGCTCTTCGCGGGAGCGGGGATGTATTTGATGATCGCCTCGAAAAGCGGCTCCATCGTGGTGCTTTCCTCGTGAATCTCGCGCATGGCGTAACCGTCGCGGGCGCTGGCGTAGATGACGGGGAAATCGAGTTGGAGGTCGGTGGCATTGAGCTCCATGAAAAGCTCGAAGACCATATCGAGAACCTTGTGCGGGCGGGCGTTTTCGCGGTCGATCTTGTTGATGACGACGATTGGCTTGGCGCCGTTTTCAAGCGCTTTCTTGAGGACGAACTTGGTCTGAGCTTGCGGGCCGTCGTGGGCATCGACGACGAGGAGGACGCCGTCGATCATCTTCATGATGCGCTCGACTTCACCGCCGAAGTCGGCGTGGCCGGGGGTGTCCACGATGTTCACGTGGTAGTCGTGCCATTTGAATGCGGCGTTCTTCGCGCGAATCGTGATGCCCTTTTCCCGCTCCAGGTCCATCGAGTCCATGATGCGGACCTCAGAGGCCTTCGCTTCATTGGCGCGGAAAGTGCCGGCCTGCTTGAGAAGCTGATCGACGAGGGTGGTCTTGCCATGATCGACGTGCGCGATGATGGCGATGTTTCGGTTGTGTTCCATGTCTATGTCCTGGTAGTGGTCGGCGTGCAAAGGGCGCGGAATATGGAGGCACTCCGCGGGAGCGTCAACAGATATGCCAGTGACATTTCGGAGTCGCCAGACGGGGAAACCCATTGACCGCACGCGGTGCTTCCCGTAGTCACTCCCCTCCACTCAAAAACACACCTTTCTTTTATGGGACAGCAAAGCAACAAAGTTCAGAAACGCCGCCGCCGCCTCGCTTACATCGAGCGACAAAATGCCAAGGCCAAAGCGGCCGCCATCTCCAAGCCGGTCAAGAAGAAGGTCGCGCCGAAAAAGGAAAAGGCTCCAGTCGCCGCGGAAGCTGTCGCGGAGTGAAGTGAAGGGCAACCGGTGGTGCGTGAATGGTGAGGGCTCTCACGATTCACGCGTCATTCGGGATCGATCACTTCGATGCGCTATCTCATCGTCGATGGTCATAGCGTGATCTTTGCGTGGCCGGAGTTGCGCAAATTGCTCAGTCGGCGCGGGGCATCGGCGCGGGATGAGTTGGTGAAGCTGCTCACCGAATATCAGGACGCCAGCGGCGTGCGCGTCGTCGCGGTTTTCGATGGGCAAGGGGGAAATGCGAATGAGGACAGCGCGCCCGGTGGTATTCAGATTTTCTACTCCGCCGCTGGACAAACCGCCGACGCAATCGTCGAGCGCCTCGTCGCGAAATACGCCGGTCGTCACGAAATCACGGTCGCTACTTCGGACTTTATGGAACAGCAAACGGTCACGAGTTTCGGCGCGCTCGTCGTTTCCGCGGAAGGGCTGCGCGCTTATCTCGACGAAGCGCGCGGCGACCTGAGCCGACAAATCAAGGCGCTGAAGAAGAAGCCTTGGCAGCCTGTTGAAAAACCTCCGCAAGGCCAGTCATCCCGAGCGGAGCGCCGCGATGGGCGCAGGTGGCGCGGTGCGGAGTCGAAGAGCCAGTCCTGAGCTTGCCGAAGGAATCCCGTGGAAATTTTGCGAGCGAGGTTTTCGCGAAAGATGCTGGAGGCTTGCTTCGGGCACCTTTGGCGATTCCACGGGATCCTTCGACTATGCTACGCCCGCCTTTCCGCCTCCGCTCCGCTCAGGATGACTCCGAGTTTGGAGGTTTTTCAGCAGGCCATTAGTTAAAGTGGCTTACCGCTGCTCTGCTGTTTCAGCAAGTCGCGGATTTCCGCGAGCAGCTTCACGTCCGCCGGCACTTCAGCCACGGGCGCGGGTTTCGCCTCTTCCTTGCGCTTCATTCGATTGATGGCTTTCACCACCATGAAGATACAGAAAGCCACGATGACGAAATTGATGGCGATGGTGAGAAAGTTTCCGTAGGCGATCACCGGCCCGAGTTTTTTGGCATCGGCCAAAGCCATTCCGGGAGTGATCTTCTCCGACAGCGAAAGGTAGAGATTCGTAAAATCGAGGTTGCCCAGCACTTTGCCAATCGGCGGCATGATGAGATCTTCGACCGCGGAGGCGACGATTTTTCCAAAGGCTGCGCCCATGATCACGCCCACGGCGAGATCCACGACGTTGCCCTTGTTGATGAACTCTTTGAATTCCTGGACCATGCTCATATTCGGTAGTGTTGGTGTTTGATTGGATTGATTGCGCCGAGGTTCTGCCCGATGCGCAGGCGGCAGTAAAGCCGTTGCGAAACAATTTGCGGCCCCTTCCTCTTCCGCTACGGTTTGCCTCCCCAATGAGTTTCCAAGCGAAAATCGATCAGGATCTGAAGGAGGCCATGAAAGCAAAACAGGCGGAACGCCTCGGTGTCATTCGGATGCTGAAGAGCGCGCTGAAGAATGTCGCCATCGAAAAAGGCGGCATGGATTACGTGCTCGACGATGCCACCGCGCTGACCGTGGTTCGCAAAGAGATGAACAAGCGGCAGGACTCGATCGAGGGCTTTGAAAAAGGCAATCGTCCGGAGCTCGCCGCCAGGGAAAAAGCCGAGGCGGAAATCCTCGCGGCTTATCTCCCCGCGCCCCTTTCCGCCGATGAAATTAACAGCCTTGTAGCTGCCGTCATTGCAGAAGTCGGCGCCACTTCAAAGGCCCAGATGGGAGCCGTGATGAAACTCGCCAGCGAACGCTCCGCCGGTCGCGCAGATGGCAAGGCGCTGAGCAGTGCCGTCGCCGCCCAACTTCACTAATCTCCATGGTCAGCGCCATCATCGTCGCCGCCGGCAGCAGCCGCCGCATGGGCTTTGACAAGCTCTTTACTCCCCTCTGCGGAAAGCCCGTCCTCTGGCACTCGCTCAAAGCCTTCAATGACTGCAAGGAGGTGGACGAGATTCTCGTCGTTGCGCGCGAAGATGGCATGGATGAAATCGAGCATCTCGTCTCCAGCGCGAGTCTCCGCAAAGTCACGAAGGTGATCGGCGGCGGCGCGGAAAGGCACATGTCGGTTTGGAATGGCCTTCAGGCCGTGAATAGCGAGGGGAGCGAATTCATTGTCATCCACGACGGCGCACGCCCGCTGGTCACGCCGAAGCTCATCAAAGCGTGCCTCGACCTAGCGCGCGTCCATGGCGCCGCCTGTTGCGCTTCGCAGATTCCCGACACCGTCAAACGGGCCAGCATCGAGCAGATGGTCACGGAAAGCGTCGAGCGGACCGGCCTTTGGGCGATGCAGACGCCGCAGGCCTTTAGTAGCGGACTCATCCTTCAAGCCTACGCGTCGCTCATGGCCAAACACGAGATGGTGACGGATGAAGTCTCTGCCGTGCAAAAGCTCGGGAAAAAAATCGCACTCTTGAAAAACGACGACTGGAATTTGAAGGTCACCTTTCCGCACGATCTCGAGCTGGCTACGCACGTCCTGGAATTGCGGGCGAAAAAAAAGCCTAAGCCCGCGAAGCCTCGCCCGATCACCCGCTGATGGAATTTCCGTATCGTCTGACCAAATTGCCCAACGGCGTCCGCATCGCCTCGGTGGAGATGCCCTACATGCGCAGCGTGAGTGTCGGCGTGTGGGCCGCGGTGGGCGGTCGGCACGAGTCCGCGCAACAAACCGGCATCTCCCACTTCATCGAGCATCTGCTTTTCAAAGGCACGAAAAAGCGGAACGCGAAAAAGATCACTGAATCAATCGAAGGCTTGGGCGGCTATCTCAATGCTTTCACCACCGAAGATCACACCTGCTACTACGCCAAGGCAGGCGCGCCGCACCTGCCGGAACTCTGCGACGTGCTCGGCGACATGTATCTCGAAAGCCGGTTCGCACCGGTCGAAATCGAGCGCGAGCGCGAGGTCATTCGCGAGGAAATCCTCATGTATCGCGATCATCCGGGACAGCACGCACAGGAACTTTTGACCGCAACCATGTGGCCCGGCCATCCGCTGGGCCGGCCGCTCACCGGCAGCGTCGAGAGCATCGCGCGATTGAAGCGCCGCGACATTGTTCACTTTCAGCAAAGCAACTACAGCGGCAGCACCACCATCATCACGGTCGCCGGACCGATCTATCACGATCGAGTCGTCGAGCTTCTCGGCCCCGTATTTGGCCGGCTCAAGCGCGGGCGCACGCCGCGCTTCGTCCGCACCCGGGGGCAGGGCGGGGCCGCCCGCGTTTCGCTCTTCACGCAGGAGACCGAGCAGACGCATCTCGCGATGGGCTTTCACGCGTTTGGCCGCGCGGACGAACGCCGCTTCGCCCTCAAACTTCTCTCGGTGATCCTCGGCGAAAACATGAGTTCGCGACTGTTCCAGAAACTTCGTGAGCGCCACGGCTTTTGCTACAGCGTCCACACCTGCATGGTCACGCTCGCCGACACCGGTGCCATTCACGTTTACGCGGGACTCGACGCCGCGAATCTCGAGCGCGCCATGCGGATGATCCTGCGCGAAATGGAAAAGATTTGTGCGAAAGCGCCGAGCCGGACCGAGTTGAAAAAAGCACAGGATTACACCATCGGGCAGACCTTCATGGGTCTCGAATCCACGTCGAACCAGATCATGTGGATGGGCGAAAGCCTGCTTGGTTACGGGAAGATCCTCGATCCGACGGAAATCGAGCGGAAGATCCTCGCGGTCACACCTGCCGATGTGCAGCGGGTGGCCTGCCATTGCCTGAATCGCGTGCGCCTCGGCGTCGCCGTCGTCGGCCCGCTCAAGGACGAAGATAAGATCCGGAGTTGGGTCGTCTAAGAGGGTGTACCGAAAGTCCGCGACCTTGTGGCCGCAGGCCGCCATTCCAAACCGTCATCCTGAGCTTGCCGAAGGATCTCCATCTATTTGCGGGCGGAGGTGGTGCGGAGCCGCCTGACCGCACAAGCTCCGCGCCACCT
>JBBSDS010000167.1:0-10623 GCA_038240495.1 Chthoniobacterales bacterium | reverse complement strand
GCCGAGGCCGTTCGGTCCCCAGTTGTCGCCCGACTCCGCGGAGATGAAGCGCGCGGACTTCTCGTAAAAGTGCGGGATCGTCTGGCGGAGATACGTCGGATTGCCGCCGCGTGCCGCGCCGGGTAGGTCACGGTCCCACGTGGTCACGCTGTAATACTCGCGGATGCCGAGCGTCGTCGCGTGCTGCGACCAGCCGTCCAGCAACTGGTCAATGGTGAATCCGCCCTTGATGAAGCCGGTCGCGACGCTGATGACCACGGACGGATGCGCGCGGATGCTGGGTGCGGGCGAGTGTTCGTTGTAGGCATACATGCCCACGAGCTTGTCCGGATATTTCGCCGTCACGCCCGCGGCGACCGCATTGGCCAGCGTGAGCGCGCGGTCGGTGACGCTGCCCAGCTTGGCGCACTCCGCGCACTCGCACCACCCGCCGCCATCGCTCGGGTCCATGGAGACGGATTGCTTCGCCGGATCGGCGGCCACTTGCGAGATCGCGTCGTCCACCACGAGCTGCCGCAGGCCGGGATTCGAGATGCAGAACTTCGTGGACTTCCGCTCTCCGCCCACCAGCCCGAGATATTCCGAGTGCGCCGCGAATTCCGCCTTGTGACGTGCGATGATGCCGTTGTAAGCGTGGCCGGTGCTCAGTTCGATGCCCTGCACCGCGCGGTTCTTCTCGCACCAGTCGCGATACGGCTCCTTCGCATAATCCCACGCGCCGAAGCCATACCAGATGCGCCGCGAGTGAAAGGCCGGCTGCTCGAACGCATCCACCGCGATGCCCAAGCTCGGCGACTTCGGCACGACCTCCCAAGTCTTGCCGGGAAAGAACTGGCGATAGCCGAGCCGGTGCAGGAAATCCCACACCGCGTGCCGCACGGCGAGGTCCGTTGCACCGAGCAGCCACACTCCCTTCGCGTGTGAGCGCAGCAGATATTCCTCGCGCTTCGTCGCCTCGGCGGGCTCGAACTTCACTCCAGTCGTGAGCGCCGGAAAATCCTCCGCGCGCCCGACGGCGATGCCGGTTGCGCCATCGCCGGTCTGCACGGCGAATTTCGCGCCGGCGATGCGGCCGAGATAGTCGGCGAGTTGCCCGGCGCTGGCTTCGGTCTCGGCCGATGCGTTCGTGGAAATGTCGACCCGCATCAGCGCCTTGCCGTCCGCAGCGAGCTGCGTCGCGGGGACGGCCTGAGCGACCTGAGTCGCCACAAACACCGACAGCAGGAGGAGAAGACCGCGGGTAAGGATTCGATTCATGATTTCTTTGCTTCCGGTTTCGACGGAGCTGCGGGAACGGAAAGCCAAAGCTGGTCGGTCGAGTCGATGACCATTTCGGTGTAACCCCCGGGAACGCCATTATTTTCTCCGGTCGTGGTCATCATGTAGCGCACGGCATGTTCAACGCCGCTTTCCGTCTCGCGCAGGACGAGTTGGAATGGCTGGCTGGCTGCCGTCGCTTCGGACGTTGCGGCGAATTTCAGAGTGACTTCGCCGTCCTTGTCCGGGACTGCCACGTCAGGTGCCGACACACCTTCGGCGAGATTTTTTGCGGTAAGCTGGAGCTTCGGTTTGAAGCCGTTCGCGCGTTTCACGGTGACTTTCATCTCGGCGGTTTTGCCGGCGGCCACGGTGACGAAATGGTTGCCAGCCGTCGCTGCGACGGAAGGCGTCGCTTCGGCAATGGCGAGGCGGTAGATGAAATCATTTCCGCCGTGATGGGTGACGTCGCCAATGGCGGCGGTGAAGACGCCGTCGCTGGGTGCGGTCCACGTGAACTGCGGGTCGCGCGATCCCGCGGTGTCGTCGCTCCGGACGAGTTCCTTGCCGTCTTTGTTTTCGATCTTCAGCCACGCGTCGAGCGGGGAACCGGCGCGCGCCGCTGTGACTTTCAACTCATAGGCGTGCTGCTTGACAGCGGTGAACGTGAACCGGTCTTCGTCTCTGGCCTTCTGAATGCAGCCGGCGATCGTGCCTGGAATCGCGACGGCTTGTGCATTGGCTGCGGAGTCATTCGGCTCCTGCTCGGCCAACTCGGTTCCGTTGCTCGCGTCGGATGACCGGACGGCAACCTTCGGCGCAGGATCGGTCGTCAGATGCAGACGATAAACGCACCCATCTCCGCCGGTCATTCCCACGCCGGCCGTGGCGGGATAGACGAAGCCCATGAGCTGCACGATGAACGTGCCGTCGCGCGGCGCTGGCCAGGTGAGGAGCGGATCGAGCGTGCGGCCGTCGTGATTGAAGGCGAGTTGCGTGCCATTGGAATCCACCACGCGAAGCATGCCGTCGAAGGTGGAAGCGAGGACATAGGCTTCGACCGAAGCGGTGAGGGTCTGCCCGCGCTGGAGCGGGACGGCGAAGGAATCCACGTCACCGGCTTTGTCGAGCCGGCCGCTGATCGCTGCGGGCAGCTTCGCGATTTTCTGCGGCGCTTTGAAGTCGTCGTTGGGTTCGACCTCGAGGAGTTCCGGTTGGTCGGAGACGATAAAAAAACGTGGAGCGGAAGCACCTTGCTCATTGAAGAGGCGGACGAGATGCGGGCCAGGCGCAGCGTCTTTCGCGATCTCCACGTCAAACTTTCCCTTGGTCTTTCCGGCCTTGAACGTGATGCCCGGTGCATCCACCCAGACTTGCGGCGGCCACGGTTCGGACTTGCCCGCCACGGCCACCGAGACGGTCGTGCCCTGCTGTCCGGCGACGGGGTAAAGATGAGTGAGCGTCGGTTCCGCAGCGACAGCGCCGGTGGCGAGCCCGCATGCCGCGAGGACGAGGAGCCCAACTGCGCGCGACGAAGTCACGCGGCTAAACGAACAGTTCCTTGATCAGCCGCCCCTCGTTTACCAGTGCCACCGGCCGGCCGGTGTTCGTCTGAAGCGTCCGATGCGGGTCGATGCCCATCTTCGTGTAGAGCGATGCCGCGAAATCCTCGGGACGATAGACATTGTCCGACGCGTGATAACCCTTCACGTCTGTCGCGCCGACGATCTGTCCACCGGGGATTCCCGCGCCGGCCATGAGCACCGACATCGCGTGTGGCCAATGATCACGCCCGGCGTCTTTGTTGATCTTCGGCGTGCGGCCAAATTCGCCGAGCGCCACGACGAGCGTATTTTCCATGAGCCCGCGCTCGTGCAGATCGTTGAGCAATGCGGACAGCCCCTGATCAAAAGTTTTGAGACGGTTGCCTTTGTAAGTCTCGAAAAGCTTTCGGTGATCGTCCCACCCGCCGTAGTTCACCGTCACCCACGAGACGCCGACTTCAACGAGCCGCCGTGCGAGGAGCATCCGCTGGCCGAAGTCGTTGCGGCCATAACGATCGCGCACTTTTTCATCCTCATGGCCGATGTCGAAGGCCGCCTGCGCCTTCGATGAAGACACGAGGTCGAAGCCCTCCTGGTAGAACTTGTCAAACACCACCGCCGGATCTTCGACGAGCTTGTCGTTGAAGCGCTGCATCCGGTCGAGCGCGGTTCGCAGATCGCGCCGGGTGGTGGCGTGGCTTTCGGAAATCTCTGCGGGCACGACCACGTCGCGCACTTGGAAACCCTTCGCATTCGGATCGCCGCCGATGACGAAGGGCGCGTGCTGGCCACCGAGGAAATTCGGTCCGCCGGAGCGCGTATTGCTCGGCATCGCCATGTAGGCGGGCAGGCCGCTGCGCACGCCGCGGTCGTAGGAAACCATCGCGCCAAACGACGGGTGAAAGGTCACGAACGCGCCGCAGTCGACCGGCACCGGCGTGGGCGCGCCGGTCATCATGTAATGGTTGCCGCCGCCGTGGTTCGGATCCTTGTGCGCGATCGAGCGGATGACCGTGAACTTATCGAAGGTCTTCGCGAGTTCCGGCACCGGCTCGCTGAAATTCACGCCCGGCACGCAGGTCGGGATGGGCTTGAACGTCCCGCGGATCTCCGCCGGCGCATCCGGCTTCGGATCGAACGTCTCGTAGTGCGAAGGCCCGCCATCCATCCAGATCATGATGCAATTGACGTTTTTCGCCGGTGCCGCCTCGGGCGTGCTGGCAGAGGCGCGCATCCGCAGAAGGTCGCACAGCCCGAGGCCGAGCGTGCCGCCGAGGCCGATTTGGAGAAAGTCGCGCCGGGAAACTCCAGCGCAGTTGTGGCGAATGGGGGACATGTTGACGTTTCTGAGTAAACCACATTCCGCCGGGTTTCATAGACTGGAAAAGCGATGTGTCCTAATCCCCGCGCGCTCCGCTGTTACTGGCTTGTAGCCGCTGGCCTCTGGCTCATCGGCCCAGTCCCAAAACCCACTAACCTCATCCATCCATGATCCTCCGCACCCTCGCCATCACATCACTCGCCCTCTTCGTCGTCGCCGCCCCCGCTCAAGCGGGCAAAGGAAAGAAAGGCAAGAAAGGCGCAACCTCCGGACGCGTCCTCGCCCACTTCGATAGAGATCACAATGGCATGATCGACGGTGCGGAAGTGGCCAAAGTTCAGGCCGTTTACGCCGCGCTCGCGGCACTTGACACCGACAAGAATGGTCAGCTCTCCGACGCCGAGGTCGCAGCCGCGAAAATCCCAGCCGGCGGCAAAGGCGGGAAGAAAAAGAAGAACAAGTAGGTCGGGCAGCGGCGCTTGTCGCCGATCCCACACTTCGGACGAAAGGTTCTCACCGGCGCGGCACCGCTGGTGCGAGCGCGTCTTTTTCTGCAAGAAGACGACCGCCGCTAAGAATATTCCGCATTGCGGATTGCCGCAGAGAAAGAATACTCCGCACCATGTCGTCGACCGCGCCTGCCGCCTCCCAGCCTGTTTCGCTCATCCTTCCGCGCCCGGTGCCGACGCAGCGCATCCGCACTCCGAAGAAGAATATCCCGCAGACGACCGTCGAGCGGCAGCACATCCTCGAACGCTGCCGCGCCTACGTGGCCGAGCACCAGCCCGTGCCGCCTCAGCCCGCGGACGACTTGAAAGTGCATGCCGACCGCCTGGTCGCGCAGCTCGGTGTCGATCCAATTTACCGCGACTACGTCGGCGTGTTGCTGAACAATGAGATGTGGCGCGAGCAGCTCGCAGGCGTGCCTTTTGAAAAGCGGCTGCTGCTGCTCCCGAAATGTCTGCGCGTCGAGAGCAAATGCCCGGCGCCGTTCGATGAATTCGGGCTCCTCTGCAAACAGTGCGGGCTTTGCTCCATCCAGGATTTGCAGGCCGAAGCCGAGCGGCTGGGCTACGCGGTGCTCGTCGCGGAAGGCAGCGCGATTGTGATGTCGCTCATCCAGACGGGAAAGATCGAGGCGATTGTCGGTGTGAGTTGCATCAGCGTGCTCGAGCGCGCTTTTCCTTACATGGAAGCCGCGGCGATTCCCGGCGTCGCCGTGCCGCTGCTCCAGGACGATTGCATCGACACTACCGTCGATCTCGACTGGATCTGGGAATACATCCACCTCACGAGCGACGACCAGACTCGGCGCATGGACCTGAGCCAGCTCCGCGACGAAGTGGATTTCTGGTTCACCCCGCTGAACCTCGACACGATCATGGGCTCCGCGGATGGCGCGACGGAAAAGATCGCCCGCGAATGGCTCGGCCGCGCCGGCAAGCGCTGGCGGCCCTTTCTCACCGTTTCGGCTTATCAAGCACTCCGCACCACCCCCGGCGCGCCGTTGCCCGAGGACATCCGCAAAATCGCCGTCGCCGTCGAATGCTTTCACAAAGCGTCGCTCATCCACGACGACATCGAGGACAACGACGCGC
Source organism: Chthoniobacterales bacterium (assembly GCA_038240495.1). GTDB lineage: Bacteria > Verrucomicrobiota > Verrucomicrobiia > Chthoniobacterales > Chthoniobacteraceae > Chthoniobacter. The sequence goes on along the minus strand of JBBSDS010000167.1, from coordinate 4,903 downwards.
AGCGTTACGGTGAGAAAACGCTCCACGAAGAACACGGCGTCGCCGTCGCGCTGAATGTCGGCGACCTGCTCATCGGCGAAGGCTACCGCTTGCTCGCTGCGTGCAAAGCCGGCGCCGAACAGAAAACCGAAATGATCCGGGTCGCGAGTGAAGGGCAGCGCGAACTCTGCCGCGGCCAGGGCGCGGAACTCGTCTGGGCGCGTCAACCCGCGCCGCTCACTTCGCTCGAAGTCCTCGACATTTTCCGGCGCAAAACTGCGCCCGCATTTTCTGTCGCTCTGAAGCTCGGCGCGATGTACGCCGGCCAACTCGAAGAAGTGGACGAAGTCCTCAGCGCCTACAGCGAAGCGCTCGGCATCGCCTACCAAATCCGCGACGACCTCAGCGACCTCGGTGCGAGCGGCGAGACCAACGACATCGCCGGCCTCCGTCCCAGCCTCCTCCTCGCCAGCGCCTACGAACGCGCCATGCAAGAAGCCCGCGGGGCCGACGCCACCCTCACCGCCGCGCGCGAACCGCAGCGCCTCGCCCTCGAAGCCCACTGGCGCCGCCTCTCCACGAGTTCACCCGCCGAGATCGAAGCGCTCTTCACCGAACTCGGCGCCGACACCCGCTGCCGCGACCTGCTCGAACGCTACAAAGAGGAAGCCATCCGCACGCTGCGCGACGTGGACAATGCGAACCTCAAAGGTCTCCTCCGCCGGGTTCTCGGTAAAATTTTCAACGACACGGAAATCAAAGGCTGGTGCAAGGAATTCGAGCAAAAAAACCTCGCGGCCACCGCTCCGGAATCTTTCGCTGCGACTGCTTGAGCGGTTCGGCGGCTTGCCGCTGCGCCGGATCGGAGATAGTTTCCGCCTGATGAGCGCCACCGAAATTATCGAGCAGATCAAGACCTTGCCTCCACGAGAGCAAAAGACGGTGGTTGATTTTGTCGAACGCCTGCGTGGGCAGACAACATCCGATGCAGCGAAACATCCGGCGGAAATCGAGACGATCGAATCGGTCGCCGAGCGAATATTCGACCGCTACGATCCGCTCTTCCGCAAGCTTGCTGAGTGAGCGAGCCGGTCTTTGTCACGTTTGGTGAAGTCGAGATACTTCACCGGCTTTCCATCGAGCGTTTCGGTGGATCGACCGGCTTGCGTGATCGCGGCGGAGCCGAGGCGGCGGTCGAGCAGCCGAAACATACTTTCCATTATGGCGGTGGTGACGTGTTCGATGTCGCCGCGGCATACGCTTTCCACATTGCTCAGGCGCAGGCTTTTCTCGACGGAAACAAACGCACCGCCATTGCCGCATCTTTCGCATTTCTCGAGCGCAACGCTGTGCGGGTGATCTTCGAGTGGCAGAGTATTTACGAAGCGATGATCGCTATCGCTGAGCGGCGATTGGACAAGGCCGGGCTGGCGGCGGTGCTCCGCGAGCAAGCACGAGAGCAGGGTTGGAGCCAAGCGTGAGCCTGCGCCTGCAGATGCTCCAGATTGCGCGGATCGCGCCGAAGATGCTCGGCGATTCGGCGGGGCTCGTGCGCGAGTTTTTTCTGCGGCAGTTCACCGAGGACGGCGGCGGGCGCGACCGCGACGGGCGGGCCGATCTTTATTACACAATTTTTGTGCTGGCGGGTTTGCAGGCGCTGCAGGCGGATGAAGAAATTGAAAAGTGGAAATTGAAAATTGAAAATTGGTTGATGCGTTTCGGCGATGGCGAGGGGCTGGACTTCGTTCATCTCGGAGCGCTGGCGCGATGTTGGGCGGCGATCGGATTGGAGCAGATGCCGGCGGGTCGTACGGAGGCGATCCTCACGCGGCTCGAAGCGCACCGCTCGCGCGACGGCGGTTACGATGCCGACATCGGCGCGGAACACGGGAATGCGTATGGCTGCTTCGTCGCGCTCGGTGCCTGCCAGGATTTGCAGCGTCCACTGCCGGAGCCGCTGCGGATGGTGCAGTGCCTGAAGTTTCTCGAAACGCCGGATGGCGCGTGGGCCAATGCGCGCGGGCTGAAGATGGGCTCGACGAATGCCACGGCGGCGGCGGTGACTCTTCTGCATCAGCTCGGGTTGCCGGTGAACCAAAGCGTGGGAGCGTGGTTGCTCGCGCAGGTGCATCCGGAGGGCGGATTCCGCGCGATGCCCAATGCGCCAATTCCCGATCTGCTCTCCACGGCGACGGCGCTCCACGCGCTGGCGTGTCTCGAAGTCGATCTGCCCGAGCCGGTGCGCGAGCGTTGTCTCGATTTCATCGACACGCTTTGGAACGCGGAGGGTGGATTTCACGGGCACTGGGCCGACGATCACCTCGATGCCGAATACACGTTCTACGGACTGCTGGCGCTGGGGCATCTCGCGGTCGGCTGAACCTTCCTGACGGAATTTCCTGCCGGTGAGAGGAAGGCGGTCGTCGAGCGAATTCGTGATTGCCGGAAAGTGGGACGGAGTGAATGATGAATCTCCCCCTTAACCCCAAAAAATATTGTGGAAATCGCCGGCTCCGTCAGTTCCATCCTCCAACATAAAGGCGCACAGATTTGGTCCATCGGACCGAAAGCCACCGTTTTCGAGGCCATCGCGCTGATGGCGGAAAAAAACGTCGGCGCGCTCCCGATTCTCGCTGGCGAAAAGCTCGTCGGAATTCTTACCGAGCGGGATTACACGCGGAAAGTTATCCTCAAGGGCAAGTCCTCGAAACAGACGCCCATCGAGGACATCATGACCGGATCGCTCGTCGTCGCAGGCCCAAACGACTCCGTGACCGGTTGCATGAAAATCATGCTGGAGCGCCGGCTGCGCCATTTGCCGGTGATGGAAAACGAGAAGCTGATGGGAATTATTTCGATGGGCGATCTCGTCCGGTGGGTGATCTCCGCGCAAGCCGCGACCATCGACCAATTGGAAAGCTACGTCACCGGCGGCTATTCGGCTTGATGGGACGCGGGCCGTTGGTTTGACACTGTAGCGGCGGTCTATGACCGCCGACGTAGACCGCTACAGCTCCAGCCATCTTTCGCTAATTTGATACACTACCGGACAACAGCTTCCTTGGGCTGGCGCGGTTTCCCGGTTATGGTGCTGACGTGAAACAGCACTTTCTGCTCTACGACGGCGAATGCCCCATGTGCATCTTCCAGATGAAAGTGTTGAGCTGGTTGGATTGGTTTCACCTGCTCGCGCTGGTCCCGCTCTCGGATGCGCGGGCACAGGAAATCGCCCCGCAACTGACGCGTGAAGATTTGCAGGAAGCGATTCATTGCATCACCCCGGAACGGCGCATCTATCGCGGGGCGCGCGCGATTCGCTTTGTCGGAATGCGCCTGCCATTGCTCGTGCCGATGGCGCTGTTCCTGTGGATCCCCGGCGTCATTCTCGTTGCCGAGATCATGTATCAGTGGGTCAGCCGAAATCGCCTCCTCCTGAGCCGTGTCTTCGGTTGCAAGGAGGCCTGCGCGCTCCTGTCGGCGAAGAAGCGCGAACAGGATAAACTCGCGTAACTGGGTGGCCCTGCTCGCTCGTTCCCGCCTCGACGCGGCGCTGGCCGCGGCGACTTACAACCTGCTCGGGGAACTCGGCCCGCATGGGCACTGGACCGGTGAGCTTTCAAGCAGCGCACTCTCGACGGCGACGGCGGTCGTCGCCTTGGTGGAAGCCGATCGGCGGCGACATGCGGAGCTGATCGCAGCCGGGCTGCGTTGGCTGGCGGAGCACGTGAATCCCGATGGGGGCTGGGGCGACACGATCAAGAGCAAGAGCAACATCAGCACGACGGCGCTTTGCTGGGCGGCCTTTGGGGCGGCGCTCGCGGACGAAAAATTTCCCAGCGTCGTGGAAGGTGCGAAAGCATGGCTCGGAAAGGCTAGTGAAGGGTCGGCGCTCCCGTCGGCGATCGCCGACCGCTATGGGCGGGACCGGACGTTCTCGGTTCCGATCCTGATGACGCTGGCGTTGAGCGGGCGAATCGAATGGAAGCATGTCATGCGGCTGCCGTTTGAACTCGCGGCACTGCCGCACCAATTTTTCGGGGCGCTGCAACTGCCCGTTGTGAGCTACGCGCTGCCGGCATTAATCGCCATCGGGCAGACGATCGAGCACCACCGCCCGACGCGCAATCCGCTCACCCACTTGCTTCGCGGCCTGGCGAAGGAACGGACGCTGCGGGTGCTGGATTCGATTCAGCCGAAGAATGGCGGCTTTCTCGAAGCGACGCCGCTGACGAGTTTTGTGACCATGAGCCTCGCCGCGATGGGGCTGCGCGAGCATCCCGTCACGCAGCGCGGCGTCGAGTTTCTGCGAAACTCGGTCCGGATGGATGGCAGTTGGGCGATCGACACGGACCTCGCCACTTGGACGACGACTCTAGCGATCAAAGCGCTCGCTCATCAGCCGGAGGCGCTTTCGCGCGACCAGCGCGCCACACTTCGCGACTGGCTGCTCGGCCAGCAATACCGCGTCGAGCATCCTTATACCCATGCCGCGCCGGGAGGCTGGGCGTGGACTGATCTGCCGGGCGGTGTGCCGGATGCCGACGACACGCCGGGCGCATTGCTCGCGCTGCGGGCTCTTGGAAATGCCAACACCGACACGAACCGAGCGGCGCTCGCCGGTTGCCGCTGGCTGATCGATCTGCAAAATAGCGACGGCGGCATTCCGACGTTTTGCCGGGGCTGGGGCGCGCTGCCTTTTGACCGCAGCAGCCCGGACCTCACGGCGCACACGCTGCGAGCGTGGGGCGCGTGGCGGAATCAATTTGCGCTGGGCACTCTCGACCCGCTCGATTACGCGGCGCGCCAGGCGCTCCGTTATCTCGCCAAAGCGCAGCGCACCGACGGGGCGTGGATTCCGCTTTGGTTCGGCAATGAACACGCGCGGGACGACGGCAACCCGCTCTACGGCACCGCGCACGTCGTC
>JBBSDS010000166.1:0-10658 GCA_038240495.1 Chthoniobacterales bacterium | reverse complement strand
TGACTGGCGACAATTTCTTCTATAGCTTCACCGAGCCTGCCGGCGTCAGTGGCATCACCTACGGCGCGGATTGTCGCACGACGATGCAAACGAACGGTTGGCAACCCGTCGCCGACACCGGGACGAACAACCAGCACATCTTCAGCGTGCCCGTTGGCAGTAACGGAAAGCTCTTCATGCACCTGAAGGTCACGAGCCCGTAGCATTCCCTGCGAATGCAAAACGCGCTCTTCCAGCAGTTGGTCTATCTCCTGGAACCGATTGGGCTCTTGTGGTTCGGCCTCCTCCTTCTCACGGGTCTGCTTTGGTGGCGGCGGCATCGCGCGTTTGCTTGCGCCGCCGGAGCGCTCGCCGTGTTCGTCACGATCATCGGCAGTTCCTCGGTTCCCGGCGTGCTCCTGGGTTCGCTCGAACAACCCTACGCGGGGGTGAAAATCGAAGCGCTGCCCACGGCGGATGCCATCGTGCTTCTCGGCGGCGGTGCGGAGCCCTCCCGCTACGATGTCGGCGGCGTTCACTTGACCGCGCACGGCGACCGCCTCGTCATGGCGCACCGGCTTTTTCACATCGGCAAAGCGCCGGTCCTGCTGCTCGGCGGCAATGCCAGCAATCTCGATGGTGTGATCCGCTTCGAGAGCGAGATCGTCCGCGATCTCTTCATCGGTTGGGGCGTGCCCGCTGAGGCGATGATCCCGCTGGGGGGAAACAAGGACACGCACGACGAAGCGCTGAAAGTCCGCGCGCTCGCCACGGAGCACGGCTGGAAGCGCGTGCTCCTCGTCACCTCCGCCAACCACATGCGGCGCGCGTCGGCAGTTGTCCGGGCGCAAGGCCTGGAAGTGGTGCCGGCGCCGTGCAATTTTCTCACCACCGTCAGCACCACGCCGACTCGCGGCTGGTCGGTACCGCGCTCCCAGGGGTTTTTGAAAGTGGCAACCTGGTTGCACGAAGAAATTGGCTATTTCATGTACCGGCGACGCGGTTGGATCGGGGCGGAGATCGCGCCATGAGCGCGTGGCCGGCAAATCGGCGAGACTCTGCCGACGCGGCGAAGGGCTGTTGACCGAACACGGAATCGACCGTCTGATGTCGGCGCTATGCATCACCTCCCCCGGATCATTATCGCTGGCCTTCTCACCCTCGCTTTTTCGACGTTCACCATCCGCGCGGAAGCTCCGACGTTTGTCAATTGCACGCTGGTTCTGGAAGTCTATGCCATCGAGAAGAGCGACGCCCTCGCCATCCTCGAATCCGAACGCGGCAAAATCGCACGCTACCGGCGCGTAAATGAACTTGTGCCGCAGCATAAGGCCCGGCTCGAAATCCTCACCGCACTCACCACGAAGAGCGGTCAGCGCGCCGTCAGTGAATCGATCGATGAGGTGCGCTACATCGCAGAATATCTGCCGCCCGGCAGCAAGGCGGGCCTGGCCACACCGAAGACGGTGGAAACGCGCAATGTCGGCGACACGCTCGAATTTGAACCGGTCATCGGCCCCGACGGACACACCTGCGATCTGAACCTCGTCCCGCAGCGCGTTGGCCTGCGCGAGTTCCGCGAGATCGGCGGCATGGCCGAGGATTCCACCGTCGCGCAGCCGCTCTTCGAGACGCAAAGGATGATCGCGTCAACCGCCTTTCCGGCCAATGAGCCGTATTACCTCGGCACTCTCACGTCGGCGACCGAGCGCGGCGTGGCCAATGGCGATGCGGCTTCGGAAGTGCATCTGGCCTTTCTCCGCCTGAATGTCGTCGAATCGAAGCCCGATGAAATCAAAGCGCCCGAGAAGCCGGTGGATTGGTCCGCATTGAACCTCGAATACAGCTTTTACTCGCTCGATCGCGCAGCGGCTCGGGAACTTCTCGCCGCGATGCCGACCCTCAACGCGCCGTGGGAGAAGCTCCAGACGTTGCTCGGCGAAAAAAAGGCGCGCTTCGAGCATCTCGTGTCTTTGAAAACCAAATCCGGCCAGCGGTCGGTCGTGGAGGAAATCCAGGAAGTGCGCTACGCGACGGGCTATGCGCCGCGCGGAGCGATCCACAGTTCGGAAACGACCAGCCGCACGGTCACGACGCGACCCGGTCTGGCAGTGAAGCCCCAGCCCGACCCCAAGGAGGATGCCAAGGCGACGACGACAACGGAGACAACCACCAGCGAGCGCGTCATGCCAAATGCCGATGGCCCACCGGGGGCGCCGATCTTGTTTGAAACCCGAAACACGGGTGTGACTGTCGAGGCCGAGCCGGTGGTCGGTGAGGATGGCGTCTCAATCGACCTCAACCACGTCGTCCAAAGTGTGATCCATCTCGGGAACCTGAAAACGGCAGGCGTGGCTGCGCGCTATCCGGCACAACCGCTTTTTGAAACGCGAAAATTGACGACGAGCCAGACGCTGCTCGCTGGACGGCACATGCTGGTCGGCACGTTCAATCCACCCGGTGCTGACGGCGTCAACGATCGTGTTGATACGGGCCGGACATGGCTGGTCTTCGTCCGCGCGACACCAAACGACCAGTGATCTCCACGCGAGTCGCGCGCGTCTGGGCTGCGGTCGTTAGAGCGATTCGAGAAATGTGACAGCCGCAGATGTAGAGGCGGCTCTCTGCGAAGCAGGTGCCGCCTGTGTTTGAAGATCAGAGGCGGCACGTCCTTGCGGATAGAGCCGCATCTACACCGGTTGCTTGCGGCGAATGGCTGCACATTTTTTTGAACCGCTCTAAAAGCTGACGAGGTCGTGCAGCGCTTCCATTTTCTTCGGCCCGAAGCCGGGCAGCGCGTCGAGCGCCGAGAGGTCTTTGAGCGGACGGGCGCGGATGATTTGGGCAGCCGTTTTGGGACCAATGCCGGGCAGCGCCTCGCTGTCGGCGCTGCTCGCGGGGGTGAGATTAACGGTGTGCGGCTGGGGCAGGGCGGTCGGCTTGAGCAAGCGTGGGGCGAGTTTTTCAGCGAGGGACTCGCGGCGGTCGCCACGTTGCGATTTTGCCCACAGACCCTTGCGCTCCTGCGCGGCCTTTTGCTCGAGGCCGCGGAGGATTTGCTCGCGTTTCCTGCCGGCAGCGGCATCGGGATAGTCCGCGGGTTCGGTAGTGGCGCGGGCGAGTCCCGCCTGGATGAGCGCCCCATCGAGCGCCACGCCATCACGCTCGACCATCGCGTAGAAACGCGCCGTGCGACTGGCGCCGGGCGCAATCTTGCGCCGCGTGATCACGCGAAACGATTTGCTGAGAAACTTCGCGGTGAACTCCTTGGCCGCAACGCCGGCTCGCAGAACCTCCGCCGGCGTGACGCCGAAATAGGCGGCCTGCTCACCGATGCGCGTGCCCAGACCATTGTCGGTCTCAGGCGCATCCACGCTGTAAAGCCGCAGCACCTGGACCTGGCTGCCGTATTTCACCTGAAAGCTGTCGCCATCGAAATAATGGTCGGCCACATGCGTGCAACTTTCCCATTGCTCCCACTGGTGCGGCTCGGCGGCACGGAGCGGACTGCAGGCGAAAAATGCGAGGGCGAGGATGGCGAGGGGGCGCATCGTACTGGCGTCGAGTTTCATCCCCGGAGCTTTCCCTTCACGAGGGTTCGCCGCAAGCCACGGTTCACTCATTTGGGACGAACACAAACCCGTCGCCGTGATGGCAATGCCGGAAGGAAGCCGATATGCTGCCTCATCGAAAACTTGCGATCCCCCCGACCGATGAACTGCCGATTGAATGTCCTGATATCCACGACGTGTGTCCTTGCGTTGATCGGTGGAAGCCTCTTGGCGGACGAATTTCAAGAGCTCATGGGCGCGGCCTATCAGGCAGAGAGACGCGGGGAATTCGTCCGCGCCATCGTGACCTTCAATTCCGCCCTGTTGCAGGCTCTGACCCCAACTCGACAAGCCACGGTTTATCTCAATCGCGGCGGGGCTTATGCGCTCAGCGGCGAGATGGACCGGGCGATCAGCGACTGGAACGAAGCCATTCATTTGAATCCGACGCTGGCCGACGCCTACAACAATCGCGCGACGGCTTTTTACCAAAAGGGCGACTACAAAAAGGCGCTCGCGGATTATCAGCAGGCAGCGGCTCTCGCTCCCGCGCTGGGCTTGAATGGACTCGCCTGGGTGCTGGCCACCTGCCCCGACGCCTCGGTCCGCGACGGCAAGCAGGCCATCGAAATCGCCGGGAAATCCTGTGATTTGAGCAACTGGAAAGACTGGCGCTACATCGACACGCTGGCCGCAGCCCACGCCGAGGCCGGAGATTTCGAGCGCGCGATCGACTATGCCAAGCAGGCCGGAAAAATGCCCGGCATGACGGATGCCCAGCGCGACGAGGTGCGCCGACACCTGGACGCTTACGAAAAAAAGACGCCATACCACGAAGAGCCCAAGCCGTAACGCTGCCGGCTCGATCGGGCTTGATCCGGAATAGGTCACATCTCTCGACGTTTGTCCGGAAAAAATTTGTTCTCACGGCGCACTTGGCCGATATGCTGCCTCCCCCGCTCCCTCGATCGACCGCTCGTGCAGAGGGACACGGCATTTCCGAAGACCGATGAGTTCCAAATCCATGAAAGGCGTTGGCGTTGTTCCGAAACAAAAGGAACTCCGCCTGATCGACCACCCCGAACCGGCGATCACCGCGCCAAACGAAGTCAAGATTCGCACCATCGAAGTCGGCATCTGCGGCACCGACCGGGAAATCTGCACCTTTGCCTACGGCCAACCGCCCGCGGGTGGCGAGTATCTGCTCCTCGGCCACGAGTGTCTGGGCGAAGTCATCGAAGTCGGTTTCGGCGTGCAAAAATTCAAGGTCGGCGACCTCGTCGTGCCGAGCGTCCGACGACCATGTGTCGATCCAAATTGCACGCCGTGTCGCGAAGGACGGCAGGATTTTTGTTTCACATGGGAATTCACCGAGCGCGGCATTAATCAGCGCCACGGTTTCATGACCGAGCAGTTCGTCGAAGAGGAAATCTACCTCACACTGGTCCCTCCGGATTTGCGCGACCTGGCGGTGATGGCCGAGCCGCTGACCATTGCCGAGAAAGGTCTCGCGCAAGCCTGGCAGGTGCAGAAGCGGCTGACTTGGGAGCACGACAACCGCGACGGCAAAGGCCGCGGCTACGGACGCAACGCCCTCGTGCTCGGTGCGGGACCGATTGGCTTGCTCGGCGCGATGAAACTGCTCATCGAGGGCTTCCGGGTGTTCATCTATTCGCGTTCACCCAAGCCCAACTTCAAGGCCGACATCGCCGCGCAGATCGGCGTGGAATACATCTCGAACACGGAAGTTTCCGCGGATGATCTCGCGAAGCGGATCGGCAACATCGATCTCATTTACGAGGCAGTGGGCGAAGGCCACCTCACCTTCGACGTGATGCGCGTGCTCGGCATCAACGGCGTTTACATTCTCACCGGCATTCCCGCGGAGAAGCCGCCGATCCCGGTGTTCGCGGACAATATCATGCGCAATATCACGCTGAAAAACCAGGCGATCATCGGCACGGTCAACGCCAGCGCGGAGGATTTTTCCGACGCCATCCGCGACCTCGGCGAATTCAAGAAGCGCTGGCCGAAAGCCGTGGGCGCGCTCATCACAGGTCGCCACAAGATCGACGCGCATCGCGAACTGCTCATCGGCCGAGCGACCGGGATCAAAAACGTGATTCAGTTTGCGTGATCGGCAACTCAGCTTCCAAACCATGAGTACGAATTCCTGGATCGACGTCTCAGTCCCGCTGCACAACCGGATGCACCACTGGCCGGGCGACCCGCCGCCGTATGTGACGACGCATGTGAGCACCGCGAAAGGCGACGTGTGCAACGTGTCGGCATTTTTCATGAGCTCGCACACCGGCACGCACATGGATGCGCCACTGCACTTCCTGCACGGCGCGAAGTCATTGGACGGACTGCCGTTCGATGCCGTCATCGGCCCCGCGCGGCTCGTCGAGATCAAGGACAAGACCGCGATAAAACCCGCCGAGTTGAAGAAGCTGAAGCCGCAACGCGGCGAGCGTTTGCTTTTCAAAACGCCCAACTCCGCGCGGAGTTGGAAGAAGGAATTCTTCGACAAGGACTTCGTTTATATCGCCAAGGAAGGGGCGAAGTACCTCGTCGATTGCGGTGTGCAGACGGTCGGCGTGGATTACCTCAGCGTTGGCGGATTCTACAAGGACGGCATCCCGACCCACCACATCCTGCTCGGTGCTGAAGTGTGGATCATTGAGGGACTCGATTTCTCGAAAGTGAAGCCGGGCAATTACGATCTGCTCTGCCTGCCGATTAAATTTCAAAACGGCGATGGTGCGCCGGCGCGCTGCCTCATTCGCCCGCGCTGAGAGATTGGGTGGTGGTTCGGTTTGCGAACGAGCGTTGTAGAGGCGGATCTGTCCGCAAGGACGTGTCGCATTTCCTAGCCAGAGGCAGCACGTCGCCAAAGCGCGACAGAGCCTCCACACCTGCAAACTGAGCCACCACCCGGAATCCTCATCCGCACGCCTCATCACGAAGGCCAAAGACTTTCCCCTCGAATCGAGTTATTTAAGTTCCCGATATGAAGCTGAACTTTGTCCCCCGTGGAGCGGCATTTGCCGCCGCTCTCGCCGCCACCACAGGCAGCAGTGCCGCCGCCGAACTGTCTTTCAATCGCGATGTGCGGCCGATCCTTTCGGACAAATGCTTCGCGTGTCACGGCTTTGATCCAAAAGCGCGCAAGGCCGAACGGCGGCTCGATACGCCGGAAGGCGCGACCGCGGAAATAGAAGGCGTCCGCGCGATCGTTCCGGGCGACCTGAAAAAGAGCGATGGGTGGCTGCGGATCATCAGCGCGGACAAGGACGAGGTCATGCCGCCGCCAAAGTCGCACAAGACGCTGAGCGCGGCGGAAAAGGAAATTTTGAAACGCTGGATCGAGCAGGGCGCGAAGTATCAGAAGCACTGGTCTTTCGAGCCGCCGCAACGCGCGACGCCGCCTGCGGTGAAGGACAAAGCGTGGGTGCGCAATCCGATTGATACATTCATCCTCGCGGGGCTGGAAAGCAGCGAATTGAAACCCGCGGCTGAAGCCGATCGCCGCACGCTGGCGCGGCGCCTGTCACTCGATTTGACGGGGCTGCCGCCGCGGCCCGAGGAGGTCGAGGCCTTTGTGAGCGACACCGCTCCCGACGCTTACGAGAAGCTGGTCGCGACGCTCATGGCCACTCCGCAGTGGGGCGAGCATCGCGGACGTTACTGGCTCGATGCAGCGCGCTATGCGGACACGCACGGCATTCACATCGACAACTACCGCGAGATGTGGCCGTACCGCGATTGGGTGATCGCGGCGTTCAACCACGACATGCCTTTCGATCAATTCACGGTGGAACAAATCGCCGGCGACCTGCTGCCGAGCCCGACGCGCGAGCAGCTGATCGCCACCGGTTTTCACCGCTGCAATGTGACGACCGCCGAGGGAGGCACCATCGCCGAGGAAAACCTCGCGATGTATGCGAACGATCGCGTGACGACCACGTCGTGGGTGTGGCTCGGACTCACGGCCAACTGCGCGGCTTGCCACGACCACAAGTTCGACCCGATCACGCAGAAGGATTTTTATGCGATGGCCGCCTACTTCAGAAACACCACGCAGCCGGCGAGCGACGGCAATGTGAAAGACACGAAGCCAGTGATCTACCTGCCCGGCACGGCTGATGAGAGGCGGTATGCGGAGTTGCCAAAGGTCATCGCGGATGCAAATGGAGCGCTCTCGAAACGGCGCGGCGAAGCTTCGAAAGGGTTCACGGAATGGCTGACGACGGCGAAGCCCGAGCAGGTCGAGATCAGCGAAGAGTCCCTGTTGGCGCGGCTTCCCCTGGACGAAGGTTCAGGCGTGGATGTACAGGGCAAGAGCAACGGTGAAGAGGCGACTTTTCAGGCGAGCGGGCCGATCGAATGGCGCGACGGCGGCAAGTTCGGACGCGCGCCGGCTTTCACCAACGGCGCGCATTTTGAGCTCGGCGATCTCGCGGACTTCGATCGCGACCAGCCATTCTCGGTCGGTGCCTGGGTGAATGTGCCGACCGGTTTCAAGGAGGGTGCAATCGTGGCGCGAATGGATGATCGCGAGGGGCTGCAAGGCTGGGAACTTTTTGTGCAGGCCAACAAATTTGGCGCGCAAATCGCGACGGCGAAACCAGCGAATGCGCTGCGTGTCGTTTCCAAAAACCAAACCGTGCGCGCGGGCAAGTGGCAGCATGTGCTCGTGACTTACGACGGCTCGGGTTCGTCCGCGGGCTTCCGTCTGTTTTTGGACGGCCGCGTGCAGCCCACCGTGGTGCAGGGCAGCAAGCTGGCCGGCCCGGCCCGCGCCGCCGTGCCGCTGCGCATCGGCCAGCGCGAAACAAAATCGAAATTCGAGGGCGGGCAGGTGCAGGATGTGCGCGTGTATTTGCGCGAGCTGAACACCGGCGAGGCGCGCTCGCTGCCGGACGAGCAAAACCTGCGCGCGGCATTTGCGGTCGCACCGGAGAAGCGCTCACCGGCGCAGAAAGCGGCGCTGCTGAATTTCTACGTGGACAATCTCGACGGTCCCTCGATCGAAATCGCGTTTCGCATTGAGGAGTTGGAGAACGAGAAGACGGCGATCCAGGATCGCTCAACCGTCTCGCACATTCAGGAAGAGAAGCCCGGTGAAGCGATGGCGAATATCCTGATGCGCGGCGCGTATGACAAAGTCGGCGAGAAAGTCACGCCAGCTGGATTCAGCGCACTGCACGCGATGCCCGCGGATGCGCCGAAGAATCGGCTCGGCCTCGCGCGATGGCTGATCGCGCCGGAGAATCCGCTCACCGCCCGCGTCACGGTGAATCGCTTTTGGCAGGAACTTTTTGGCACGGGGCTGGTGAAAACAGCAGAGGATTTCGGCGCGCAAGGCGAACGTCCATCGAACCCGGAACTGCTCGACTGGCTCGCGGTGGAGTTTCGCGAATCGGGCTGGGACGTGAAGAAATTTTTCACCCTCATGGTCACATCGGCGACTTATCGGCAGGCGGCAACGGTCACGCCGGAGAAGCTCGAAAAAGATCCGCAGAATCGGCTGCTCTCTCGCGGCCCACGCTTCCGCATGGATGCGGAGATGGTCCGCGACTACGCGCTCGCGACGAGCGGCACGCTTTCGCCGAAGATGGGCGGACCGGGAACGAAACCGTACCAACCAGACAACATTTGGGAAGTCGTCGGCCTCGGCGGCGCCCGCTACGCGCAGGACAAAGGCGAGAACCTCTACCGGCGCACCATCTACAACTTCTGGAAACGCCAGTCGCCGTCGCCAAACATGGAGGTCTTCAACGCACCGACTCGCGAGGCTTGCACCGTCCGTCGCGAGCGCACGAACACGCCGCTCCAGGCGCTCGTCACGCTGAATGATCCGCAGTTTGTCGAAGCGGCGCGCCGGCTCGCGGAGACAGTATTGAAAGAAGGCGGCGAGCCTTCCGCGATGATTTCGAAGATCGCCTGGCGGGTGCTGCTGCGTCCGCTTTCCGCCGCGGAAACCGACGTCGTCACGCAAACCGCGAGCGATCTCGAGCAGCAGTTCGCCGCCAGCGAAGAAAGCACGAAAGCGTTTCTTACGATCGGCGAAAGCAAGGCCGATCCCACCTTGCCCGCGCCACCACTCGCCGCGCTCACGATGGTCGCGAGTCAGCTCCTCAATCTCGACGAAGCGCTCAACAAATAATTCCGAATTCCCCGCCATGAATTGCAACTCCCACCTTTTTGCAAAACTCCCTGCCGAGACACGGCTCGCGCTCACCCGACGCCAGTTCTTCGCGCGCGGTCGCAATGTCCTCGGCGCCGCCGCGCTTGGCTCGTTGCTCGGTGAAAATCTCACCCGCGCGCTCGCCGATGAAAGCAAGCCGGTGCTCCCGCATTTCCCGTGGAAGGCAAAGAATGTGATCTATCTCCACATGGTCGGCGGGCCTTCGCAGATGGACCTCTACGATTACAAGCCGGAGATGGTGAAAATGTATGACAAGGATTTGCCCGACAGCATCCGCAATGGGCAGCGTCTCACCGGCATGACCGCAGGCCAGACGCGATTTCCCGTCGCGCCATCGAAATACAAATTCGGCCAGGCGGGCCAGTGCGGGCTTTGGATGAATACCGAGTTGCTGCCTTACACGGCGAAGTCTGTGGACGACATGGCCTTCATCCGCTCGATGCACACGGACGCGATCAACCACGAGCCGGCGATCACCGAGATGCAGACCGGCGCGATGGTCGGAGGTCGTCCGTGCATCGGTTCGTGGCTGAGTTACGGACTCGGCTCGCTGAATCAGAACCTGCCGACCTTTGTCGTGCTCGTCGCGAAGCCGACCAACGCAGATCAAGTCCAGGCGATCTCGGGCAAACTGTGGTCGAGCGGCTTCCTGCCCGGAGAACACGCCGGCGTCAGCTTTCGCAGTTCCGGAGATCCGATCCTTTACATCAACAACCCAAACGGCATCACGCCCGAGATGCGTCGCCGCCAGCTCGACGGTCTGAATCAGCTCAACGAGATGGCCTATCACGCCGTCGGCGACCCGGAGACGCACACGCGCATTCAGCAATACGAGATGGCCTTCCGTATGCAGGCCAGCGTACCGGAGCTGACGGACATCAGCAAGGAACCCGCGCAGACCTTTGAGCTCTACG
>JBBSDS010000165.1:0-10673 GCA_038240495.1 Chthoniobacterales bacterium | reverse complement strand
CTTTTCATGCTGTTTCACCGTGAGATGATTTTCTTTGTCCCTCCCCCTCGAATCGTTTTGGCGATTATGCTGTGCCTGGCCTTTGTCGAACCGGGCGGGGCTGCGCTTAGTTCAGCCTTGCCGGTGGAGGCAAAGCCCGATGCCGGGCAGCTTGAGTTTTTTGAAAAAAACATCCGTCCGGTGCTCGCGGACAAGTGCTACAAATGCCACTCGGCGCAGTCGGAAAAGGTGAAGGGTGGGCTCCTGCTCGACACGCGCGAAGGCATCCGCCAGGGCGGCGATACCGGACATGCGGTGGTGCCCGGAAACGTCAAGGAAAGCCTGGTCGTCGGCGCGCTGCACTGGAACGACAAGGACACCCGGATGCCGCCGGAGAAGGAAGGGGGCAAGCTGCCGGATGAAGTCATTGCGAACTTTGAAAAGTGGATCACGATGGGCGCGCCCGATCCGCGTGACGGCGCATCGAAGGTGGCGAAGAAAGAGCTGGACCTGACGAAGGCGAAGGGACTGTGGACCTTCCAATCCCCCAAAGCCGCGCCGGTGCCGGCGGTGAGTGACACGGCGTGGCCGCGCACGGATGTGGACCGTTTTCTCCTCGCCGCGCAGGAGGCGAAGGGCCTGCATCCCGTGGCCGACGCCGATCGCCGCGCGCTGCTCCGGCGCGTCTATTTCGACCTCATCGGCCTGCCGCCGACACCGGCGCAGATCGACGCCTTTGTGCAGGACAAGTCGCCCGATGCGCTGGCGAAAGTGGTCGATGTGCTGCTCGCGTCGCCGCAATTTGGCGAGCGCTGGGGGCGGCACTGGCTCGACGTGGCGCGATACGCCGAGAGCACGGGCAAGGAGCGCAACTTCACTTTTCCCGAGGCCTGGCGGTATCGGGACTACGTCATCGCGGCGGTGAACGCGGACAAGCCGTATGACCAGTTCATCCGCGAGCAGGTCGCGGGCGATCTATTGCCGGCGCGCGATTCGGTGGAAAAGGACGAGCATTTGATGGCGACGGGTTTCCTCGCGCTCGGCCCGAAGGGGCTGAACGAGAAGGATCGCGAACAGTTCCGCATGGACCTGATTGACGAGCAGATCGACGTGACGACGCGGGCGGTGGTCGGGATCACCGTGGCTTGCGCCCGCTGCCACGATCACAAATTCGATCCCGTGCCGCAAAAGGACTACTATGCGCTCGCCGGGATCTTCCGCAGCACGAAGACCTTCTACGGCACGGACAGCTTTGGTGGCAAGAATCGCAACTCCAGCCCACTTCTCACACTCGGGTCGCCGCCCGCGCCAACCGGCGAGGCCAGCGGCACGACGCCCGTCATCACGGAAAGCAAACCCGTGGGATCGACGATTGCCGACATCGATGTGCGTCTCGCGAAGATGGCGCAGAGCAGTCCGAAGAAAGCCGAGCGTTTTGCGAAACTCACGCCAGCGCAGAAGGAGCAGTTGGCCAAACGCTTTTCGGAAAAATTCGGTGCCGGCGTTCCGGTTGCCCCGCCATCGCCCGCCGAGAAACGCAAGCAGGGCTATGCGATGGCCAAGGGGACCGGTAAATCCGACCTGCCGCAGTGCATGGGCGTGCAGGAAGGCTCTCCGACCGATGCGCGCCTCCTCGTGCGTGGCGAAGTCAGCCAGCCGGGAGAAAGCGTGCCGCGCGGCTTCGTGCAGGTGCTTTCGACGAAGACCCCGCCTGTCATTCCTGCCGAGACCAGTGGCCGGCTGCAACTCGCCGACTGGCTCGCCTCCCGGGACAATCCGCTGACCGCGCGCGTCGAGGTGAACCGCGTGTGGCTGCACCTCTTCGGCGAGGGTCTGGTGCGCACGGCGGATAATTTCGGTGCGACTGGCGAGAAGCCGAGCCATCCCGAGTTGCTCGACACGCTCGCCGAGCAGTTCATGCACGACGGCTGGTCGGTGAAGAAACTCGTCCGCTCGCTGGTGCTCAGCCGCAGCTACCAGCTCAGCAGCGCCGTGGATTCCAAGGCGAACGAACTCGACCCCGACAACCGTCTGCTCTGGCGCGCGATGCCGCGCCGCCTCGATGCCGAGGCGATCCGCGACGCCATGCTCACCGCGAGCGGGCAGATCGAACTTCAGCCGCCGCACGGCTCGGTGGTGGCGGATGTCGGCGACGGCTACATTGGCAAAGGAATCCGTCCGGAGCGATTCACCAGTGTCACCGGCAACTACCGCAGCGTGTACCTGCCGATCGTCCGCGATTTCGTGCCCGATGCGCTCGATATTTTCGACTTCGCCGAGCCGAGCCTCGTCGTCGCCGACCGCGACGTGACCAACGTGCCCGTGCAGGCGCTCTATTTGTTGAACAACGCGTTCGTCCGCGAGCAGGCCGCGGCCATGGCCAAGCGCGTCATCGCCACGCAGCTCGCCCATCCGGAGCGCATCGCGCTCGCCTATCAGATCGCCCTGGGCCGTCCGCCCAGCGAGGCCGAGCGGGCGCGGGCGGAAAAGTATCTGCTCGAGGAAGGCCGCGCGCTGTTGCCGGTGAAGAGCGGCAAGCCCGACGACGCCGCGCTGCTCTCGTGGTCCACTTTTTGTCAGGCGCTCTTTGCCTGCGCTGAATTCCGCTACCTCAGATAATCCCCACCATGAACCAACTACCCTACGAATGCCGCGGCGTAACGCCCGCCATGCTCACGCGCCGCGACATGCTTCGCACCGTCTCCGCCGGCTTCGGTTGGCTGGCTTTCAAGGCCCTCTCGACCCAGCTCGCCGCCGCCGAGAACCGCAGCCCGCTCGCCCCGCGCACCCCGCATTTCAAGCCGCGGGCGAAGCGCGTGATTTTCCTCTGCATGCAGGGCGGCCCCGCGCATCAGGACACCTTCGACTACAAGCCGAAGCTGACCGAGGACGACGGCAAGCCCGGCCCATCGCGCGGCGGCAGCTCAAAGTTGTTCGCCTCCCCGTTTCAGTTCGCCCAGCACGGGCAGAGCGGGTTGTCGATTTCCGAACTCTTTCCCAATGTCGCGCAGCACGCCGACGACTTGTGCCTGCTGCGCGGGATGCACACCGATATCCCGAATCATCCCCAGGCTTTCGTCCAGCTCCATACCGGCAGCTCGCAGTTCGTCCGCCCGAGCCTCGGCGCATGGGCGCTCTACGGCCTCGGCACCGAGAATGAAAACCTGCCCGGCTTTGTGACGATCAGCCCGCCGATCCAGTTTGGCGCGCAGAATTACGGCAGTGCTTTTCTTCCCGCCGTATATCAAGGCACGAGGCTCGGTGCGCAAAAGGATGGCGGCGGCACCGCGAGCATCGAGAATATCCGCAACCCCGACCTGCCCGGCGCGCTCCAACGCCAGCAGCTCGATCTCGTGCAGGCGATGAATCGCGATTTCCTCGGCGCCACCAGCGCCAACGCCGAAGTCGAGGGTGTGATCCAGAGCTACGAACTGGCCTTCCGCATGCAGGATGAAGTGCCGCGCGTCATGGATTTTTCCAAGGAACCGCAGGCCACGCTCGATCTCTACGGCATCGGCCGCGGACAGGCGGACAATTTCGGCCGCCAGTGCCTCATGGCCCGCCGCATGGCCGAGGCCGGCGTGCGCTACATCGAGGTCTGCCACGGCGGCTGGGATCAGCATCAGAACCTCAAGAGCGCGATCACGCGCAATTGCGCCGCGACCGACCAGCCGATCGCCGCGCTCCTCACCGACCTCAAGCAGCGTGGCCTGCTGAACGACACGCTCGTCCTGTGGGGCGGCGAGTTTGGCCGCACTCCCGATGGCCGCCGGCCCGATGGCCGTGATCACAACGCCAAGGGCTATACCATGTGGATGGCCGGCGGCGGAGTGCGCGGCGGCCTGAGCTACGGCGCGACCGACGAATATGGCTACAAGGCGGTCGAGGATGCCGTCCATATCCACGACTTGCACGCGACGATCCTCGCGCTCCTCGGCCTCGATCACGAGAAGCTGACCTACCGTTATGCGGGCCGCGATTTCCGGCTGACTGATGTCCACGGGCAGGTGGCAAAAGCCATTTTCGCCTAAATCAACACTCCGTGAATTTGTCTTTGCAACTAACGTCGAAGCCCGATGTTAACTATCACTCTGCGTCTGGCGCGCCATGAGGTTCGTCCGGTTGCGGATCATCAAAACAAAAAGCAAATCCACCCCACACGTAAACATGAAATCCATCACATCCATCCTCGCCGCACTCGCCATCGGCACGACTCTCTCGATTGCGGCTGACGAGAAACCAGCGGGCGCGAAGCCTGAGGCCGGCAAACCCGCTGAAAAGGCAGCTCCCGGAGCTGAAAAACCCAAGCACGAGCCAGGCGAAATATTCAAGAAGCTCGACGCAAACAACGACGGCAAGGTCACCCTCGAAGAATTCAAGGCCAGCCCGATGGGCAAAAAAGATCCGGCCAAGGCCGAGGAAATGTTCAAGAAAAAGGACAAGAACAACGACGGCTCCCTGAGCCTCGAGGAGTTCTCCGCGCACGGCGAAAAGAAAGCCAAGTAACCGTTCAGCGGTTAGTCCGCTCTTTCACAGCGCCGCACCCGTTTTTCGGGTGCGGCGCTTTGCTTTTGCGAATTACTTCGCGAACGCCTTGTCGTTCGCGTTGCCGCCCGTTTGCACATACGCGAGCAGGTCGAGCAGTTCTTCCGCATTGAGACCATTGATCAGGCCGGGCGGCATCATTGAGACGGGATAGGGCGCGCGGGATTTCACGGTCGCTTCTTCCACGGGCGTGAGGCTGTCCGGCGCAAGCGCGCTCGTCATGACGAACAGCTTGCCGTTTTCCTCGACGACGACGCGGCCCACGATGAGCCCGCCGTCCTTGGTCTGAATTTGTTCGGTGGGATACTGATCGCTGATCACCTTGGACGGCTCGATGATATTTTCGAGCAGGTCGCGTAGGGTGTAGCGGCTGCCGGCGCCGGTGATGTCCGGCCCGGAGTTGCCGCCCTCGCCGTTGAAGTGATGACAGTTGATGCACAGCGTGCTCGAAAACATCGCTTTGCCTTGCTCGAAATTGCGGCCTTTCAGCCCGTCTTTCGCGAGCGCGACCACGTCATCGACGCTGTAGTTTTTTCCCGGCCCTTTGGGCGCGACGAGATTTGCCGGAAATGCCGGCGGGGCTTGCTTGGACATGTCGCCGAGCGCGACGCGCTCGCCTTCGGGCACAAAATTGGCGATCGCCTCAGTACGAATGTTCTCGATGAATTTCGTAAAACTGTTGCCGCCTTTCCAAGCGTGCGTGCGCGGGAACCACGCAAAGAACGCCTGCCGCAGCGCGGGCGTCCAGCCGGCGCGGGCGTGGCGCAGCGCGTAGGCGTAGGCGATGGCCTGCCGGTTCGGACGGCTCTCGTGCATGCTCGCGACGGCGCGCGCGTAGCCCTCGTTGCGTGCGAGCACCGAGTTGCTGGCCAGCTCGCCGCCTTCGTCGCGGGCGGTGTCGAGCAGCGGCACGGTCTTGGCCACGATGGTCGGCGAATCGACGAAGGTGAGAAGATTGACGAGCTCGCGGTTTACATACGGATCGGGGTGTGGAAAAAGCGGATCGAGTTTCGCTGCAACCTGCGCGCAGACCTCGGGTGCGGGTTTGCCGAAACGCGTGAAAGCCAGCTCGTACGTTCGCAACAGAGCGAGCCGCTGGTCGCCGGCGAGTTGCTTGAAATCAAGTCGGCCGAGCGCGGCGAGAACGCTTTTCTGGCGAGCTTCATCCTCTGGCAGTACGGGCAGCACGGCATTGGAAGAGAGGCCCGATTTATCTTGCGCAGTCGCGCGTGAAGCCGCCGCCGCCTTTTCGCTGCGACCCACGTGCGACAGCGCGACGAGCGCTTCGACCAAGGCCACGGGATCCTTTTCCGCCAGCGCGCGGTCCGCCCATTTCTCGACCGGCTGCCGCTCGATGGCCACACGCGCGGCGAAGCGCACGAAACGATCCTTGCTCGCAAGATGCGGCCACGCTTTCTCGATAGCCTCCAGACCAGTGCCCGCGTCGTGCAGTTTCTCGAGGTTATGCCGCAGCGTTGCCTCGGCCGTCGGCGGGACGTGCGGTGCGGGCGCGGTGCTCTCGCGCCCTTCGTACGTCACGCGATAGAGCGCCGACTGCGTCTTGCGTCCGCCGACGGTGAAATACATCGCGCCATCTTGCGGACGGATGATCGCGTCGGTCAGCGGGAGCGCTTTGCCAGCGATGAACTCTTCTTTCTCACCGCGGAAACTCGCCCCGTCGGGCGTGAGGTGAATGGCCCACATCGTTCCGTAGGTCCAGTCGAGCGCAAACATCGCGCGCTGATATTTTGCGGGAAATTTCGCGCCCGTTCCAAAGACGGTTCCGGTCGGCGAACCGGGGCCGATATTGACCACGGGCGGAAGACTGTCGGGATAATACGTCGGCCACTTGCCCGCTCCGCTGCGCCAGCCGGCGTCGCCGCCGCTCGTCACATGGTTGATCCGCGTCGGCCGATACCACGGCGAACCGATGTCCCACTCCATGTCGGCGTCGAAGGTGAAGAGTTCGCCGTTGGCGTCGAAGGCGATGTCGAATTCGTTGCGGAAACCCATCGAGAATAACTCGAACTCCTTGCCTTCGAGGTCGGTCTTCAGAACGCAACCGCCCGGCGCGAGGATGCCCTTCGCATGCCCGTTCGCGTCCCACAGTCGGGGAATGATCTGGTCTTCATCCCAGGCGACGGGGCGCGATTTTTCGAGGATGTCGGGGAGCTTGGTGTGGTTGCCATTCGAGGCGTAGAGCGACTTCCCGTCCGGTCCGAGCGCGATGCTATGCGGCCCGTGCTCGCCGCTGCCCTTGAATGCACGCAACAGCACCGGCTCGTCGTAGGCGTCGTCCGGCGCGCGGTATTTCAAGCGCCACAGCCCCTGCTCGCGCGGATGCTGCGCCGCGCGCTCATCCACCATCACGTAGAGGCTGTCGTGCGCGAAGAGCACGCCATGCGCGCCGCCGATCGGCACGGCGAGCGGCTCGACCTTCGGTGCCTCACCGGGCTGGCCCAAGGTCACGCGATAGATCGCGCCGTATTGATCGCACGTAATCAGCCGGCCCTTCGCATCCACCGTGATCCCGACCCACGAGCCTTGCGTCTCCTTGGGCACGGTGTAGAGCAGCTCGACCTTGAACCCCGCCGGCACCTGGAGCGTCGCTGGGTCCGCCGCGACTTGCGTAGCCGCCGCAGTTGCAGCACGCGCCCCGCCTTTTTTCGCCGGTTCGTCCAGCACCTTGCCCCACGGCCCGCTGCCGTATTTCGCAATCACGACCACAGGCTTGAAATCCGTCGTGCCCGGCTTCGCCGCCGCCCATTCCGGCCCGGTTTCGACGAGTTGATGTTTTCCGTCGCCGGTTTCGATCTTCAGCGACGCGAGCAGCGCGGCGCTGCCGGTAATGTTGCGCCCTTCAATGACCAATTCATTTTCTCCGGAGCGCAGCGCCTTCGCCACATCGGCGCGCGCCGGCTCCATCCAATCCCGATTCTCCAACACCATCTTGCCATTGAGCGACGCCGTCGCGCCGTTATCGCATGTGAGCGCGAGCTGCGCGGATTTGATTTCGCCAGTGATCGTGAAGGCCTTGCGGAAAATTTCCTTTTCGCCAGCCACCGCTTGTTTCTGGCTCCAGATCCATTCGGGCTCGGCGCGGAGGGCGAGTGGGAAAAAAACGAGGACGAGGAAGAGGGGAACGATAGTTCGGGGCAGGATTGCTTTCATGAGTAGAGATGGAATTCGCTGGGGAACGGAAGGCTGAGTGGGATCGTGACGAAGCGAATCGGGAGGCGCACGAATAATTCACTTCTTCTTCACTCGCCGCACGCGCGGGACACGACTACATCGTGCAGTATGAAACTGCTCCTTGCCGCCGCCCTTTTCCTCGCCGCCCTTCCGCTTCACGCCGGCACTCCAAGCTGGCCGCGCTTCCGCGGATTGAATGGCTCCGGCGTGGCGGATGGCGACAAACCGCCCGTCGAGTTTGGTCCCGAGAAGAATGTGCTGTGGAAAGTCGAGACGCCGTCCGGGCCGTCGTCGCCTTGCGTGTGGGGTGAGCGGATTTTTCTCACGGCCTTCGATGGCACGAAGCTATGGACGCTGTGCCTCGATCGCGCCAGCGGCCGGGAGTTATGGCGTCGCGATGCGGGCGCGGAAAAGATCGAGGCGTTTCTGCCGGGACAGGGGAGTCCGGCGGCAGCCACGCCGGCGACGGATGGTGAGCGCGTGATCGTCTATTTCGGCTCGTGTGGAGTGATCGCCTACGACTTTGAAGGTAAGGAACTCTGGCGCCACGCGCTGCCGTGCGCGGAGACGAACAATGACTTCGGCAGCGGCACGTCGCCGATCATCGCCGACGGGCTCGTGGTGCTCGCGCGCGATCTTGCGACCGACTCCGCCGTGCTCGCGCTCGACGCGGCGACCGGCAAGGTTGCGTGGAAGACGGCGCGGCCCGGCATGAAGACTGGCTACTCGACGCCGATCGTCTGGGAACATGGCGGGCTCAAGGAAGTCATCGCGCCCGGCGGACTCGCGATGAAAGCCTATGACTTGAGCAGCGGCGCCGAGCGCTGGCTGATCCGCGAGCTTCCCGCGGTCGACTGCACGTCGCCCGTGGCCGACGGTGAAGCGTTGTATTTTGCCGGCTGGTCGCCTGCGGGCGAAGATGCGCCGCTGCCGAGCTTCGACGACTTGCTCAAAGCGGACGCCGACCACGACGGACGCATTTCCGAAGCGGAATCCGAGAACACGCCGCTGAAAGGTTTTTTCAAACCGAATGACACGGACAAGGACGGCTACATCACGCGTGCCGAATGGGACGGGCTGATCAGCTATCTCAAGAGCGGGAAAAATCGCCTCATCGCTGTGAAGCCCGGCGGCAGCGGCGACATCACCGCGTCGCATGTCGCGTGGCAAAAAACAAAAGGTCTGCCGTATGTCCCGAGCCCGCTGCTCTATCGCGGCCGGCTTTTCATGGTGAAGGACGGCGGCATTGCATCGTGCTACGACGCCGCCACAGGCGAGGCGAAATACGAGCAGGAGCGACTGCGCGTGGACGGCCAATTTTACGCGTCGCCCGTGGCCGCAGACGGTCACATCTATCTCGCGAGTCTCACCGGCAAGGCCGCCACCGTGGCTGCCGGGGATAAGCCCGAGGTCGTCTGGCGCGCGGACTTCCACGAGCGCATCGCGGCCACGCCCTCGATCGCCGCCGACACGCTTTTCGTGCGCACTGAAACGAAGCTCTACGCTTTCAAGACCGCACCGTGAGGCGCAGGTCGCGATGACGGGGAAATGGCTGGTGTCGCGCTCTCGGGAGATGAAAACTGCGCGCATCATGAAATTCCCCCATTTCCCCGGCATCCTCGCTGCGACAGCATTCGCGGTCGGCATCGTCTTTCAAACGCGCGCGGCCGACGACAGCTTCACGAACCTCTTCGACGGCAAGACGCTCGGAGGCTGGGAGCAGCACAGCGGCAAGGCGGAGTACCGCGTGGAAGACGGCGCGATCGTCGGCAAGACCGTTGCGAATACCGGCAACTCGTTCCTTTGCACGAAAAAGAAGTACGGAGATTTCGTGCTCGAGTTTGAGTTCAAGGTGGCGCCGGGCATGAATTCAGGCGTGCAGTTTCGCAGCGAATTTTTCGCGCAGGAGATGGTGATCGAAATTGCCGGCAAGATGCGGAAAGTACCCGCCGACCGCGTCTTCGGTTACCAGTTTGAGATCGACCCGAGCGAGCGTGCGTTTACCGGCGGAGTCTATGACGAGGCGCGCCGCGGCTGGCTTGCCGACCTCAAGAGCAACGAGGCGGCGCGCAAGGCGTTCAAGCAGAACGAGTGGAACACTGGCCGCATCGAATGCCGAGGCGACAGCATCAAGACATGGATCAACGGCGTGCCGGCGGCGGACCTTACGGACGAGATGACGAAGGAAGGCATCATCGCTCTGCAAGTCCACGGCATCGGCACCAAGACCGAGAAGGCTGGAGAGGAAGTGCGCTGGCGCAACCTGCGGATCAAGGAACTGAAGTAGGCTGCATCCACCGATCGGTGCAACGCCTCTCGAAGAGCGATCTGGCTTAGAGGGTGGATCGAATGTCCGCGCCTCCTGCGGCTGCGATGCCGCGCGTCGCTCGTGACTTCCGGTGCACCCTCTTAGGCGAGGACGTCCTTGATCACGTTGCCATGCACATCGGTGAGCCGGAAGTCGCGCCCGCCGAAACGATACGTCAGCCTTTCGTGATCGATGCCGAGGATGTCGAGCACCGTCGCGTAGAGGTCGTAAAACGTGGCGGGTTTTTCGATCGCGTAGTAGCCGAGATCATCAGTCTCGCCATAAATCGTCCCCCCCTTCACACCGCCACCGGCCAGCCACAGGCAGAAGCCGGTGGGATTGTGATCGCGTCCATC
Organism: Chthoniobacterales bacterium; assembly: GCA_038240495.1. Classification (GTDB taxonomy): domain Bacteria; phylum Verrucomicrobiota; class Verrucomicrobiia; order Chthoniobacterales; family Chthoniobacteraceae; genus Chthoniobacter. The sequence continues at coordinate 293 of JBBSDS010000165.1, read as the reverse complement.
GCTGCCTTGCGAAAAGGGCGTGCGGCCAAATTCGCCCGACCAAAGGATGAGCGTATCTTGAAACAATCCGCGCGCTTTTAGATCGGTGATCAACGCGGCGATCGGTTGATCGACTTGCTGCGCCATGTCGGTGTGGCCTTCCTTGAGTTTGCCGTGCTGATCCCACGGATTCGGAGCCTGGCCGCCGCCGATTTTTTGCGGCATGCAACTCAACTCGACAAAGCGCACGCCGCGCTCGATGAGCCGCCGCGCGACCAGCGCCTGCCGGCCATACGCGGCGGTTTGCGTGTTGG
>JBBSDS010000164.1:0-10745 GCA_038240495.1 Chthoniobacterales bacterium | reverse complement strand
TGAAGAACTACGGTGGCATTCTGGAAATCGCGATGCACTCCGTCGAAGTCGGGTGCCTGCCCAAGGATCTCCCGGAAATCATCACCATCGACGTGACGGCGCTCAACATTGGCGACGCCATCCATGTGAAGGACGTCCAGTTGCCAGCTGGCGTCACCGCACGTGCCGATGGAGAATTGACGGTCGTCCGCGTGTCCGCTCCGAAGGTCGAAGTCGAGCCCGAGGTCACTGCGGAAGCAACCCAGCCGGAAGTCATCAAGGAGAAGAAGGATGAGGCTGCTGCTGGCGCCGCTCCCGCCAAGGGCGCCGCTCCGGCGAAACCCGCGGGCGACAAGAAGTAGTCCGCAGGCGCGCCGCGTGAGTGAATGTCTTCCATGCTCGATCGGGTCCGTCTCATTGTCGGTCTCGGAAATCCTGGCCGCGAGTATCGGGAGACGCGTCATAACGTCGGGTTTATGATCCTTGACCGACTGGCTGCGCGGGAACGCGCTGAGTTTCGCACCGAAAAAAGCTGGCAGGCCGAAGTCGCCCGAACCGGCGAATTTTTGCTCTGCAAGCCGCTCACTTTCATGAATCTCAGCGGCCAGTCGGTCCGCCCACTCAGCCAGTTCTACAAGATCGAACCCGCCGAAGTGTTCGTCGTCCTCGACGACATGGCGCTGCCACTCGGCAAGCTACGGCTGCGCGCGAACGGCTCGGCTGGCGGTCACAATGGCCTCCAATCCGTGATCGAACACTTAGGCACGCAGTCCATCCCTCGCTTGCGCGTCGGGATTGGAGCCGCGCCCGGCGAAGCCACCGGGCATGTGCTCGGGCGTTTCGACTTGGAAGAAAAGGCCGCGCTGGAGCAGACTCTCGACCGTGCGCTCGAAGCCATTGATTGCGTCCGGGAAAAGGGTCTCGAAGCCGCGATGAACGCTTACAATTAAACAATCACCAACCCCGAAGAAACCACCAAGCAAGCATGAAAAACCGATACGAAGGACTCCTCGTCCTCAATGTAAAAGGCAACGAAGACGGCGCGAAAGAAGTCATCGAACGACTCGAAGGCGAATTCAAAAAAGAAGGCGCCCAGGTCGAGCAGGTCCAGAAAATGGATCGCCGCCAGTTCACCTACGTCGCCGGCCCGCTCGACAGCGGCTACTACGTGAATTTCATTTTCAACGCCGAACCGAAAGCGATCGACAAAATCCGTGCGCGGTTCCAGCTCGATGAGGATGTCTATCGTCAGCACTACCAGAAGCTGCACGCGAAGAAAGCGGCCTAACTCCAAAAACGAAAGCCGATCCTATGGCCAGTCTGAACAAAGTCATGCTCATTGGGAATCTCACGCGAGATCCAGAGATCAAGTACACGCCCAAAGGCACCGCGATCGCGGACATCGGGCTGGCCGTCAACCGCAACTACACGACCGAAAGCGGCGAGAAGCGCGAGGAAGTCACCTTCATCGACGTGACGCTCTGGGGGCGCGTCGCTGAAATTGCCGGCGAGTATTGCAAGAAAGGCCGTCCGCTCTTCGTCGAGGGTCGCTTGCAACTGGATACCTGGGATGACAAAGCGACTGGCCAGAAGCGTAGCAAGCTCAAGGTGGTGGGCGACAATATCCAGCTCTTGGGAGGGCGCGAAGGAGGCGGAAGTGGTGCAGGTGGCGGCGAGCACAGCGAAGGACGTCCGCAAAGTCGGCCTGCCGGCAAACCAGCGGCACCGCCCCAGCGTCCGCCGGCCGATCCCGACTTGGACGCGCCAGACGACGATATCCCATTCTAGTCAGCTTCCGCCAGTAAGCGGATGAGATTTGCAAAGGCGAGCGTTGGATCAACGCTCGCCTTTTCTTTTCCTTCAATGACTCGGCAGGCAGCCGCTTTAATACCGAACGCTTTTGGAAAGCGGACATTGGAGGGCGGAGCTCCTGCGACGCCGAAACCCACCCGCGGAGTTTGGCGGTCCACGACCGCCGACTTTAAAAGCTGCCGAGCACAATCACGGCGGTCATAGACCGCCGCTACAGTTCGTCTTCCGCCAAATTCGGACGGCTTCCAAGTCGGCCTCGGCGTCGCGGAACTCCGCCCTTCAGTCGAAACTCCGAGGTTTAACTACGTTTTGGTGTAACCTCAGCAAGGCCAGTCATCCTAAGCGGAGCGCCGCGATGTGCGCAGGCGGCGCGGCGCGGAGTCGAAGGATCGGGGTCGAGCTGCCAGAGGTGCCCGCAGCGAGCACCATCGCTTTCGCGAAGAACTCGCTTGTCAATTTCCAACGGGATTCCTTCGGCGAGTTCAGGACAGGCTTTCCGACACCGCTGCGCCCGCCTCGCCACCTCTGCTTCGCTCAGGATGACATGCAGATGTGCAAATGATAATTGGCAGACGCTCTACAAATCACCGGGCACGGTCAGCTCGAAAACCGTGTCGAGGTCGCCCTCCTCGGTTCCCGCGCGGGGTTCGAGGTTGAGCGACTGGTAGGCGCGCTCCAGAGCTTCAGGATTGTTGCGAAGTTCGGGGAAAACGGTGATCAGGCGCTGCTTGCTCCAGCGCTTCGCCAATCTGCGATCCACCGGATGCAACTCCGGTTCGCTGAAAAAGGCGCGTTTGATGAACTGAAATAACCGTGATGTCATAAGTTATCCTTACCTAATGCCACAACACGGGTTTTGTTTGCAGGAAATATTGCCAGCCGATCAAGCCCGAGCCCATCGACCCAGATGCGCTGCGAGCAGAACGGCTTGGAAAATGGCAAACGTCACCACCGGTTTCCAAGAGCGCGGCTGCACCGAAGCGGCCACATTTTCCTCACGCAAAAAAACCGCTAACACCCCTGCCGCGACGCCCCAAACGACAGAGTTTGTCAGCGGCGGATCAAAGATCGGTGGCAGCGTCGGCGAGCTGGCCCGCCAGAACCAAAAGGCGCGGACTTTCGCGGCGATGGGCTCCAGATTCAAGTCGGTCAGGAACGCGAGGATGCCTGTGCCGAGGGCGACCTCCCCGTGGCTAAACCGCGGGAAGAAGCGGAGCATCGTTTCGCGCCCGCCGATGATGGCCGCGAACCAAAAGAGCGCCAGCCCCAGTGGCACATCGCCTATCTCCACGCCAAGTTGGCGACCGTATTGGATGGCCCCGAGCGGGAATCTTGAGAATCCGATCGCCAGAACACCCCCGACAATGATCAGCGTCCAACGTCGCGCCGTCGGCAGCCCTTCCTCTTCGGCGAGGCACAGATAGACATTGATGGCGGCCAGCGTGATCCAGGCGAAATCGCCGATGGTGTTCAGCCAGAGTAGCGCGGCGCGAAGGTCAGGACTGGTGACCCACTTCTCCAGCGTCGCGTCGCCGATACCGCAGCTCCAGACGGCCGCGATGGCGACCGTGACGAGGAGAAAGAAAATCCACAGGCCCGAGGCGATGGGCTCGAGCCAGCGAGCGAGCAGGGAAGGACGGGGGCGCATCGCGCCGCGCGGAAACCCGTTATGCCGCGGGCTGCGCACCCGCGATTTCGTAATCGCGGAGTTTCAGGCTGGCGATTGCGGCCCGCACTTCTTCGCTCAGTTCGGCGAGCATCTCACGAGTGATTTCCATTTGCGCAGCCTTGAACTGCGCCCATTCCGCCGCAGTCGTCTGCAACCGTTCGTAGGCGCCGGTGATATAGGCGCGAGCGGCGTCAGTCAGATGTGCGGATTCGAGTTTCGTTTCGAGGCGGCGCTGCGCTTCAGCCAGCTCGGAGAGCAGGATTTTTTCGGAAGGCACGGTCCGCAGTTTCGAAGCGAGGCCGAGTTTCGAGAGCGTCCAGATGATCCACTTCGTCGGATCGAACTGCCAGGGCTTCACGCCGTTCCGGTAGTCGTGCTGAAACTCGTGGTGAAAATTGTGGTAGCCCTCACCAAAGGTGAAGACCGCCATGATCCAGGAGTCGCGCGCCGAGCAATTCGAGGAATACGGACGCTTGCCGATGTAGTGGCAGAGAGAATTGATGCAGAAGGTGCAATGCTGGAGAAAAACCACGCGAGCCACGTCGGCGATGACCACCCCGCCAAGCGCCGAACTCCAACCACCCCACGCGTATCCGAGAACTCCCGGCAGCACGAAGGCGACGAACACCGCGATCCACTGCACATATTTGTGCTGGAACATCACTATCTTGTCTCGTTTCAGATCCGGCACGTTTTCGTAGGTCGTGTCCGAATTTAGTTTGAACAGAAGCCAGCCGATGTGCGCGTGGAAAAGCCCCTTGTTGATGTCATACGGATCCTCATCGTGATCCACATGCTTGTGATGCGTCCGGTGTTCGCAGCACCACATCAGCGCGGAATTTTCAAATGCTCCCGCGCCGAAAAACAAGACCAGCGCCTTCACGATCGGGTGCCCTTGGAAAGCGAGATGCGAGAACATCCGGTGATAGCCGAGCGTGATCGAGAACCCGCAGGCGGCGAAAAAGAACAGGAACATTGCCACTTGAAACCAATCGAGCCCGAAGAACCAGAGGTAGGCCGGCACTGCCGTCAGCGAGAGAAAGAGTGTGCCAATAAGGAAGGAGCTGGTAATCCAGTTAACTCGGTTGAAGGGAATGTTTTTAAACATGAATTTGGTTTTTCTGGGGCGGCTTCGGTGCGGAAGCGGCAGACGTATAGGGATAAAGCAGGGATCGTGCAACCGGAAAAGCCGATCCTTCAGCATTCTCCGCCGATTCTGCTCGCCGGGAAAACAATCATTGCTCCCCAGCGCCCTCCGTTCATAGGTTCCGCCGATGTCATTTCAGGATTTTGGTTTACTCGATGAGGTCGTTCGCGGCGTGGAATCCATGGGCTATGTCGATCCGACTCCCATTCAGCTCCGCGCATTTCCCATCATTTTGAGCGGCAAGGATATGATGGGCTCGGCGCAGACGGGCACGGGCAAGACCGCTGCTTTTGGCCTGCCGATTCTCTCCATGCTGAAGACTCATGGAAAAATGCGCGTGCTGATCCTCGAGCCAACGCGCGAACTCGCGGCGCAGGTCGAGACGGCGTTTCGCGATTTTGCACGATTTATGGATGTGACGGTGGGCCTCGTCTATGGCGGCGTCGGTTACGGGAAGCAGCGTGAGTTTTTGGAGAAAGGCGGAGACGTGCTCGTGGCGACACCCGGGCGCCTCCTTGATTTCATCGAGGACGGCACCGCCGACCTCCGCGATATCCAGTTTCTCGTCCTCGATGAAGTGGACCGGATGCTGGACATGGGGTTTCTCCCGCAGGTGCGTCGAATCGTGGATCGCCTGCCGAAAGAGCGGCAAACACTGTTTTTCTCCGCCACGCTGCCGCCGGAACTCGAGACCATGACGCAGTGGCTCTTGAAGAATCCTGAATCCGTGGAAATCGGCCAGCGCCGCTCGCCGGCCGAGACTGTGACGCACGCGCTGTATCCCGTGGCGAAGGATCAGAAATTCGATCTGCTCGTCGCGATGCTGGAGCAGACGAAGTTCGATTCCGTGCTCATCTTCACAAGCACGAAAATCATGGCGGACAAACTCGCGCACTTCCTCAAGGAGAAGAAGCATTCCGTCGCCGCGCTCCACTCGAACCGCACCCAGAACGAACGTGAGGACGCGCTCGCCGGCTTCAAGAGCGGCAAGTACGAAGTGATGGTCGCGACGGATATCGCCGCGCGCGGGCTGGACATCGCCGGCGTCAGCCACGTGATCAACTACGACGTGCCGCAGCATCCCGAGGATTACGTCCATCGCATTGGCCGCACGGGCCGCGCGCTCCAGGTGGGCGATGCCTTCACTATTTTCACCGCTGAGGAAATCGATCACGTGCGGTCGATCGAGCGTTTCATCGGGGCGAAAATCCCGCGCCAAAAACTCGAAGGTTTCGACTACCTCTACACGGCCCTCTTCAATGAAGCCGCCATCCCCGCGGGTGGTGTGGGCAAGGGTGTGCGGACCGCGCGCGGCTACAGCTTCGGCGCGAAGCGGAAGCGTTAATCCGAGGAGCGCGGTTTCTCGTCGATCACTTCGCCTTCGACGTGCCTATCGGGCGTCCGAGCAATCAACTTCTCCTCGATCTCCGTGACAATCTGGTGCGTCGGGTCGCGGTCGAATTTGTAGTCGTCGAGGACGAACTTCCCTTTCCGACCTTCGATGTCATAGAGCACCGTCGCGAGCCCTTTGTCCTCCCACTTCCTTTTGCCGAGTCCAGTGATGGCACTGAATGGCACGCGCGTGCCGGTGGGTGAATAGACGGCGTCGGCGTCGCTTTTCAGCATCCGTCCTTTTTGGGCCAGCCAATACGCCAGCGCGATTACCCCGAGCACGGTGCAGAGGCCGCTGCACGCAAACTGCATTGAGAGGTCGGCGGATTTGTAGAGCTTGTGCGGCTTTTCCGTGGTCCAGCCACGGCTCGCCGCAAGTGCCGGCCATTCGGCGTCTCGACCGCTCTTTTGCAGTTCGTCCTGCGCGAGCCAGCGTTCGTTGCTGCGCGGCCAATTGACCTTGCCGTCCCACAGGAACCAGCCAGCGACGGCGAACAGAAAGACGGAGATGAACAGCTTCTGTTTTTTCCAAACTGGAGTGACGTGGGCTTCCGCGGGCATGGGGCCGGAGTGTCGATTTGCTTCTTCCGGGTGACGAGGGAAAACTACGCGCCGATTCCACTGTCCGCGAAGCGCTCGCGAATGCGCGTGATCGCCCACGCCGCGTGCTCGGCGATCAGTGGCTCCGGGTCGCGTGCCGCTTTTTCCAGCGCAGTGAGATCATCAGGTGTGCCGACATTGCCAAGCGCGACGCAGACGTTGCGCAGAAAGCCGCGGCGCTTGACTCGCTTGATCGGCGATTTTTTAAAAAGCGCACGGAAGCCATCGTCGTCGAGCGCGAGGAAATCGCGGAGCGTCCAGCCGTGAACGAAATCGCGTGCGGCGAAGCTGCTCTCGCGCGACTCGCGAGCGAAGCGGTTCCACGGGCAGGCGGTGAGGCAGTCATCGCAGCCGTAGATGCGGTCGCCCATGGCCACGCGGAACTCATCGGGGATCGCACCTTTGTTTTCAATCGTGAGATACGAGATGCAGCGCCGGGCATCGAGTCGCTGCGGAGCGGTAATGGCGTCCGTCGGACAAGCGTCGATGCACCGTGTGCATTTGCCGCAGTGGTCCGTCATCGGCGCATCCGGCGCGAAGTCGAGCGTCGTCAGGATTTCCGCGAGGAAGAACCACGTCCCGAGTTTCGGGTGAATGAGCATCGTGGATTTCCCGTGCCAGCCCGCGCCTGCGAGCGCCGCGAAGTCTCGTTCCAGCACCGGTCCTGTATCGACGTAACACCGCTGCCGTCCGCCGTGCGCGGTGAGCCATTCGTCGAGCGCGGTGAGCTTCTTTTCGATCACCTCGTGGTAATCGTCGCCCCAGGCGTAGCGGGCGATGCGCCCGCGACTCGGAGATCGCGCATCGGAGATGGGAGATCGGGAGCCAGCGCCGCTCGGATGCTCGATCTCCCATCTCCTATCTCCGATCTTCGCAGGTTCCTCCTGCCAATAGTTCATCCCCAGCACGATCACACTCCGCGCCCCCGGCAGGACCTGCTGCGGATCAGTCCTCCGATCCTTGTTCCGCTCCAGCCACGTCATGTCGCCCGCGTGCCCATTTTCCAGCCACGCGTGGAATTCCGCCGCATGCGGCGGCGTGACGCAGCGGGCGACGCGGCAGAGGTCGAAACCGAGACTTTGAGCGAGCGCGGTGAGCGCAGTTTTCACGCCGCAGGTTGCCACGAAAAAGCGCGGCGCGCTTCTGCGATCACAGCCTCGGCGGCTTCGGCGTGCGACAGCGCGCTGGTGTCGAGTGTGAACTGCGCAGCCTCCTCGTAGAGCGCCCGGCGTGCGCCGAAAAGCTTCGCCACAGTTTCCCGCGGGTTCTCCGTCTGAAGCAGCGGACGCCGCGTGTTGCGCGAGACCCGCTCGAAGATCACGTTCTCGCTCGCCGCGAGCCAGACGACAAATCCCAGCTCGCGGAGGAGCGTCCGGTTTTGCTCCCGCAAAATGATTCCACCACCCGTCGCCATCACGCTGCGGTTCCACGGCGCCAGCGATTCGAGCACCGCCGTTTCCAGTTCGCGAAAATGCTCCTCGCCATCGCGGGCAAAGATCGCCGCGATTTCCAAACCGGAGCGTTCGACGACGAGCGTGTCAGTATCGACAAATTGGAACCCGAGCTTTTGCGCGACCAGCCGTCCGATGGACGACTTGCCACTGCCCATGAAGCCGATGAGGACGATATTGGTGCGCGTTTTGCTCACGGCGCGAAGGTGGGAAGCGGAGCGGGAAAGGGAAAGGGGAAAAGTGCGAGAACCGTGCCCTCCTGCCGTGGGCTGGCTTGTAGAGAGCCTTTGCCCCTTTTCTTGTAGCACCCGCTTGGCAATGGAGCGGCGCCGTGGCACCTTGGCCGAATGTTCACGCTGACCATCGCCGTGCCAGACACCCTCGATGCTGCGCTCTCGGAACGCGTGAAGGTCTCGGGGGCGCGGTCAAAAGAGGAGTACTTGCTTGCTCTTGTGGAATCCGACTGTGCCGCAGGTGACTTGGAGCGTGTGCTGGCGGAGCGCTTGGGTGGGCCGTTCGCGCCGCTGGAGCCCGACTGGAAAGAGTGGGTGCGAAGCGCCGCGGCAAAATGCGGAGAGGTGTGAGGATTGAGCGGCGTGCGTAGTGGGGCGGACGCGCTCGCACTTTGCCCTTCCACTTTGCCGCCGCGCCGCGCCAAATACGCGCCGCATGAGTTCCACCACCGCACCACTCGTCGCCGTCGTCATGGGCAGCACGTCCGATTGGGACACGATGCGGCATGCTGCGGAGATGCTGGAAAAATTCGGCGTCGCGCACGAGCGGCAGGTCGTGTCGGCGCATCGCACGCCGGAACTCATGGCGCAGTTTGCACGCGACGCGGCAGGGCGGGGGATTCGCGTGATCATCGCAGGCGCGGGTGGCGCAGCGCATCTGCCCGGCATGATCGCGGCGCACACCACTCTGCCCGTGCTCGGCGTGCCGGTTGAGAGCAAGGTGCTGCACGGCGTCGATTCGCTGCTTTCCATCGTGCAAATGCCCGCGGGCATTCCGGTCGCGACGCTCGCCATTGGCGAGGCGGGCGCGAAAAACGCCGGACTTTTCGCCGTCAGCATTCTCGCGCTCCACGATGAGCAACTGCGCGGCGCGCTCGAGCGGTTTCGGACACACCAGACGGCTGCCGTCCTCGCCGCGAAACTGCCATGAGCACGCCCGAGGTTTTCCTGCCGGGCAGCACGGTGGGCGTCATGGGCGGTGGCCAGCTTGGGCGGATGTTTGCCATTGCCGCGCGGCGCATGGGTTATCGCGTCCACACGTTTTCCCCCGACGAAGACACCCCCACCGGTCAACTCGCCGATCGCGAAGTCGCTGCGCGCTACGACGATGCGGAAGCCGTGCGCGACTTTGCGCGCGGCATCGACGTGCTCACTTTTGAGTTCGAAAACATTCCGACGCAGACCGTGGAATGGGCCGCGGAGTTTTGCGAAGTGCGCCCGTCCGCAAACGTCCTCCACATCTGCCAGCATCGGCTGCGCGAAAAGCAGTTTCTCGCCGGCGCGGGATTCCCGCTGCCGCGTTTCGCGGCGGTCTCCAACGCCGCGGAACTCGCCGACGCCATCCAGCATCTTGGCACGCCGTCGGTGTTGAAGACCGCGGCTTTCGGCTACGACGGCAAGGGCCAGCGCAAGATCGAACTGCGCGAAGATCCCACCCAAATCTGGACCGAATTTGGCGGCACGTCGGCGGTGCTCGAGCAGTTCGTGGAGTTTGAAAAAGAAGTCTCGGTCATCGTGGCGCGCGGCATCGATGGAAAGATGGCGGCGTATCCGGTTTGCGAAAACGTGCATCGCCGCCACATTCTCGACGTGACGGTCGTGCCCGCAGCGATCCCGCCGGAAGTTGGTGGGCAGGCGCGTGCGCTGGCTGGGGAAATCTGCGAAAAGCTGGACCTCGTGGGCCTGCTGGCCGTGGAAATGTTTCTCCTCGCCGACGGTTCGCTGCTCGTCAATGAACTCGCCCCGCGCCCGCACAACAGCGGCCACTTTTCCTTCGATGCGAGCATCACCAGTCAGTTTGAGCTGCAGCTTCGTGCGGTGTGCGGACTGCCGCTTGGCAGCACCGAATCGCTGCGTCCTGCGGCCATGGTGAATCTGCTCGGCGACCTCTGGGCAAATGGGGAGCCGGACTGGCTGGCGGTCGCCGCATTGCCTGAGGTGAAGCTCCATCTTTACGGCAAGGCCGGTGCACGGCCGGGCCGAAAAATGGGACACCTCGTGGCCTTCGGCAGCACTGGTGCGGAAGCGGCTCAACGCGCGCTCGCTGCACGCAACGCTCTCGCCAAACCCGCCGCAGCCCCCGCGGCAAAACGCCGGCCCGCCGCCAGGGTTTCGCGCTGAGTGGAAACGGTTCTGCTCGCGACGAACACCCCGGCATTGCGTGCCGCGGCAGTCGAGGCGGCCGCGCAAGCGCTAGCTGCGGGCGAGCCCGTGGCGTTGCCGACGGAGACTGTTTACGGACTCGCCGCCGATGCGCTGCGGGCGGAAGCGGCGGTGAAGATTTTCGAGGCGAAAGAGCGACCGTTTTTTGATCCGCTCATTGTCCATCTGCCGGGGCGCGACTGGTTGGAGCGGGTGGCGGCAATTCCCGTGGAAAGCTGCGCGCTCGTCGAGGCGCTCATCGCGAAGTTCTGGCCGGGGCCATTGACGCTTGTGTTGCCGCGCCACTCGGAGGGACGCGC
>JBBSDS010000163.1:0-10756 GCA_038240495.1 Chthoniobacterales bacterium | reverse complement strand
GTTGAATTCCTGCGCGGTGTTATTGATGCGGGCGATGCTTTTGCGGATTTCGTTCGGCTGCGCGCCAGCCGTGGAGACGAGGAGACAAACGGCGAGCGCGATTTGCCAGAGACGTAGGGTCATGAGTGCGGGGAAGATGGACGGGCTGCCACGGGCTGTAAACAGGATTGTCGTGGAGGGTTTGTGGAAAATGCGTTTGTCAGAATTTGATTTTAATGCTGAGACGCAGAGGTCGCAGAGAACGAGAGGTCGGTGACCGTTTGGCGAGTGCGGTAGCGCTTCGTAAATTCTCTGCGACCTCTGCGCCTCTGCGTTTAAAGCACCCTCTCGAACTGCATTAATATGGCTCAGGAAGGTTGGGGCTCGATGCAATGTTCTTCGCCGAGCGACGACAAGATCGGACTATTCAGAGCGGCGCAGCCGAGGCAATATCACCTGCGTTATGTGCCCCCCACGCATTCTTCCTTTGTTCACGCTATTCGCTCTTCTCGCCGCGCCAATGGGTCATGCGCAGCAAAAGCCGATTCCTGCTTACACCGAAGTCGAGGCAGGCCAGCACGCGGGAGAAGAGGCGACCGTGACGGGCAAGGTAGTCGCCATATCGAAGTCCGGGAAAGGAACGACTTACTTGAATTTCGGCGACCGCTTTCCGCGCCAGACTTTCAGCGGGGTAGTGCTGACGCGCGATGAAGAAAAGGTGGGCGACCTGAAGATCTTCGAGGGGAAGACGGTGACTCTCACCGGGCGCATCGAGCTTTCGCCGGACAAAAAGCCGCAGATCGTGATCAGCGCGGCGACGCAAATCAAAGTCGCTGAGCCCGCGTCCGCGTCGGCGTCAACAACGTCGCCCGCCCCGATGCCTGTGCCACAGCCCGCCCCGCCGACACCGGGCGCGCCGCCAGCCAAGCCCGCCGAAACGCGGAAGATCGTCCTCGCACCGAGCTGGAACAGCGCGACGCAGGGCGGCGACATGACGCGCAAGGATCTGGCCGCGATCTTCGGCGGCCAGGGCACTGCAAGCGAGAGCGTGGAAGGAGACCCGACCATCAGCTTATTTGGAGACGTGCCTTTTCTCGCGCCGCTGGCCGTCGCGAAGAAACAACTCCAACTCGAAGGCGCGACGTCATCGGTCCTCAAAGTGACCTGCCCCGGACTGCCGCTCGGTTCGTTTACCGCCCACGGATTCAGCGGCATTTTCGCAGGGGGCTTCAGCCACCTCTATCTGGTGACCGATATTGCGGATCAAGTCGTCAGCGTCTTGCTCGTCGATGAGAACACGCGGCAGCGCACGCCCGATGTGACGGCTACCACCGGCTACCACACCTACAATTTCGTCAATGGCCGGGTGAAGGGAGCCAACGATCTCGTCGTCAAGCATCAGATTGTTCCGGGCGCGCCGCGAGGCGTCGTCGTATTGGAGAGTATGTTGATCGATCCGAGGAGTGCCGATCCTGCCGTCAAAGGCGGTTCCACATCGCGGACGACGGCCGGTAATTCCCGCTCGTCGCGCACCGGCAAAGTGATGGAACGCTCCCGCTGGATTGTCCCTGGGCAAATCGTTAATCTCATCCTGCGCTGCGTAGGGAATCGGTGAGGTCTCTTGTTAGTGCGCCAGTGGATCGGAAAACGTGCGGCCGCTGAGTGCTGGCGGATGTGCTTTTGCGCATGGACGCTTGCCGTCGTCCTTCAACCCGTCCTAAAGGTTGTCCCTCTCCCACATGAAAGTCTCTCTCAACTGGCTACGTGAATTTGTCGAACTGCCGTCCAGCGAGTCCGCGCTCGTCGAACTGCTAACGCTCGCGGGCGTCGAAGTCGAAGGCGTGGAGCGGCATGGTGTGGCGATCGACAAGGTCGTTGTCGCACAGATTCGCGAAAGCGCGCCGCATCCGAATGCCGACCGGTTGAGCGTTTGTCAGGTCGATGATGGTTCGAGCGCGTCGCGGCAAATCGTGTGCGGCGCGAAGAATTACAAGGTTGGCGACAAGGTGCCGCTGGCGTTGCCCGGCGCGGTGCTCGGCCCGGATTTTACGATCAAGGTGGGCAAACTGCGCGGCGTCGATTCGCACGGGATGCTGTGCAGCGCGGATGAACTTGGTTTGCCGAAAGGCGAGGACGGGCTGCTCATCCTTTCGCCCGAGGCAAAGGTCGGCGCGCCTTTGTCCGAGCTGTTTCCCGGTGATACGGTGCTCGATCTCGAGATCACGCCGAACCGTCCGGACTTGCTCAGCCACATCGGGATTGCGCGCGAGATTGCGGCTTTGACCGGCGGGGAATTGCGGCAGCCGACGCCTCCCGAAAAGGTCGAGGGCTTCGTCGCCAGCGTGGTGGATGTGGAATCGGATGAATGCCAGCTCTATACGGCGCTCGAGATTTCCCACGTGCAGGTCGGGCCGAGCCCGGAGTGGCTGCGCCGCAAGCTCGAAGCGGTCGGGCTGCGCGCGATCAACAACATCGTGGACGTGACCAATTTCGTGATGCTCGAACTCGGCCAACCGCTGCACGCCTTCGATGCGGACACGCTCGACGGCGACATCTGCGTGCGGATGGCACGCGATGGGGAAGAGTTTTCCGCGCTCGATGGCCGCACCTACCGGCTCGGCCCGCAGCATCTCGTCATCGCCGATGATCACACGGCGATCGCCCTCGGCGGCGTGATGGGCGGGGCGGCGACGGGCGTGACCGCGACGACCCGTAACATCATTTTGGAGAGCGCCCATTTCGACGGTGCGAACATCCGGCGCACGGCGCGCGGACTGGGGCTGGCGAGCGATTCGAGTTATCGTTTCGAGCGCGGCGTGGACGTCGCCGGCGTCCTGCGGGCATCAGAGCGCGCCGCCGCGCTGATCATCCAACTGGCCGGCGGGACACCGGGCGATTTCGGAGTCGGGATGGCGAAGGACTCGACCTTCGGCTTCAACCCGAGCGCGATGATGAACGAAACGGAGGAGACGGTTTTCACCCACACCGTGACGCTGCGACCGCAGCGCGTCGCGGCTCTCCTCGGTGCGCAGATTCCAGAGCCGCGAATCGACTCGATCCTCACGGGCTTCGGTTTGCGAAAGGCGGACGAAGGCTGGGAAATCCCGTCGTTCCGCCAGGATCTGACGCGGGAAGTGGATCTCATCGAGGAAGTCGCGCGCGTCGTCGGGCTCGATGCGATCCCGGCGCGGACGCAGGGTAGCTTCGCGTCGTCGTCGCCGACCGATCGCGCTTACGATCGGCAGATGGCGCTCCGCGAGGCGCTCGTCGCGCAAGGCTTTGCCGAGGCTCGCACGCTCACGCTGGTCGCCGATCAAGTGCCGGGGCTGGCTTTCACCCATACGAGCACGGAGCATCTGCGCCGCGTGAAGAATCCGATGAACGACGAGCAAGTCGTTCTGCGCCCCGGTTTGCTGCCGGGATTGCTCAAGGCGCTCGCCGACAATGCGCGCGCCGGCGCCAGGACGATCCGCCTGTTTGAAATCGGCCGCGTCTTTTCCGCGCAAGGCTCCGAGGAAGGCACGCATCTCGCGCTCGTGTTTGCGGGGCCGATGGCGGAGCGCACATGGCGTGCGGGCGAGGGGAGTGAGGCCGATCTCTTCCATCTCAAAGGGATCGTCACTGCGGCCCTCGGTGCGGACACCGAGTTCGCGTCCGATCAAAATCCGGCGCTCGCGCTTTCGCTCTCGATCAAAGTCGCCGGCCAGCCCGTCGGCTTCGCCGGTCAGCTCTGGCCAAAGGATGCCCGCGCGCTCGATGCCACTGCGCCGGTTCTTTTTGCCGAGATCGATCTCGCGGCGTTGCCCGTCGCTGACGTCACAAAAAAATACCGCGAGATCCCGCGCTTTCCTTCGACCGCGCGTGACATCGCGCTCATCGCACCGCTGCCGCTCGCGCACGCGGATATTGTGTCGGTCTTGCACGCCGGCCAGGAGCCGCTGCTCGCGTCCGTCGAGTTGTTCGACGTGTTCACCGATCCGACTGGCGCGCGCGTGCCTGCCGACAAAAAGTCGCTGGCATATTCATTGACTTATCGGAGCGCCGAACGGACACTCACAGCCGACGAAGTAAACGCGGCGCACACGCGCTTGAAAGAACGACTGAAAGTGAATTTGGGTGTGGTGCTCCGCGAATAGATCTTTCCCGATTTTACCGTAGTCAAAGCAGCGCGAAATCCTGCGATTCCGCTGTGCTCCGCCAAGGGCGGCTACGTCGATTTGCCCTGCTGTGTTCGACCAAAGGGTGGTAATCCCGATCCGGTATTAACATCAAACTCAGGAGGCCGGGGTGGGCGCGTTTAGGTCATGCCTTTCTAGGAAGACCGAGGCCCGTCCCAGGTCATCCGCCCGTTAACCTTAGGGGGAACGTGGAACACCACCTGGACGGCACGAGTGGGGCATCTTCTTTGGCGCTCCGGAAAGGCGACGGCTGATGTCGCTCCGGAGCGCCATTTTTTTGTGGGTGAAAGGCGCGGGGGCGCCGCTCGTGGGTCAGTTCGATTTCAATCCCCCGTCATCCTGAGCTGGTCGAAGAACCTCTGACTTTTTCCGGAAGTCTGGTGATTAGTAAATAGATGGAGGTCCTTCGACTCCGCTGCGCTCCGCTCAGGATGACAGGTTTTCCAAACGGCCCACGGGCGCGGCTTCGACTTGCGGCGCGCGCCTCCGCTCTTTACAGCAAGGATGTGCGTCTCCCCGTCCTCTGGCTTATTTGCTTTCTGCTCGGTGGCAGCCTGCCGGCGTTTGGCGATGCCTTGATCGAGCGGGTGCAGCACGAACTTCGGCTGCGGAAGTTTTATTTCGGCCCGGTGGATGGCAACAAATCGTTGGAGACAAAAAAGGCGATCAAGGAGTTTCAACTCGCGATGACTTTGGATGCACAGGGCGAGTTGGATGAGGAAACACTCCGCGCTCTTGGTTTGGTTTCGGGAAAGGAAGCGGTCTCCGAAGATGCGCGCGTGCTCAAGTTTGGACGCGAGTGGCTCGTGCGATACTGGCAGGCTTGTGAGAGCGGAGATTGGGCGAAAGAGGAACCGTTCTATGCGGACAAGGTGCTCTATTATTTCGAGGGCGTGGTCACGCGCGATTACATCCGCGCCAGGCGCCTCGAATTCTATGCGCGGTGGCCGGCGCGCAAACACACCGCGGTTTTGTCCTATGCTTCGCTGGCGCCGGCTCTGGGCAAGGTCATCGGGGTGAGCGCGCGGGTTCGCAATGAGGTCGGTGACCGCGAGGGGAAGCCCCGAGTGTTCACGGACGAACTGTTCTTTTTACTGCGCGAAAATGAAGGCGAATGGCGGATCGTGGAAGCCCGCGAGTGGCCTCTCGTCAAGGAATCCAGCAACGCGACCGGACCAAGGTGATCGAGCCGCGATGTCCGTCCAGATAAGAATCCTCATCCTCCTGCTGCTCGTGAGCGCGGTTTTTGTCGGCGCGCTCATTGCCGTCCGGCAGGAGCTGTCGGAATACGTTCACACCGTCGAGGAAACGCGAAATCGGGAATGGCTCAGTTCGGTGGAAAAATTCCTCGGTCGCCAACAGAAGCCTTCGGTCGAGACGGCGCAGGCGCTCGCGGCGAGCAAGGAAGTCGCGCTCTGGCTGGAGTTCGACAACCTCACAAAACTCGCCGAGGTGCTGGATGACAAAACGCTCAAGAGCTCCGGCGTTCATGCGGTCTGGGTGTACGGGACCGATGGCGCGCTGCGCTATTCGCACTCGCTCCACACGGCCTCGGTGGCGCTCGATGGGCAGCCGCTTCCGGGTGTGGATGTGGTCGCGCTGACGAAACGCAATCCGGAGGGCGCCTATTTCTTTTTCGAAATGCCGATCAACGAAGACGAAGCGGCGGCGCGCCGATTTGTCGAGGTGCGTTCCTATCCGATCAGGGCCAAAGTCGGAAACGCGGACGATTCGCCTCGCATCCTTGGGACACTTTTTGCGGGGTGTCTTTTTGGAAAGGACGAGGTGAAGGAAATGTCTCTTTTGCATAAGGACGACAAAATAAAACTGGCGTCCGATCCATCAGATGCGGCAGGCAGGACGGCCACGCCCCTGACCTATTCGCAGCCGATGCCAGACTGGAACGGGCATATGATCGAGAAGTTGGTCGTGAGCAACAACTCCCGGGAACTCGCGGATCTGAAGTCGCGCGGTGAAAAGCGTTTCACCACCTTCGTCGGCGGGGCGTTGGTGCTTTTCGTCGTCCTTTTCCTGTCGCTCGGACGATCGATCGTGCGCCCGCTCAAGATCGTCATCATGGGCTTGCACAGCGGCCAATTGGCGGCGCTCGAACCGTTGAGCCGGGAGAAGGCCGAGTTCGGAGAATTGGCACGTTTGATCCAGGCTTTCTTTGAACAACAGACGGCGCTCGTTCGTGAAATGCTGGAACGGATCGGCGCCGAAAAAGCGCTCCGCGAGAGCGAGGAAATGCTGCGGCATTCGCAGAAAATGGAAGCCGTCGGCCGGCTCGCGGGCGGCGTCGCACACGACTTCAATAACCTCCTCACCGCCATCATCGGCTACGCCGAATTGCTCAAGCAAAGACTGGTGAATGAGCCGGCTGGACACCAAGCCGCGGAACTCATCCACCAAGCCGGCGAGCAAGCCGCCGGGCTCACGCGTCAGCTTCTCGCCTTCAGCCGCAAGCAGCTCCTGCAACCCAGGATCATCGACCTGAACACCGTCATCACCAACCTGCTGCGTCTCCTCCAACGGATCATCGGCGAGCATATTGAAATCCGCACCGCGACCGACGCCACCAACGGCTGCGTGAAAGCCGACCCGGGACAAATCGAGCAGGTCATCATCAATCTCGGAGTGAATGCGCGCGACGCCATGCCGCGTGGCGGACGCCTCACCATTCGCACGGTGGGCGTCACGTTTTCGGAGACCGATCCGGCGACGGACCTCCCGCCCGGCGATTACGTCGCGCTCGAAGTCACCGACACGGGCGACGGCATGGATGCGGAAACGATCAGCCGCATCTTCGAACCGTTCTTTACCACCAAAGGTCCGGGGAAAGGCACGGGCCTTGGGCTCGCCACCGTGTATGGCATCATTAAGCAGAGCCACGGAGGGATCGCCGTGGAGAGTGAACGCGGTTGCGGCAGCACCTTTCGGATTCTCCTGCCGTGCGAGAGTGGTCCGGCGGAGGGGCGGGAAAGCACGCTGGTGTCCGCGCAACGGACGGTGGCAACGGAGATGATTCTCGTCGTGGAAGATGAGGAAATCGTGCGCACATTGGTCTGTGAAATCCTGCAAGGGCACGGCTACCGGGTGTTCGGCACGAACCGGGGCAGCGAGGCTTTGCGGCTGGTCAGTGGCGACGCGAGGGAGATCGATCTGCTGATCAGCGATGTGGTCATGCCGGAGATGAGCGGCGCGACGGTGGCTCAACGCGTCCGTGCCATCTCACCGCGCGTCCGCGTCCTTTTCGTCTCCGGCTATTCGGAGCACGACATGGCGGATCAGGGGTTGGACGCGCTTTCCTTTCAAGTGCTGCAAAAGCCCTTCAGCCCCGCTGCGCTCGTCCGCAAAGTCCGCGAAATTCTCGATGCGCCGATCCTGTCTCCTCCAGCCGTCGAGACGGATGTTCCTCGTTAAACGGTCTGTCTCAAAGTGGCGTCAGCGCGCTACCTGTTGAATTGCGCTCTGGCCGCATCGATCTCCGATTCCACACGACGCAAGCGTTCCTCGCGTTGAGCGACGGTGAGAAATGGGTAGGCGGCAATCGTATTTACCTTTCGAGCAAGCGTGTGGCCGCGCGCCCGGGCGCGACTGCCGGATGCCGCAGTGGGACAGTCTTCATCCAGACGCTCGGTCTTGGCGATCAAGGCTGCTTGCTGTGCGCGCAACTGCTCCACCGCGAGCCGGCGTTGGGTTTCCGCGGTGTTGATTTGCCGATCGGTCGTCGCCCGCCGCTGGTTCATGGCCGCGGTCCGTCCGGATTCGCGGGCGAGTTCCGCCTCCGCGCCGGCGACCGCAGATTGCTTTTGCGCCTGCCGCTCTTTGGCCTGCGTTTCGCTCCAACCAAAAAGGCCGCCTTGCTGTGGATCACCCGTCGTTTCGCATCCACTCAATCCGGCGCAAACTGCGGCCAAGGCCAGCGGGAGGTAGTGTTTCACTGCACCAGCTTCTGGTTGATCGCGCTGAGCCGTTCGCGCTGGTGGAGAAGTTTCGCCCGTTCTTCGCGAAGTTCGTCGATGCCGGTTTGCAATTCGACGCTGCGCGCTTCGCTGCCGGCGCGGCTCAGCACGGCCTTGTGCGCATCGATCGTCTCCTGCCACGAGCGCGCCTCCCGGTCGATTTCGCTGATTTTTCCGATGGTGGAAGTGCGCAGCTCCCACTCCGAAGCGGGCGGACCCGCGGAATGATCGGCGGCCAATACGGCGGTGAGTTGCTGCTCCTTGGTGGCGACCAGTTTTTTCAATTGGGCGTTGTATTGGCCGCGCGCGGCGATCTGTCTTTTTAGACCGGCGAGTTCTGCATCGAGCGCCGTTTCCTTCTTCGCGTACGTTTCTTTTTTCTTCGCCACGGCATGGCCGTAGGCCGCGCCCGCGAGCCCGCCACCGGCCGCGCCCGTCGCCGCTCCGACGATCACGGCCCGCGGATCACCGCCATTCAGAATCGCCGCGATCCCCGCGCCGAGCAGCGCTCCGCCGACTCCGCCCGCCATCGCGCCCTCGGTTTGCGTCCGGGTCCGGTCGTTCCTGATATTCGTGCAAGCGCCGAGCGAGACCACGAGCAGTGCTGCCGTGAGGGATCGTGCGCCTGACCACGCGAGCCGGGAGAAAAAAGTTGGAGTCATCGTGCCTCGGAGAACTTTGGTGCCGGGCGACGCGGGTGCGCCAGCGAAAAAAGAGCCACCTGCCGCGGCGACCGATGCGGGCGCGCACCAAAATTTTTCTTCGCGCTCCGCGGGGACTCGCGCATCTTCTCCGCCCATCATGCGCGCAATTCTGGCCCTCGAAGACGGGCGTTATTTTCTCGGCGAATCTTTTGGCGTCACCGGATCCACGGTCGGCGAGGTCTGCTTCAATACCTCGATGACGGGCTATCAGGAAGTGCTCACCGATCCATCCTATCGCGGACAGATCGTGGCGATGACCTGCCCGCAGATCGGCAACTACGGCGTCAACGACCTCGACGATGAAAGTTCCGCCGTGCACGTCCGCGGCTTTGTCATTGAGGAGTTAAGCGCGGTGGCGAGCAACTGGCGCTCGCGCGGTTCGCTCGCGGCGTATCTTGAAAAGTGGAAGATTCCCGGCATCCAGGGCATCGACACGCGGGCGCTGACCAAGCATCTGCGCTCGCGCGGCGCGATGCAGGGCTGTCTGACGACCGACGACATCACGCCGGAGCAGGCGGTCGAGCGGGCGAAAAATGCGCCGCCCATGGCGGGTTCGGATTTCGTGAAAGAAGTCACGCCCGCCAGCGCCTATGAATGGGATCCGACGGACACGGAGAGTCGCGCGTGGACGATCGTGAAGGGCGACGGCGCGAAAACGGGAACCACGGATGACGGCGAGGTTTTTGAAAAGCTCCCGCCGGTGAAGCACCACATCGTTGCCTACGATTTCGGAATGAAGCGCAACATCCTGCGGCGGCTGCGGCAGGAGGGGTTCAAGGTGCAGGTCGTTCCCGCGGACACGTCCGCCGCCGATGTGCTCGCGCTCAAACCGGAAGGCGTGTTTCTTTCCAACGGCCCCGGCGATCCGGCGGCATTGACATACGTGCACGAAAATATTCGCGGGCTCATGGGCCGGACGCCGATTTTTGGCATTTGTCTCGGGCACCAAATGCTCGGCTACGCTTTCGGCGGGAAGACGTTTAAGTTGAAGTTCGGCCATCGCGGCGGCAACCAGCCGGTGCAGGACGTGGCGACGGGCAAGGTCACAATCACTTCGCAGAATCACGGCTTTGCGGTCGATGCGGCCTCGCTCCCGGCGGATGTCGAGGTTTCCCACATCAATCTCAACGACCAAACCGTCGAAGGTCTGCGGCACAAGTCGCTGCCGATTTTCAGTGTCCAATATCATCCGGAAGCCGCGCCGGGTCCGAACGACGCGAGTTATTTTTTCGGCCAGTTTGTCAAACTCATTGAAGCCAGCCGCTGAGGTTGTTAGCGTTCATCCCGTCATGCCCAAGCTTCTCGTTTCCCTCGCCGATGGCTCCAAGTCTCACGATTTGAATGAAGCCACGATCACGCTCGGTCGCGTTTCGGACAACATGCTTCAGATCGAAGACGCGTCCGTCTCCAGTTATCACGCGCAACTCACGGTCGGGGAAGGCGGCGACTACGTGCTGCGTGATCTCGGCTCGACAAACGGGACGCTGCTGAACGGCAAAGAAATCGCCGAAGGCGACGACCATCGTTTGCAGGATGGCGACAAGATCGTCTTCGGAAAAATCGATGCCGACTATGTCTCGGAAAACCCTGCCGATGCCCGGCCGCTGCCGCAAGCGGAGGAAGTCGCCGCGGTGGTTGCCGACACGAGCGTCCGTCCGTCGGACTTCTCCAACGCTTCGCCATTTCAGAAAAAAAGGAAGAAGCGGGATACGGTCGGCATGGCCATCATCCTCGCGGCGGTCGTGTCGGCTCTGGCATTTGGTGGCGCGCTGTACTTGATTTACGGGATCCAGTCGCCGCTGTAGGGGAGATTGAGAATTTGCGAGCGAGTCATTCCGAGGCCCGCAGAAAGTGGGGCCCAGATATTGGCTGCGGCAATGAATCGTCGCAAAACGCGAGTCAACCTGAGCGGAGTCGAAGGATCGCGGCG
>JBBSDS010000162.1:0-10839 GCA_038240495.1 Chthoniobacterales bacterium | reverse complement strand
GACGCCGAGGACGATGAGGATAATTCCGACAATGCCTGCT
The DNA here is from genome assembly GCA_038240495.1 of Chthoniobacterales bacterium. Classification (GTDB taxonomy): domain Bacteria; phylum Verrucomicrobiota; class Verrucomicrobiia; order Chthoniobacterales; family Chthoniobacteraceae; genus Chthoniobacter. The sequence continues at coordinate 10,799 of JBBSDS010000162.1, read as the reverse complement.
GGTTTCATAATGAAGTAGTTATCGGGAATAAGCCTGCGCGCAGCCGTATGTGGGAAGCTATTTCTTGAGCAGCCCACGCGCGTTCAGCCACAGTTCGGCGCGACCCGGCCAGTCGCCGGGAGCCTGAGTTGCATTCGGGCGCAAACCGAAGCCATGCCCGCCGGTGCTGTAGACATGGAGCTCGGCTGAGACCTTCGCTTTTCGCAGCGCGAGAAAAGCAAGCGTGCTGCCTTCGGCGAGCGAACCCGGATCGTCATTCGCCTGCGCGATGAATGTCGGCGGCGTTTTTGCGGTGATGTGAATCTCGGGTTTCAGCTCGGTGAGCGAATTGTCTGCGAGGATGTGCCAAGCGTAGCAGAGCATGAGAAAATCCGGGCGACAGCTCGTCTTGTCCACGTCATCTGCGACCGGGTAAAGACGCGCCTCGTCGTTGGTCGTGGCGATGAGTGCCACTTGTCCGCCAGCCGAGAAACCGAAAAGCCCGATGCGATCCGATTGGACTTCGAGTTCGGCGGTCTTGCTCCGCACCAAGCTGACGGCGCGTTGCGTATCTTGCGCCGGAAACTCCCACGGTTTCGGCAGTTTATTCGTCGGACAGCGATGCTGGAGGACGGCGGCGACAAAACCGCGCTCGCGAAACCACACGGCGAGTTCCGAACCTTCGTGCTCCGAGGCGAGGATACCAAAGCCACCACCGGGAACGATGATCACCGCCACGCCGTTTTTCTTCTCCGCGGCAGGCAGATAAAACTCGAGCCGCGGTTCAGCGACGTTGGTCAGACGCTGGATCGGAAGTTTGTCCGTTGGCTTCGGCTCCGTGATCGTCTCCGGTCCCGGTGTCGTGAAGTCGCCCGGTGGGTTGCCTTCCCAGAGCTTGATTACGCGGTCGGGTTTGGGTGGTGCGGCCAGGAGAGTGCCAGTGACAAGGCAGGCGAAGAGGAGGGGGAGAATCTTCATGCGGCAAGCAAAGCGCATTCACCGCCGGCACAGCAATAGCCGGCTTGCGCAACCTAAAGCCGCGCAGCGGTCAAGCGGCGGCGGGCTTTGTCTCCATTTGCGCGAGGCAGTGCAAAAGATAGGGAAGGAGCTGCTTCTTGCGCGAGACGACTCCGGCGAGCGTCCAGATGTGCGGGCTGTGTTGCGGGTAGTCGATTTTTTGCAAAAATGCTTCCGCGCCTTGCACGAGGAGCAACGAGGTTTGGTCGTTGATGTCGGTGACGAGCAGACAGGCGAAGAGCAGACCGTGGCGGGTGCGGAAGTCGTTGATCGCCGCGAGCAGGGCGTCGCTCTTTTCTGGAAAATGCGCGAACGAAAGCTCCTCGATTTGCGCGACGGAGAAGCGGTGCCCGGCTTCCGAGTAGGGTTTGCAATCGGCGTTGATCGCCTGCTCGGCAGTCATCGTGAGCAGCGGCGAGCCGACGCTGAAGATTTGCCCGGCGAGTTCATCGGGATCGACGCTGGCGGTCTTCGACAGCCGGTTGAGGAGGTCGCAATCGACGGGCGTGGTCGTCGGCGAAGTGAGATTGAGCGTATCGGAGATGATGCCGGCCATGAGGAGCCCGGCGATGGGCGGCGGCACCGGGATGCCAAGCTGCTGGTAGCACATGGCGACGATGCTGCTCGTCGAGCCGACGGGGTTGTTCCAAAAAAGGATCGGAGTGTCCGACGAGAAGCCACCGAGCTTGTGGTGATCGAGAATCTCGACGATCGGCACTTTGTCCGCGCCGCGCACGGCTTGGGCGAGTTCGTTGTGATCGACGAGGATGAGCTGGCGGGGGATCTCTTTCAAAAAATCCGACTTCGAGAGAATGCCGACGAGTGTGCCGTGATCATCGATGATCGGAAAAATAAACCCCGCGCTTTGGGCGGCGAGCTGCCGGGCTTCGTCGAGCGAAGTGTCCGGCTGAAAACTGCGGTAATCCGTTTCGATCATGCGCTGGACGCGGACGGCGCCGCGCGTGAGGAGTACGCTGGTCGCAGTGTCGTGCGGCGAACTGATAATGGTCACATTCGCGGCGCGGGCTGCGGCGCGGATTTCCTCGTCGACCGGGAGGCCGCCGGTGACGACGATGGCATGGACGCGCGCCTTGATGGCGAGCTCCTGAATGTGCGGGCGGTCGCCCACGAAGAGCACCACTTTTTGATCCTGATAGTCTTTCAGACGCGGGCCAAACGAATCCTGTGCCATCGCGCCGACGACGAGGATTTGGTCTTCTGGTTCGGCGGACAGCGAACCGCTGACGAGCGCTCCGCCGAAGGTCGTGACGATGTCGGCGAGCGATGCCGTGATGAGCCGGGTGGAGCCGGCTTCCTCTCGCGGCGGGAAGAGATGGTGGCTGACCATGAAGGCGCTGAGCAGACCGAGGCAGCGGTTGTTTTCATCGACCACGGGCAGGCCGCGGAGGCGCTTTTTGTCGATGAGCTGAAGGGCATCGTAAATCGGCGAGTCCGCGCGCACGGAGATCACGCGTGGCTCCATGACGTCGCTCACGCGAGGCGAGAGATCGTTGATCAGCACGGGCGCTTCCACGCCGAATTTGCCGAGGACGAAATCAATGCGCTCGTTGGTATTGCCGGCGCGGGCGGGGACGACGTGGGCGTGTCCAGTGAGTCGCTTCAACTCGGCGTAGGCGACGGCCGAGCAAATCGAATCCATGTCGGGATTCTTGTGGCCAATGACGATGGTTTGCATCGCCGCGGAGATTGGACGCGAGGCGCAGAGTGGACAAGCCTGCGAACGTCAGGTTTGTGTCACGGCGACCGAAGGGAGGATCGGGCTAATCTAAAGCAGCGGTCTTCCGCCTGAGCTTTTCCATTTTCCGCCGATCAGCGGGGCTGGCCGGGTTGTAATCCGTGCCGGTTTCTTCCCGGAAGAGTTTTTCGAGGTGCTCGTCAACATGCACGATTCCTTTGGGTCGTTGACCGGGAACAAGATCGGTGGGCGCTGTCCACGGAGCCGGCGAGTGCGAGGCGATGGGCGGCGGTGATGTTTCGCTGGCTGCCGTCCGGTCGAGAGATGGCGCACTTGACCGAAAGTGGACTTTGGCAGCGGGTTTTTTGGCAGCGACGGCAGCGCTCGCAGTCGCTGGTTTCGCGATGGGCTGCTTCTCCCGCGACTTGGCCGTCGGCGCTTTGGCGATGACCCGCTTCGCCGTGTAGGGCTTTTTTGGCTGCGGTTGTGCGGGCGCGTGCAGGACGATGGGTGCTTTGTGTGGAACGGGTTTACTAACGGGCGCTTTCGCGATGACCGGATGGAAGGCGGGCTTGGACACTTTTGGCGCCGGGGTCATTTTCGCCACCATCCGCCGCGGTGTAAAAATCGGTGCGCGTCGGGGCGCGACTGCCAGACGCGCCGCGGCCAGGACCGTCTTTCCGCTCGATCCGCCTTCAGCGTAGTCCTTGTGCTCAAGCACCTCGGCGGGGCGATGGATGTAAAAGGAGATCTGTTTGTTGAGATCGCCGTTTGGCAGCCAATATGGCCGCGAGAGTCGCTCGTCCTTCAGCCACCATGGATACTTGGAGTTGGTGGCGTCCCGATAGACGACGGCCGTCCGTGTCCCGACCGCTTCTTCCCGCAGATGTGTCAGATACCGAAACTGATAGGTCACGACCTTGTGCTCGACGCCACTGCCGGCGAGAGCCTGGTGGAGCTTGGCGGCATAAGCGTTCGACGGATCGGGATCCCGAGTCGTTTCGCCGGCGCGCACCCTGCTGATTTTGTCCCACGCCTCAGACCTTTTGAAGACCTGACAACCCGTCAGCCCAAGGCATACGGCAATAGAAAGTGCGAGCGGCTTCTGCATGGCAGTGAACGGGATGGCGGGGTAGCTGAACTAATGGAGATTTCGGGGCGTACAGGAATTCCTAAACCGCCTCAACCATAAACTTTTACTCCGCCGCCCTCTGTGTTGCACCCTTCGTCACCGTGTGCGGTCGCACCCTCCTGCCACGCGGTGATGTCCTTTTGCAGTTCGCCGACTGTCGCATGGCGGTCGTCCGGAGACAGGCTCAGCGCCTTCATCGCTGCCGCGGCGAGGCTCCCGGGCAGGCGTCCGCCGGGCCAGTGGGGAAGTGGTTCGCGCCCAGCCAGTCGCTGCGTCGCGGACACCGGCGGACGAAGCGATTCTGCGAGGATTTCCGCGCCCGATTCGCCGCACTTCGCGTCCTGGAGGGTGAGCAGGAGATAAAGGATTCCACCGAGCGCATGCACGTCGGTTCTGGGGTCGATATCCTCGAAGTCTTCGTCGACTTGCTCGGGTGCGCTGTAGCGCGAGAGGGGCGGTCGCGCGCCGCTCGCCGGGGCGTGGATGGGTGGTGCATGGGCGCTGGGCGGAGGGAGAATTTTCGCGGCTCCCCAATGCTCGACGAAGACCTCGCCGAAGCGGCCGACGATGATCGCCTCGGGACGCAGTCCGCCATGCACGACGCCGCGCGAGTGGGCAAAGGCGACGGCATCGCACACTTTTTGGAAGATTTGGATGAGGGAAAAAAGGCTTGTCGGCCGGGCGGCGACCTCTGCGGCCGAGAGCGTCGTCAGCTTCGAGGCCAGCGACTGCCCTTCAACAAATCGCGTGGTCGAAAAGAGGCGACCTTCTTCGTCGAGACCGAGGTCGAAGACGGGGAGGATGGCGGGGTGGGGGAGTTGCGCGGCGATTTGAGCTTCGCGGATAAAGGCGAGCGCTTGCGCAGCGCTGGCCTGGATTTCCGGGAGGAGCACCTTCATGGCCACTTCGCACTGGAGCACAGTGTGGCGAGTCTCGAAGATGGTGCGCGTGTGGCCCTGCACGATGGGAGCGCCGACGGTGTAACGCCCACTTCGGAGGAAGCCTTCGGGCAGGTGGCGAAAGACCGAAGCCGGCAGTCCGCCGCGCTGGAATTCGAGCGTCGTGGAACCGAGCGCGATGTCGCAGTCGAGCGTCACCGGTGTGGCCGCGTGGATCGCGACTCCGTTCACGCAGGTGCCATTGGCGCTGTCGAGATCCTCGAGAAGAAAATGTTCCTCGTCGATCACCGTGAGGCGCGCGTGCCGTCCCGACACCGAGTCAGCCTCGACCATGATCTCGTTTTTTCGATCCTGACCGATGACATAACGTCCGCGCCGCAGCAGACAACGGGCGATGACCTTGCCGGCGTGCCGAACGATGGCTTCGAGCGCAAGATGGGAATGCGGCATACGCAAAATCGAGTGGCGCCTGCTAGACGATTTCGACGGTGAAAACATGGACCCCGATGTGGAGGGTCTGGCCGGGATGAAGCGGGGCCACGGCGTCGCGCGGGAGCGGTGTCCCCATGCACACCTGTGTGGTCTCGGGCAGCGCGCCATTGCGGAGCCAGAAGCCACCGTGAGCATAATGAAAAGCGGCGGGGTGCTCGGCAAGGTTCCGTGTATCCCAGATTAGCTGACCGCAGCAGTCCAAGCCAAAGCCTGCTTCGGTGAAGAGCCACGCGCTGTGGCGGAGCGTCGGCTGGTCTCGTGCGGGATGGCAGACCACCGCCTCGAACGATTCGCCCTGAGATCGTTCGGGTTGTGGCCATAATCCGAGCTTTCCGAAGGACCAAACGTGCTGCCGGGCGTGAGCAAGTGGAATTAATTCCAGCGCGTACTCCTCGCCAAGTTCGAGCAGGACACGGTGCCGCAGCGGCGTAGGACGATCTGGCAGCAGCGACTGGCCGTCGATCGTTGAACCGTTGAGGCTCGGACCGGAGCCGTTGCCGTCGCGCACATGGAGTTCGCCGCCGATTTTTTCCAGAATGACGTGGACGCGACTCAGTCGGTTTGTGAGGAGATCATTGGCTTCATTTTCCGGCTGGATGCGCGTGGGAAAGTCAGCCTGCTGGAGGGAGCGGCCGATCTTGAAGCGAGAGCCCGCCACCAGATGAATGGCCAGGGTGGAGTTTTGCGGCTGGAGCATTAAAACACTTCCCGGATGTGGATCGGACGGCAGAGGTTCCGGGACGCGCAATGTTTGGACGGCTGGCAGACCGCTCGCGATCGGGGCTACGGTTGTCCGCGAGGCCGTCGATTGCGCGTCGATCAATTCATGCCAAAGAGTCCGGCAATCGGCATGCGGTGCAGCGATCAACGATCGTCGGAGAACTGCGTTGCCGCTTTCCCGTAATGCGGCAAGCGGGCTGCAGCGGTTTTCGTTCACTTCGCGTCCGCGTCCGCCAAGCAATTCATAAAGCAGGCTGGCGAACTGTCGCGGGCCGTCCCTATCTTCGGATTGAGGATCGGCGACATCAGTGTCGGTTGCCTCGCCACGGTTCGCGAATAGAAGGCGGAGGTTCAGCGGGTTGAGTTTGAGTGCGGAGGACGGCCAGTCTCCCCCGGACGCGGTGGCGACACTGTCGGGGAAGACGGTGCCATCATCTTGAATAAAGAGCTTGCCAAGAAGCGGCCGGGGCCACGGCGCTTTGTGATCGACGAGAAAATCGAGCGTGGCGGGAAGATCGGCGAGAAGCCGCAGCACCTCGCTGGCGCTCAACTCGCGCTGGCGGCGGAGAAGATCGAGGAGCGAAATACCCTGGATCCATTCCTGGATCAGGACGCCGGTCTCTGGCTCGAACGAATCCGTGCGGACGAGATGCGGATGCGGCAGACCCTGAAGACGACGGATGATGGACTCCAGACGCCGCCGATCCCGTGGGTTGAGGCCGCATTGCGGACCAAGCAATCTCACGCCGACCATTTCTGCGAAGGCTTGATCGCGGGCGCGGAAAAGCTGGCCGCGACTAACGCGCGGTATTTCTTCGAGTAGCTCGTAACGATCCGCGATGAGGGTTTTGCTCATGGGGCTGGCGATTCCACGAAGCGTTGGGCAACCGGCATCTTGCGCCCGAGACCGAAAGCGCGGCTCGTGACCTTGAGGCCGGGCACGGCTTGAGCGCGCTTATATTCATTGAGATCGACGCGGCGCTGCACCCAGCGCGCGGTCTTTTCGTCGAAACCGTGCGCGACAATCTCGGCGACGCTGAGTTGTTCCTCGACGTAGAGTTGGAGGATGGCGTCGAGCACATCGTAGGGCGGGAGCGTGTCCTGATCGCGCTGATCGGGCTTCAGCTCTGCGCTCGGCGGCTTCTCGATCGTGGCGAGCGGGATGATTTCACGGTCGCGATTGATCCACTCAGCGAGGCGATAGACGAGCGTCTTGGGCACGTCGCTGATCACCGCGAGCCCGCCGCACATGTCGCCGTAGAGGGTGCAATATCCGACGGCGAGTTCGCTCTTGTTGCCGGTGGTGAGCAGCAGATGGCCAAACTTATTTGAGAGCGCCATGAGCGTCATCCCGCGGAGCCGCGGCTGCATGTTTTCCTCCGTCGTATCCTCGGGCAGGCCGGCGAAAATTTCGCGGAATTGCTCACGGAAAATCTCGAAGCTGCGCTGGATCGGAATCGTGAGGCAGCGGATGCCGAGTGCGCGGGCGACGGCGAGCGAATCGTCGATGCTGCCCGGCGAACTGTATTGCGTGGGCATGGTGACACCGAGCACCTGCTCCGCGCCGAGCGCGTGTGCCGCGATGACGGCGGTGACCGCGCTGTCGATCCCGCCGCTGAGGCCGAGGACCGCGGACTTGAAGCCGCACTTGTGCAGGTAGTCGCGCGTACCGAGGACGAGCGCGTGGAAGAGTTCCTCGGGCTCGGTTTGGAAATGTGGAGACGGAAGATCGGAGATCGCAGATCGCAGATCGACGACGGCGAGATCTTCGGCAAAGGGAGCAAGCTTGCTTTGCAACGTGCCGGTGGCGTCGATGGCGAGCGAGTTGCCGTCGAAGACGAGCTGATCGTTGCCGCCGACGGCATTGCAGTAAAAGATCGGCAGGCGGTGCGTGCGTGCCACGGCGCTGAGCATCTCGGCGCGCCGCGGCGCTTTGCCGAGAGCGAAGGGCGAAGCGCTGAGATTCAGAATGGCTTGAGCGCCCTGAGCAACGAGCGACTCGATGGGTGCGCTGCCGTAGAGCCGGCGGGGGAGATATTTTTCCGTCCAGATATCCTCACAGATCGTGACACCGAACGAAATCCCTCCGATCTCGACCGGTGCGACCTCGCGGGCGGGCTCGAAGTAACGGTCTTCGTCGAACACATCGTAGGTCGGCAGCCGGGATTTGTGAAATTTGCGAATCGGCTGGCCGCGTTGCAGCAGGGCTGCGGCGTTGTGATAAGGGCGGCCGGCGCCAGGATTGAGATCGATGAATCCGACAAGAAGTGGAACCTCACCGACTGCACCGTGAAGCTCGTCGAGGATTTCGAGATTCAGCGGGACGAAACGCGACTTGAAGACGAGATCCTGTGGCGGATAGCCGGAGAGTGCGAGTTCCGGAGTCAGGACGATCCCGGCGCCTCGGGCGACGAGATCATGGTAGGCGGCGAGAATGCGGCGTTGGTTGCCGCGAAGATCGCCGACGGTGGTATTGAGCTGGGCAAAGCCGATATTCACATGCTGGCACGCGAGCGCCGCCGAGAAACTAACGGCGTCGGGATTCGGCTGTCGAGCCGCCGAGACTGTCGCGCCAGCCAGCGTTGGAGGTTTCGTAAAAAGCTTCCTGAACAATGTGACGGAAGGCCCAGACTCCGCACGCGGCGAAGAAGCCAAATAAGATCATCATGAGGAACTTTTGGATGAAGGTCTGGTCCGTCACGAGGGATTGTAGAGCACTTTGCAGGCCTGCGTGTTCTACCAAAATCCCCACTGGCCGGTGCGCAGGATATAGGCTCCGAGGAGCAGATTGGTGATCGCGTGGGTGAGCACGCATGCGCTCAGGCTGCGGGTCTGGTAGGCGACCAGATTGTAGAGTGCTCCAGTGAGCGCGGCGGCCGGCCAGTCGGATAGGGAGTGTTCGAGGCAAAATCCGGCGGTGACGATGGCGAACGAGCGCCAGGAAAATGCGCCGATCGGGATTTCCGTGAAGTCGTCGCGGATCAGGTAGCGGAGCAGGAAGCCACGCCAGAAGATTTCCTCGACGAGTGGGACGACGACCACGAGGCGGACGAAACGCAGCCCAAGATTGAGTGCGTAAGGCCAGCCTGCCGCGCCAAAGTAAGCGGGATCGAAACCTTCACGGCGAACGGGAAAGCCGAGCCATTCCTGAGGAGCAATCCAGATGACCAGAGCGGCAAGGCCGATGCCGATGGCGAAGGCCGGTCGGCGCGGTGGGCGAAGTTCGTAGCACTGCCACCAGCGCGCGAGCAATCCGGCGCAGAGCAAAGTCTGCAGCGGATAGATCCAATACTGCGGAGCGCGCACCATCCAGAACGCGTAACCCTCAAACCCGAAAGCGACCGCAGAGCCGGCAGCGAGCACGGCGAAAAATCCGAAGAACGGCGCGAGATAAGCTTTTTCCTGAGTGGTGGCGCCAAACATTTCAAAAAAACACGAGCCCATGAAAGAAACTGAAACAGACGGCTCAACGCCAGAACAACTCCTGCAAATCCTCGAGGCCCAGCTCGGCGCGCAGCGCTCTCAAAAAGCCCACACCAGTCGCAATCGTGCGATGATCCTGGTTGGCGGGGTACTCTTCATCCTCATTGGCGCTGGCGTCGCGCTCCTCGTTTTGGACCAGATGCTGAGTGACTTTCGGGAAAATGGCCACCCCCCACAGACGCCGACAACTTCTTCGCGCTGAAATTTATGAGAATTCATCAACCTCGGCACGTCGGCTGCTAAATAGATTTCGTCATGGCTAAAGCTCCTTCATCTGTCATCGGCGTGGACGTCGGGCGATATTCGTTGAAATCAGTCCTGCTCCAAAAAAAGAGCGGCAACCGAATCGTCCTGACGCACTACGCTTCGCAGCCCATCGATGAGCCTGTGGATACTTCCGAGGCGCTCGGTCGGCAGCTCAAAACGCTTTTCAAGACGATGGGTGGCTCCGCCAAAGCTTGTGCGGTCGGGATTTCCAGCGCAGACGCGCTCATCCGCATCATCGATCAGCCGGAGACGCCGGTGGAAATCCTGCGCGACGCGCTGCGGCTCAATGGCATGGCTTTGCTCAATCAGGACTGCAAGGCGTTCGTTCTCGATTGCGACCGGATTCCCACTAATGAAAGCAGCACAGAGCCCGATACGGCTGGCCGCAAGCGATACCTTGTGGGTGGATTGCCGCGGACGAATGTCACTCTCGTCGGCTCGGCGATGGAGCAGGCGGGAGTCGGCGTGAGTGCCCTGCAACTCGCACCGATCTGCGCTTTCAATGCCTTCGAATTTGCTCACGAAGACATCTTCAATTTCCAGGCATTTTTCCTCGTGGATATCGGCCACACGACCTCGACAGTGATGGTCGGAGTGAAGCGCGAATTGATCCTCGTCCGGAATATCGAGTTTGGCGGCAAGGCGCTCGTCGAAGCGTTGGTGGGCCTGAGTGGCGAGGGACGAGAGGCGGTCTTTCAAGCGCTCGAACAGGAAGACGAAGTCATGGTCGAATACACCCGCGTCGCCTTGACCGCGCTCGTCCGCGAAATCCAGAATTCCATCGGCTTCCTCGAACATCGCCGCGATGAGACCATCGGCAAAATCTTTGTCTCTGGCGGGCCGGCCAAGTCCCAAACTCTCCTCAAGGTGATGTCCGAAGAACTGCACTTGCCGTGCGAATCATGGAGTGCCGCGAGTCGGTGCGAATCGACGCTGTCGGCCAATCGCCAGGCCGCCTTTGCCCAGGACGGCGCCGAACTCAACGTCGCTTGCGGAGCGGCCGCGACCCTTTTGAAACCCAACTGAGCCATGCCCCTCCGTCTCAACCTTTATCACGAAGTCCACAAGGCCGAACGGCTCAAACGCCGCGACCCGCTCAAGCTTTCCGCCTACG
>JBBSDS010000161.1:0-10866 GCA_038240495.1 Chthoniobacterales bacterium | reverse complement strand
GTCCGCCGTGCAGCGATTCCGTCCAGCGAAGGAGGTCACCCACCGTCGAATAAAGCGCGCCCGCGCCGCCCGCCCACGACATGTCCCAATCCAGCGCCGGCTCCACTTTGCCCTTCTGCACCGCATACCCGAGCGCCATGCCGGGCGGCGGCGTGGCATTGACGAAAATGCCCGTGTCTTTCATCCCAAGCGGCTCGAAGAACGTCTTGTGCAGATAGTCTGCGAGCGATTGGCGGGAGACGCTCGCCGCGATTTCCCCGAGCAGAAAATAACCCGTGTTGCAGTATTTGAATTTCTCGCCCGGCTCGAAATCAGGCGTGGCCTTTTGCGCCGAGGCAATCAATTCCGCCGGCACAATCGGCTTGGTTACGCCCGCAAAAAAATCGGCCTCTTCGGTGTAGCTGTGCAGCCCGGAAGTGTGCGTCAGCAAATGGCGCAGCGTGATCTTTTCCGCATTCGGAAACTTCGGATAGTATTTCGCCAGAGGATCGGCAATCGCGAGCTTCCCCTGCTCCGCCAGTTTCAAAATCGCCGCGGCGGTGAACTGCTTTGTCACCGAGCCGATGCGGAATTTTGTCTCGGGCGTAATCGGGGTCTTGTGCTCCAAGTCCGCGAGGCCGTAACCGCCTTGAAAAAGAATCTTTCCATCGCGCGCCACGAGCACCGCCACACCCGGCAGACCATCCTTGACCTCCTCTCGCAAATGCTTCTCGGCCCATTCGGCCGGAGGCGCATCCGCGAAAAGCCGCGGGACGGCGCCAGCGATGATCAGAGCTGCGCGGAAAAGAGCGTCGAATTTCATGGGCTGCCGTTCTGGGTGACGTTGAGTCGGACAAATGCGCGAGTGACCGGGCTGGCAGGCGCGTAGCGGACGGTCACGCGGTTCGATGGAATCGGATTTGGATCAGCCACGGTTTGGACGTTCGCCGTGCTCCAATGCACGAGATCCACCGACGCCTCGACCGCGTAGAGGAGGCCCGTGGCGGCGAGATTTGGGACGTAGGATATCGTCAGATAACCGCCAATTTTATCCGGCCGCAGCGGCAGGCCGGGATTGCTGACTCTCGGGGCGAGATTGAGCGCATATTCGAGCAGGCTCTTCGTTCCGTCGAAGCCCGCGCTGGCCAAATCCCCGCTCGCGAAAATGTCCGCGCCGCCTTTCACGACGATCGTCCCGGCGTAGTCGCCCGGCGATGCCGCCGCGCTAAGGATGACGCTGAAGAACACGCCGGTGTAAGTCTCACCCGGCAACAGGATGCCCGGCACATTGGCAAAAAAAGTATTCCCATTGAGCGTCAGGACAGCCGCGACGTTGCTCGCGAGCGACGCCTGCACGTCGTTGAGGAAGACCTTATCCGTGGCGCTCGTATTGGTCAGCGTGCCGCCAAAGACCAGCTCCGGTCCATGCGCAGAATTCTGCACCGACGGCGTCAGCGTGAGCGTGACTGCGGCATCCAGCCGGGCCGCGGCGAGCAGAACGAGCGCGAAAAAAAGGGCGGGCAAAGTCTTCATCGCGTCATTTCCCGACGGCGAAGAGAATCGCATTTGCGATCACGTAAACGGTGCCGTCCACCCCGATGACCGAAGGCGTGTAAGCCTCGCCGATTCCATCCGTGAGCGTGAGCGTTTGCGTGAAACTGTTCGACGCAAAATCCCAGCGATAGATTTTCCCGTCCTCGCTGTGGACGCAGGCGCATTTGTTGATCGAATCGATCGCGACCGTGTTGATGCACCATTCCCGCACCGCTCCGGGAACACTCGAATACTCATCGTCGGGCGTCGGACCGAGGATGGTGAGGATTTCCTTCATCACTATCGCCCCCGTCGCCGCATCGGGCATGCTGTCGTGTGGATCGAGGATCGCGACCTTGTTTTTTCCCGTGCCGCCGGCGCCGGCGTAGTCGTTGTATTTGCTGAGGAGCAGATAAGACGAGCTGCCCTGGTAGGATGCGACGAGCGATGCGGGAACGATCGAGGCGCTTTGATCCCAACCGAATGCTCCGCACGGCTTTACCGTGCCGTTCCCATCCAGCGGCGAGAGCGTTTTGCTAAAGTGCAGCAGCCAGCCGCGATAGTGATTGTAGCTCGATGCAGAGCTGCCCGCGAAGACGCCGAAGTAAACATCGCCGTCCGGTCCGACCGTCGGCGTCGCGGTGCCATCGTCGGGCAACAACGCGTCGGTCCCGGGGTTGAATACATCCTTGAGCCGCACTTTGGAAATCGGCGCAAGGGTGCGCGCGTCGAGCGCCACCAGATAGCCGCTCGAAAAGTTTCCCGCACTGACTGCGACGTAGAGCGTCTTGTGATCGTTGCTCAGCGCCGGCGCGCAATTCATCACGACCTTCACGATGCCTCCGTCGCCCGCCGCGGTGCTCGCGGAAACCCATGTGCCGGTGCCATCTTCCGCGATGCGCGCGAGACCGCTTTGCAGCGCGGGCGTGGTCGTTCCCGTGACTTGGAATCCGAAGAAAATATTGCCGTAGCGGTCCGTCGTGATCGGCGTGTTGATCTTGACGTTCGCGTTGAAAGTGGCCGCGTCCGCCTCGTAGTTCCCCAGTCCGTAAAACGCTGCTCGCCCCGTCGCACCGGTCGCCGCATCCGGCGCATCGCGATAGTAAACGGTGCCGCCTGCGCCCGGGTACCAGAGGCGATTTTTTGGCGTGAGCACGATGCCGCATGGCGGCGTCCAGTTGTTGGCCGGCAGTGAGTAATCGGTCGTCAAGGGCTGGGGCCAAATCGCCGAGCCATCCGCCGCCGCGCGAGCCTCGATCCGAAAGCCGTCGCTCGCTCCTGTCTTCACCGGAAAAATCACCGTATTCTGTCGTGTGATGAGGGGCGAACCGTAGTGGATGTAAAGTGTCGTGCCGCTGTATTGCGGATCGAGATCGACGGGCGTCTGCCAGACGATGCGATTGAGGGGCTGCGACGCGACCTGCGAGAGGCCGCTGTGCTGCGCGTCGTGGCCGTGACCGCTCCACGGCAGCGCCACACTTTGCGCCCTCGCCGAAGCCGCCGCAAGGCAACCCGCCGCGGCCATTGCGATGAATCGAATCAGAGTCATACGCTGTTCATTTCAGCATGTCCGGCCCGACACCGCAATGGGGACCGACGATCGGGCGCATCGCGGAAAAGTCGCGCGGTGCGCACAGTTGCTTGTCGTTCACGGGTCGGTCACATTCTCGACCATGTCTCCAAGACCGACCGGGACGATCACTTTTTTGTTCAGCGACATCGAAGGCAGTTCCCGCAAATGGGAACAGCAGCCCGAAGCGATGCGCGTGGCGCTTGCCACGCACGATCGCGTGCTGCGCCAGGCGTTCGAGGCGCAGAACGGCTATGTCTTTAAGACTGTCGGCGATGCCTTCTGCGTCGCTTTTGAAACCGCGCAGGATGCTCTCTCCGGGGCGCTGGAGGCGCAGCGCGGCCTGCGATCGACGATGTGGGAGGGCATCGAAGAACTCAAGGTCCGCATGGCGCTGCACACCGGCGCGGCGGAGCATCGCGATGGCGATTACTTCGGACAGGCGCTGAACCGCGTCAGCCGCATTCTTTCTTCCGCGCACGGCGGGCAGGTGCTGCTCTCGCTTCCGGCGGTAGAATTGGTGCGCGACCTCCTCCCGCTGGGCGTGCAATTGCGCGCGCTCGGCGAGCACCGTCTGCGCGACCTCGCCCGACCGGAGCAGCTTTTCCAACTCGTCGCGAGTGACCTGCCGTCGCAGTTTCCCGCGCTCCGCTCGCTCGAAAGCGTGCCGAATAATCTGCCCGTGCAGCTCTCCAGCTTCGTGGGCCGCGAGCGGGAAATGGCCGAGGTCAAGCGGCTGCTCGGCAGCACCCGACTGCTCACGCTCACCGGTACGGGCGGGACCGGCAAGACCCGCCTCTCGTTGCAAGTCGCCGCCGATCTCTTCGATCAATTTCATGACGGCGTCTGGCTGGTCGAGTTCGCGACGATCGACGACGCCGCGCTCGTCGTCGAGACCGTAGCCGGCGCCCTCGAACTCCGGCAGGAAGCCGAGCGCCCGCTCGGCACCACGCTCACCAGTTTCCTGCGCAACAAGCAACTCCTGCTCATCTTCGACAACTGCGAACACGTCGTGGCAGAGTGCGCGCGTCTCGCGGAAGTGATGCTCCGCGCGTGTCCGCATCTCCGCATCCTCGCGAGCAGCCGCGAGCCGCTCAGCATTGCGGGTGAAACGGCGTGGCCCTTGCCGCCGCTCTCGCTGCCCGATCATTGGCGCGAAATCACCGAAAGCCCCGACGCCATCGAACGCCTGCGCGAGTACGAGGCGGTCCGTCTTTTCATCGACCGCGCAACCATCGCCCGCCCGGCCTTTCAACTGACGAATGAAAACGTCCCCTTGATCGCGCAAATCTGCTGGCGGCTCGACGGGATCGCACTGGCCATCGAGCTCGCCGCCGCGCGCGTCCGTGTCCTCACGCTCCAGCAAATCGTCGAGCGGCTGGACAATCGCTTTCACCTCCTGACCACCGGCAGCCGCACCGCCGTCCCGCGCCAGCAGACGCTCCGCTCGCTCATCGACTGGAGCTACGACCTGCTCGCCGAGCCCGAGCGCCAGCTCTTTCGCCGCCTTTCGGTTTTTGCGCGCGGGCGCACGCTGGAAGCCATCGAGGCGGTCTGCGCCGGCGATGGACTGGAGCCGTGGGAGGTCGTGGACCTGCTCACCCAACTCGTGGACAAGTCGCTCGTCTATGTGGAAAAATCGCCCGAGCACGGCGCGCGCTATTTCATGCTCGAATCGATCTGGGATTATGCCCAGGAGAAGCTCGCCCAGGCAGGCGAGGCCAACACTTTCCGGGAGCGGCATCTCGATTATTTCCTGCGCGTGACCGAAGACGCAGCTCCGCGGATTCGCGGGGCGGACCAGCGGGAATGGCTCGTCCGCATCGAGCAGGAGGAGATCAATCTCCGCTTTGCCGTCGAGTCGAGTGAGGAGCTTCCCGGTCTGATTTCAAAAGGCCTGCGCCTGCTGACCGCGGCCCAGCGCTTCTTCGAAGTCCGCGGGCGTTTCAAGGAAGTGCGCGAGGTCTTCGCGCGCGTGCTCGCCCACCCCGACGCCGCGCCCCACAGCGCCATTCGCGCCAGTGCGCTGGCCGCCGCCGGACGACTCGCGTGGATCGCGGATGACATGGCGGCGACCGGCGATTTTCACACCGAGGCACTCGGCATTTTTCGCGAACTCGGCGACGCCCGCGGTGCGGCGCAGGCGCTGGCCGACCTCAGCTTTCATGCGGTCGATGCCGGAGATCTCCCGCAGGCCAAAGCCCTGCTCGAAGAAGCCGCCGCACTGGCCGAGCCGCTCGCCGATCCGCGCCTCACTGCTCATGTGAAACGCATTCGTGGAGTCCTCGCCGCCGCGGAGGGCGACTTCGCGCAAGCCGCCGCGCACGACGAGGAAAGCCTCAAGCTTTACCGGCAGATCGGCGACATCTGGCAGGCGATCATCGTCGCCTGGGCCGTCGGCGTAAATGCGACGGTGCTGGGCCAATTCGATGCCGCCCGCACGCACCTCGCCGAATGCCTCGAGGTCGGCCTCGAACTCGGCAACCGCTGGGGCGCGTCCTATCCGCTCGAAGCCATCGCCACGCTCGCCGTGGCGGAGCATGATTACGATCGCGCCGCCCGCATCTTCGGCGCGGCCGAAGCACAGCGCAGCCGCTCGGGACTCGTCCCACGCGCCGCCGAGCACCCTGCCCTGCTTCGAATCCTCGACAGCGCCTCGGATTTTTCCGGCCCGGCCATCGACGCCGCCCGCCTCGAAGGACGTGCCTTGAGCTTTGATGCCGCCGTGGCTCTGGCACTCGGGCGATCCTGACCTTGCAGCGCCGGCCTGTGACCGCCGAATGAAAGCTGCCCAGCACATTCACGGCGGTCATCGACTGCCGCTACAGCACTGCCCAATTCGCCGGCAACTCGCGGGCGATTGCATCGATGGCTATAGTGCCGGAATGGTTTCCGCCGCAAAAAGACTCGTGGTGATTCTTTCGCTGCTCCTAACCGGGTGCGTCACTCCCATGCAGGAAAGAATCGCGCGACTTCACGAAGGAATGACGACCCAGGAGTTGGTCGATTCCCTCGGCCAGCCGACGACCTGGACTTCCACGGGTGCCTTCAGGATTTACGACTACGACTTTGCCCAACGACGACCAGCCGCCTTGTACCCAAGCGAACCTCCGCATAGCTCCTATTACGTCATCATCGGACGAGAAGGCCGAGTCCGTTCGTTCGGACCGAATTGAAAGGGATGGTGCGCGATACAGGGTTCGAACCTGTGACCCCCTCCGTGTCAGGGAGGTGCTCTACCACTGAGCTAACCGCGCTTCTCTGGATTATTGGGAGCGGGCAAAGTAAAAGGCATTTTCTGACGTGGCAACATTTTTTGGCTCTCCTGTTTTGCGGACTGATTCGCCGCCCGGAAATCAGAACCGCACCATCGTGGAATCCCATACCCCGGCGTAGTCGCGACCGAAGACAAATCCCGCCTTTTCAAAATCGACCATCATCCGGCTGACGCGCGTCGTATTCGTCATGCCGTGGTCGCTGAAAAAATGCACGCGGACTTCGCGATAGTGTTTGTGCGCGAGGTCGTGGATCTCGCGCACTCAGCGTTCGAACTTCGCGAAGGCAGCATCGGTCTCGTCGGAGTCGGCGTGCATCGTCGCATCCAGTCCGGCGGTGGAAGAGATAGGCGAGTCGCACTTCGCCGCGAGCGATCTCGGACTTGATGTGCGCGATATTCGCGGCGTCGCCGGCGCACGAGTCGGACCGGGTCCACGGGGTGGCCGCCTTTGTCCAGTGTTCGAAGGTCGTCGGTTGGCCACCGTAGCCATGGGTCACTCAGTTCTTAAGCGTGGCTCGTCTGGTAGTGCGACCAGCCCTGCCGAAATCCCTTCACCTTCCCGAGCCGTTGCGCGATGCGCACGCCCAAGGCATGCGGCCACTCAAGGAATCGGCCAGTGCGCGCGCAATACTTCAAGTCGTGCATCCACTCGCGCAACGCGCCGGCGGCAACCGTGCGCAAATAGCTGTAATGCCCCGGGGTGACGGTCTCGAGAACGGCGAGTGCAAACGCTTCGCCGTAGGCGCGGCGGAAGGCCTGCGGGAGTGTGTAATTGTGCGAATGATAGACGCCGGACTCCGGCGCGTAGATCACGCTCCAGCCTTTGTCGATCAGGCGCCGCGACCATTCGTCGTCCTCGGAATACTGCAAGTCTTCGCGGAAGAGCTCCCGTTCCCAAACGCGCCGGCGGACGATCGAGTTCGCCATGCTGAAAAAGTGATCCCACTGGCGGGACTGGCGATTTTTTCCAAAGCAACGCTCGTAGTCGTGGGCGTAAACCGCCTGGCAGCCGGAGCGCGGCTTTTGGCGGCCGAAGGCTGCGCCCGCCCGCGCTGAAGATCGCGCCGCCTTGAGCAGTTCAGCGAGCCAGTGCTCATCGGTCGGCTCGCAATCGGAGTTGAGGAAGATCACCCATTCCGAGCGGGCTTCGCGCATTCCCCGATTTAGCACGACACCGGGGACATATTCGGACGCTTCGATCTCGATCAACTTTTCAGGATTGAAGGACTGGATGATTTCGAGGGTGCCGTCGGTCGAACCTGAATCGATGTGGATCAGCTCAAAGCCGCCCGGATAATCCTGCGCATGCACGGCGCGCAGCGTTGCGCCGATGAAAGCGGCGTCGTTTTTCGAACGCATGACAATCGAAACTGGATCCTGGAAAGACATGCGCTGAGGTTATAGCAGCCCGCATGCCGCGACTTTGAGACTTCGCGGGGCGTGGCCTTGATTTTGCCGATCTTGTGCGAACGAGGCTTACGGAGAATCGTTGCGGACGACCATTCGCACCCTCGGCCTCGAAGGTCGCGTCCTCCCCCCCGGCGGGCTGCCACCGGAAGATCCACGCCTTATCGGCTTGCTCCAGCGGGGAGGCGCGGTCGTCGTGCCCTCACAATCCGAGACGTTCGGTTTGGTCATTCTGGAAGCGTGGGCGTCCGGCACTCCGGTGATCTCCAGCAAAACTTCCGGCGGGCTCGGACTCTTGCGTCATGGTGAAAACGGCTGGCTCTTCGACCTCGCCGATTCGGACGCGTTTCATTCCGCGGTCGATCTGATCATTGCGAACCCGGAACAGGCCGCCGCGGCTGTGGCGCAGGGGCGCAAGGAAGTTCTCAAGAATTACGATTCCGCCGTTCTCGCCGGGCGGATGAATGAACTCTACCTCGAGCTAATCGCTGGAAAACAAAGCCTATGCACTACATAATCATTCGCGACGACGACACAGATCCGCTGACGCCGCCGGACTTTCTCGAGCGGTTGTACGGACCATTTCTCGAGCGCGGCATGCCCGTGAATCTCGCGACGATTTCGCATGTGCGCACCGACGTGAACCTCACGAGCGGTGAGCCCGAGGGCTTCCTTCTCGGCGCGAAGGAAGCAGCGACACGTCCCATCGCGAGCAACGCCAAATTGATCGATTGCTGGCGGGCGAATGACGGATTCCGCATGGTGCAGCACGGCTATCATCACGACATGTTTGAGTTTGAGCGGCACCCGCGAGCGGAGATCGCGCGACGGCTCGATCACGGAACGGAACTGTTGCGCGAGGCCGGATTTGCCGCGCCGAAATGTCTCGTCGCGCATTACGATCGGATCTCGCGCGATGCTTATCAGGAACTGGCGCACCGTTTTGCGGTTCTTTCGACCGGGTGGTTTGAATTTCGCCGCCTGCCGCTCTCGTGGTGGCCGCGCAATGCCGTCCGGAAAGCAAGCAACCATCGGCATTGGCGGGCAATGGCACGAGGTTGCTCAGCCATCCCGGCCGCCTGCTTTCCTGCCATCGCCCGCACGAGACGATGCTCGAGCAGGCGAATCAGGGACTGCAAAAAAGGCCGGCAGCGTCAGTGCTGCCGGCCTTTGATGGAAAGAATGTCCGAGCGATTACTGCGCCTCGACTTCAACGCCCATCTGCCGGGCGGTGCCAGCGATGATCCGATAGGCCGCGCCTTCATCGCGAGCGTTCAAGTCTTTCATCTTGATCTTCACGATGTCCTGAACCTGCTTCTTGGAAAGCTTGCCGACCTTGATCTTGTTCGGCTCTTTCGAGCCGGCGGCGATGTTCGCGGCCTTTTTGATGAGAATCGAGGCGGGCGGCGACTTGGTAATGAAAGTAAACGACTTATCTTTATAGACCGTGATGACCACGGGCAGGATGTCGCCCGCCTGCTTTTGCGTGGCGGCGTTGAACTCCTTGCAAAAGGCCATGATGTTCACGCCCTGCTGGCCGAGCGCCGGTCCGACGGGCGGCGCGGGGTTGGCCTGTCCGGCGGGGATTTGCAGTTTGATTTGGGCGACGACTTCTTTAGCCATTTGGAATTTGGGAGTTAGTTAATTTGAAATTGGGAACTTAGGAGCGCTCGACCTGCCAGTATTCCAGATCCACCGGCGTATTACGACCGAAGATACTGACCGACACACGCAGCTTGCCACGCTCGGGATCGATTTCCTCGACCACACCGCTTTGATTCTGGAAAGGCCCATCCGCGACTTTGACGATCTCGCCGACGCTGAAAGACATCTTCGGCTTAACCTTTTCCTCACCACCGCGGAGTTGGGCAAGCATACCTTCGACCTCGGAAGGACGCATCGCGATCGGGCGATCCTTGGTGCCCGCAAAACCGATGACGCCAGTGGTTTCGCGAATGAAATACCACGTCCTGTCCACGAGTTGCTGGTTCTCATCGAGCAGATACATGTTCACGATAAGATAGCCGGGGAAAAACTTCCGGGTGGTCTCCGTCTTCTTGCCGCGCTTGATTTCCGAAACACGTTCCGTCGGGAGCACGACTTCATAGACGTAGTCGCCCATCTCTTCGGTTTTGATCCGCTTGACGAGATTGTCATGCACCTTGTTTTCCTGGCCGGAAAGGACATGGACCACATACCACTGCTGACGTTTTTGTTCTTCGGTCATGAAAGGGGGGCGGTTACCTCGCCGGGGTTTTGAATATAGCGCCGAGGACGACGTTGAGCATGAAGTCCCAGCCAGCAACGTAGCCACTCAGGAGGAGCATCGCGATAATGACGATCATCGTCGAATCCACTAACTCCTTGTACTTCTTCATGCCTTTCTCTTTCGGCTCCCACGGCCACGAGGCTTTCTGGAGTTCGACTTTGACTTCGCTGAAGAAGGACTTGGGAGCAAGCATGAGATGGGATTCTGAATACGAAGAGCACGCCAGGAGGGACTTGAACCCCCAACAGGCGGTTTTGGAGACCGCTACTCTACCAATTGAGTTACTGGCGTAAGTGGAGCTGAACCGAGGAAAGGCGGGACGGACTGGATAGTCTATCCCGCGCTAAATTTCCGCAATGATTACTTCGCGCCGGCGACGTCGAGGATTTCCGAAATACGACCCGCGCCGACGGTCTTGCCGCCTTCACGAATCGCGAAGCGCATGGTTTTTTCCATCGCGACCGGCATACCGAGTTCGACTTCGATCGAGACGTTGTCGCCGGGCATGACCATTTCGACGCCTTCCGCGAGCTTGACCGAGCCGGTCACGTCCGTGGTGCGGAAGTAGAACTGCGGGCGATAATTGGTGAAAAATGGCGTGTGACGGCCGCCCTCTTCCTTCGAGAGAACGTAGATCTCAGCCTTGAATTTCTTGTGCGGCTTGATCGAGCCGGGCTTGGCGATGACCATGCCGCGCTCGACATCGTCCTTCTTCGTGCCGCGGAGGAGCAGGCCGACATTGTCACCGGCGCGCGCCTCGTCGAGGAGCTTGCGGAACATTTCGATATCGGTGACGGTCGTCTTCACAGTCGGACGGATGCCGACGAGTTC
>JBBSDS010000160.1:0-10875 GCA_038240495.1 Chthoniobacterales bacterium | reverse complement strand
TTCGCTCCGCTCAGAATGACGGGAGAGATAAAACCAGCAGCGCTCAATTCAACCCCGCATCCGCCATCTGCGCGCGGAGCGCGGCGAGCGCCTTTGCCGGCTCCGTGTTCACATCTGTCCACTCCGGCTCGATCGCGATTCTGCCATTGTAGCCGGCGTTTTTCAGCGCGCGGAGATACGGGCGCAGATCGTAATCGGTCGTGCCGGGAATCGCGCGACTCTTGATCTCCGAGACGTGGACGTGCTCGATAATGTCGGCGAAGCGCTCGATCTCCGTCGCGGGCTCCTTTTCAATGTCCATGTGAAAGTTGTCCGCGAGGAGTCGCACGCTCGGGTGACCGACGCTCTGCACGATGTCCGCGCCATCGGCGAGCGACATGATGAAATTCGAGTCCACGCGGCAGACCGGTTCGATGACGATCATCACGCCATGCCGCTGCGCGAGCGGCGCGTAATTTGTAACGGCACGAAGAAACTGCTCGCGCGCCTCAGACTTGGAAAAGCCGTCGGGAACACGGCGCGCGACCCCGCTACCCCACACGATGGTCTTCACGCCGACCTCTTCCGCCCGGCGAAATACCGACTCACCCCAGCGCTGCAATCGCGCTTCATCGACTGCCGGGCCGATCGGTTTCAAATCCGGCGGGAGCAGACGATTCGCCGCCGCGACCGGTTTCGCCAGCGAGCGCACGATGGCGAGGCGCTCACGAAAGGCCGCTTCATCCGCCTCGGGCACGAGCAGCGTCTGCACGTTTTCTTCGATGAAATCGAAATGGTCACTGGGCAGGACGGAGCCGTGTTTGATGTCGATATAGAGGCCGAATTGCATGGGAGAAAAAGGGGTGGCGGTGAGTGCATCCCGCGAGCCGCGGCACGTCAACTTTAAGTTTGACTCAGCCCGAGGCCTCCGCCGAGACTCCGCGCCCTTTCTTCTTATGCGCCACACGATCTCCGTTCTCGTCGAAAACAAGTTCGGCGTGCTTACGCGCATCGCCGGAATGTTCAGCGGGCGCGGGTTCAATATCGATTCCTTGAACGTCGGCCCGACGCTCGATCCGACGACTTCGCGCATGACCATCGTCGTGCGCGGCGAGGACAACATCCTCGAGCAGGTCACCAAGCAGCTCAACAAGCTGATCGACGTGATCCAGATCGACGATTTCAGCGACGACGAAGTGGTCGAGCGCGAGCTCGTCCTCATGCGGGTCAACGTCGATTCCGAGACCCGCGCCGAGGTCATGCAGATTGGCGACATCTTCCGCGCCAAGATCATCGACGTGCAGATCAATAACCTCGCGATCGAGATCACCGGCAACGAAAGCAAGATCGACAAATTTGTCATGCTCATGGGCAAGTTCGGCATCATCGAACTGACCCGCACCGGTCGCGTCGCCCTCGCCCGCAAGTCGGGTTGACTCTTTCTCTCAGCCATCAACTTTTCCCCAATATGCCCGCCAAAATCTACACTGACAAAGACGCCGATCTCTCCGTTCTCAAAGGCAAAACCTGTGCCGTGCTCGGCTTCGGTTCACAAGGCCACGCCCACGCGCTGAACCTCAAGGAATCGGGCGTCAAAGTCATTATCGGCCTCTATCCCGGATCGAAGTCCCGCGAGGTCGCAAAGGAAAAGGGATTTGAAGTGTTCGACACCGCCGAGGCAGTGAAAAAAGCGGACGTGATCTTCGTCGCCATCCCCGACACGAAGCAGCCGACGGCTTTTGAAAAGGACATCCGCCCGAACCTGACCAAAGGCAAAACGCTCCTCTTCAGCCACGGCTTTTCGATTCACTTCAAGACGATCGTCCCGCCGACAGACGTGGACGTGATCATGGTCGCGCCGAAAGGCCCCGGCCACATCGTCCGCCGCCAATACACCGAGGGCAAAGGCGTGCCGGCGATCATCGCCGTCTATCAGAACCCCTCGAAGAAAGCCAAAAAGATCGCGCTCGCCTGGGCCAAGGGCATCGGCGGCACCCGCGGAGGCGTCATCGAAACGAGCTTCAAGGAAGAAACCGAGACCGATCTTTTCGGCGAACAAACTGTGCTCTGCGGCGGCGCGAGCGCGCTTGTGCAAGCGGGTTTCGAGGTGCTGACCGAGGCGGGCTACTCGCCGGAGATGGCTTATTTCGAGTGCCTGCACGAACTGAAACTCATCGTCGATCTGATGAACGAAGCGGGCATCGCCGGAATGCGTTTCTCGATCTCCGAGACGGCAAAGTGGGGCGACGTTTCCGTCGGCCCGAAGATCATCGACGCTGGCGTGAAGAAGCGGATGAAAGCCGCGCTCAAGGACATTCAAACGGGCAAGTTCGCGAAGGAATGGATTTCCGAATACAAGGGTGGGTACAAAAAATACAACGCGCTCCTCAAGAAGGGCGAACAGCACCCGATCGAAAAGACCGGCGCTCGTCTCCGCGGCCTGATGCCGTGGATTCAGAAGAAGAATCTCAAGGGCGCGCAGGCGGCCTATTGATTCCGAGTTCCGTCGTTGCGGAATTACTCAATGAACGGCTCACTGCCGTTATTCTACGCCCTTCCGCTCCAGCCGCGGTGGCGCAACGTGTCGAGCAATACAGCCGTGAGGATGACAAGGCCGAGCACGACCTTCTGCGTGTAGCTCTCGACATTCGTGAGATTCATCCCGTTCTGGATGACCGCGATCGTGAACGCACCGATGAGTGTGCCGAGCATTTTTCCCTCGCCGCCGCTCAGGCTCGTGCCGCCGACGACGACCGCCGCGATCACGTAAAGTTCATACATATTCCCGTAAGTCGCCGAGCCGCTTTTGAGCTGTGAAGCCATGACGACGCCGCCCAAACCGGCGAGCAAACCGCTCGCGATGTAAGCAAACATCAGCACTCGCAGCACCGGCACCCCGGAAAGGCGCGCTGCCTCGCGGTTGCCACCCACGGCGTAAATGTAACGCCCGAGCTTCATGCGCGACATCAGGACGTGCGCGATGGCATAGAGCACGAGCATGAGGAGCACGGCATTGGGGATTCCGAGAAACGCGACGCCGCGCCCGAGCCAGACAAATGAATCCGGCAGTTGGTAGATCGATTGACCCTGCGACAGGAGGTAAGCGAGGCCGCTCGAGACGAGCATCATCGCGAGCGTGACGATGAACGGCGGGATGCCCGCGAGCGTGATCATCCCACCGGAAAACGCGCCCACGGCGCCGCACAAGACAACCGCCGCGAAACACGCGAGCGTCATGCCCATCGGCGTCGCTTGCACCGCGCCCGCGTAATCGCGGATGAAGCGCGCAGCGAGCACGGCCGAAAGCGCCAGCAG
Organism: Chthoniobacterales bacterium; assembly: GCA_038240495.1. Lineage (GTDB taxonomy): Bacteria > Verrucomicrobiota > Verrucomicrobiia > Chthoniobacterales > Chthoniobacteraceae > Chthoniobacter. The sequence continues at coordinate 7,581 of JBBSDS010000160.1, read as the reverse complement.
ACTTCCGACAGAAAGATCGATGCCGGCGGTGATGATGACCATCGTCATGCCGATCGCGACGATCGCGATCACCGCGATCTGATTCGCAATGTTGAGCAGGTTCTCCGACTTCAAGAAATTCGGCCAACGATAGCTGCGGGGCTTGATGATGCGCGGATTGCCGAGAGCATGAAAATCCGTCTTCAGCTCCGAGAAGACGAGCCACGAAGCGGTCGCTTGCGTGCAAATGATGGCGTCGATTTGACCACCCGAGCGGACGATTTTTTGAAGCAGGTCGCGAGCGTCCCTGGGCTCGCCGCTGATCGTCCCCTCGACATGGATGCCTGCGACAGCGAGTTCGCCCTCGAGTTTATGCGCGAAGATAGCGTCGTCCGCTTGAGCGCGAACCGCGATCAGCACGCGCCCGCCGCGTCCCGGCTCCTTCTGCAACTCCCCGGCAAGCTGCTTCGCTGCTCCTTCTCCGGACGGGCTCTGCTCGCTGTAGGTCACGACGCTGAAAAATGCGCACAACAGGATGAGCACAAAAATCATCCCGTACTCGGAGAAGAAATGAGTGAGTGACTGTTTCATTTTACGATGCTGAACCGGATGAATTTGGACCACGGATTGCACGGATGACGCGGATTGCGGAAGGGATTTTCTGCATCCGTGTAATCCGTGCAATCCGTGGTTGAAAATTCCTTGTCCATCCGCGGTCAAGCGACAGCGAGCGCCATCATCTGCGCCTGCGTGGCGCGCGCCACGTCGGCGATTTCGCCGGTCACGCGGCCATCGTGCATCACGAGGATGCGGTCCGCCATGCCCAGCACTTCCGGCATCTCGGAGCTGATCATGACGATCGCCTTCCCCTGCGCTGCGAGTTCGTTCATGAGGAGGTAAATCTCGTACTTTGCGCCGACATCGATGCCGCGTGTCGGCTCGTCGAAAATCAGGACGTCGCATTGGCGCGCGAGCCATTTGGCGAGCACGACTTTCTGCTGATTGCCGCCGGAAAGATTGCGCGCCCGCTGCTCCTGATGCGGCACTTTGATCTTCAACGTCTCGACGTACCGGCCAAACTCCTCGCGCTCCCGCGGGAGCTGCACGAAGCCTCGCCGCGAAAGCCAGTCCAAGTTCGGCAGCCCGAAGTTTTCGCGGACCGAGTGGCAGAGCACGAGACCCTGGAGCTTCCGGTCTTCGGTCAGCAAGCCGATGCCCGCGCCGATGGCATCGCGCGGGGTGCGGATGGCGAGCAGTTTGCCGTCGAGTCGAATTTCACCCGCCTCGCGCGGATCGGCGCCGAAGATCAGCCGGACGGTTTCCGTCCGACCCGCGCCGATGAGTCCGGTGAGCGCGAGGATTTCTCCCCGCCGCACCGCAAAGGAAACATCGCGCACAGCACGCCCGCGGCGCAGTCCGCTCACTTCCAGCCGTGGAGTGCCGATGGTCGCGGTGCGCTTCGGAAATTCGTCCTTCAGTTCGCGGCCAACCATCTTCTCGATCATCTGATTCCGCGTGATCTGCGCGATCGGGCACTCGTCCACATTTGCCCCGTCGCGCAGCACCGAGACGCGATCGGCGATGGTGAAAATCTCATCAAGCCGATGACTGATGTAAATCACCCCGATGCCGTGCTTTTTCAGATCCCGGATGATGACAAAGAGCCGCTCGACCTCGTGCTGGGTGAGCGCCGCGCTCGGCTCGTCCATGACAATGATTCGCGCTTCAAACGCCAGCGCCTTGGCGATCTCGACGAGCTGCTGCTGCGCCGTCGTGAGTCGGCGGCACGGCGTCTCGGGATCGATCTCCACACCCAGCCGCCGGAACAATTCCGCCGCCCGCTCGCGCTCCTGCCGCCGCTTCACAAACCCCGCGCGCGACAACTCCTGCCCGAGGAAAATGTTTTCCGCCGCCGTGAGTCCCGGCACCAAATTGAACTCCTGGTAAATAACCGCCACGCCTGCGCGGCGAGCGTCGTGCGGCGAATGGAAATGCGTCTCCCGCCCATCAATCGCGATCGTCCCCTCATCCGCGGCATGCGCGCCGCCGAGCACTTTCATCAGCGTGCTCTTGCCCGCCCCATTCTCGCCGAGCAGCGCCAGCACTTCGCCCCCCTGCAAACTCAGACTGACACCCCGCAACGCCTTCACCCCCGGAAACGATTTCACGATCCCGCACATTTCGAGCAGCGGCGGCAGCGCTTGCGATGACGGCGGCGGCAAAGCAATCACTTCGTTCCGCCTTTCCGCTGCGCGTCGTATGCGGCCCAGAACTCTGCGACCGTCTGCGCTGAGCTTCGACCATCAGGAGCCACAGCGTAGGAAAGCTTCAGCAACCCCGGCTTATGGCGCAGGAATTCAATGTCTCGCGCCTCCGGCGGGAGGGTGAGGTCTTGTGGCCCGATGCAATCCTTGAGCGGCGAGATGTCGGTCAGACCCGCGCAATCGTGGAGTAGAACCTTTCCCAAGTTTTTGCCGCGCAGCGCCTCGATGCTCGTCAAAGGCGTGGCTTCGGCGCGAAGCTCTCGAAGCGGGCAGTCCCGCACGGGCGAAAGGTCGGTGATTGGGCTTCCTGTGATGCGTAAGTTCGTGAGTGGCGCGCCGCGCAGGGGCGACAGGTCGGTGACGCTTGATTCGGTGATGAACACAAAAGTGAGCGGCATTCCTTCGAGTCCAGCGAGACTGCGGAGTTGCCGATTGTTTTGGGCATTGAGTTGTCGCAACTGCAATCCGGCAAGAGCCCGCACGTCGGTGACTTTCGTTCGATCAATGATGAGCACCTCCACATAAAGACCGCGCAACGGATTGAGGTCGGCAATCGGCATGTTTGACAGATCCACGCGGATATTCCCGTTCTCAATGCTCACGCGATCATCGCGCCATTCTGGGAGTTCCTTCCACGCTTGGAGCCGCTGGCGGATGATCGGGAGCATGGCCTCCTTGCCCTTGCCGAGCCGGGCGGCCAGCGGCATGGCTTCGGCCTCGCGCTGCTGGGCGATGAGAGCGAGGCGCAGTTCGTCGAGCGCCGCTTCGGGCAGCGGCTTGTCGCCATGTTCGCGCAGGAGCTTTTCGCACAGCGCGAGATTGGTTTGGGCAGCAGTGTGCGGCCCGCGCTGAAGGATGCGGCGATAAGCGTCGCGGGCTTCGCGCAGGCGAACTGCGGCCTGAAGGTAGCCGGCACGCTGGAGCGTGTAGTCCGCATTGTCCGGGTCAATGGTGAGCGCGAAGTCGAGCTTGGCGACGGCATCATTGAGTTGCTGCTGTGCCACCAGTGAACGCGCCTGCTCGGCGAGCGTCGGTGCGGCTTTGCGGAGGTTGGTGAGCGCATGCTCTGCCCGCCTGCCTTCAGCGATGACCCTTGCAGTGAAGCCCGCGCTGACTGCGAGCACGGCGGCGAGACCGATGGAGGCGGCCTTGTTGCGCTTGATCGCGAGGCTTGCGCGCTTGAACCAGCCCGCCTTTTCCGCGCTGGTGGCGAAGCCGCTCTGGTAGGCGGTGAGGTCGGCCTGGAGTTCGGCGACGGTCCAGTACCGCTGGTCGCGGTCGAAGGCCATCGCCTTGCGGGCCACGGCCGCGAGGGAATCCGGGATGCGCCCGCCGGGGAGATGCTTTGTCGGGCGGCCATCCTGGCCGCCGGGCTTCTGGCCGGTCGAAGGCGGCGAAGATCGCCGCCCTACAGTTCCCGCAGCGGTGAGCGGCTCGACTTCGCCGCGGCCGACCTTTTCGACGATCTCCAGCGCGCTGCGTCCGGTGACGGGTGGGCGCAGGGCGAGCATCTGGTAGAGGATCGCACCGAGGGCGTAAATGTCGGATCGGGCGTCGAGATCCTCCACTTCCCCGCGCGCCTGCTCGGGGCTCATGTAGGTGGGCGTGCCCATGATCGTGCCCGCGAGGGTGCGGCTGCTGTCGCCCTCGGAAGTCAGGCGTCCCGCCGGACCGCTGTCCGACCCGCCCGTCAGGCGGGACGCCTGACCTACATTTTTCGCCAAGCCCCAGTCCATGACGAGCACCACGCCGAAGTCGTCGAGCATGATGTTCTCCGGCTTGAGGTCGCGGTGGATGACGCCTTTGGAGTGCGCGAAGGCGAGGGCGTCGCACACTTTCTGGAAAATGGTGAGGAGCGCGGCGAGCGGATACCTTTTCTCCGTGGCCTCGACGCCTTCGGCCAGGAGTTCGAGCACTTTGCGCAGCGTGATCCCGCCGACGAACTTCATCGTGTAGAAAAACTGGTCCTGCTCATCGACGCCGAGCTCGTAGATCGGGACGATATTCGGGTGCTCGAGCTGGCCGGTGATCTGCGCCTCCTCGACGAAGCGCGTGAGATCGGCCGTGTCGCCGCTTTGCAGCATGATCTTCATCGCCACGCTGCGCCGGATCGACCGGTCTTGCGCGCTGAGGATCGCGCCCATGCCGCCCTGTGCGACCACCTTCCCGATGGCATAACGCCGCTCGCGCACCTCCGCCGGCAGCAGCGTCTGGCCCAGGGCCACGGTGGGCGGGAGCGAGGCATCCGGCGCTTCGCTCCCGCGCAGCCGGCGCAGCGTCACCGTGGCGTCGCCGACCCGCAGCGTCTGGGTGGGAAAGACGCGCACCGTCTCGTGCGGTGCGACCGGCCGGTCGTTGATGTAGGTGCCGTTCGAGCTGCCGAGATCTTCGATCAGCCACTCGTCGTAATTGACCGTGAGCCGCGCGTGCTGCCGCGAGGCGAGCGGCGTCTCCATGCGGAAATCGACCTCCTCGCCCCGCCCAAACAGATACTCGCCCGGCGTCACCACCCGTCGCGCCAGCTCGACACCGTCTTTGGTGAGGATCACTTCGGTCTGCGGGATTTGCATCGGGGTTTCCTATTTCTTCCCCGCCGCCTGCTCCGCGTCGTAGACGGGCCAGAACTCCGCCACCGGGCGGTAGGGTCCCTCGCCGTAGGCGATGTATTTCAGCGAGGAATGGTGACGCAAGGGTTCGAGAAGCTGACCGAGCTTGGAGACGCGGAGTCTTTCCAGCTTGGGAAGGTCAAGGACCGGTGTGAGATCCTTGATCGGGTTGTTATGCACTTGCAACTCGGTGATCAGAAATCCCCGCAATGGCGAAAGATCAGTGATCCGGTTGTTACCCAACTTGATATTTGTAATGGGCTTTCCGCGCAGCGCCGAAAGATCCGAGATTTTATTGGTTGAGGCGTCCAAATCTTCAATCGGCGACTCCGAGAGGAAATTAAGGTCACTCGCCGAGTTTGAATTCATTCCAACACCGCGCAGCGGTGCCCCGCGCAGTGGCGAAAAATCGATAATGCCAAGTCCGAGACAGTTGAGCGTCTCCAGCGGTGCTCCGCGCAAGGGCGACAGATCGCTCACCTTGCTGAGGGAGATATTGATGTAGCGCAGGGGCATACCCGCAATCGGCGTCAGGTCCGCGACTTTCGTATTGTTAACAGATAGCTTGCGCAGCCGCATTCCAGACAGGGGCTCGAGGCTGGCAATATTCGTTCGGTCAAACTCGAGGACGTCGATCGGGAGGCCGCGCAGCGGTTCGAGGCTGTCGATGGGAAGGTCAGCTAGTTTTACCCTTAGCGAGCCATCGGGTTCGATCGAGATAGTTCCCTTTCCCTTCCCCAACCACTGCTCCAGTCGCTGGTGAACGAACTTCGCGTGGTCTTTGGCACTGAGCTGGAGCTTCGCGGAAAGGGCGACGACCTCGGCAGACGCGCCCGCTTTCACGAGTTGATCCCACAGGCGCCGAGCGTCCTCATCGGGCCAGCGTTCGGTGAGCGGCAAGGCGGCAAGTTTTTCAACGGTCGGCAGAATCGCGGCCAACTCGGCATGGGTGGGGTCTTTCTCCTGCGCGAGGCGGATGGCGGCGGCGGCCTCGGCGAGGCGATCCATGCCGATGAAGAGCCACGCGCGGCGCCAGTAGCTCGGCAGGTGCGCGGGGTCGAGCACGAGGGCCGCGTCGAGCTTGTCGAGCGCGGAGTCGAAGCGCTGGAAACCGGCTTCGGTGTGGGCGAGCTGGCGAAGGGCGGGTGCCTGCCGGCGCAGGTTGTCGAGAGCAGCAGTGGCGCGGGTCGCTTCGCGCTCTGCGCGGCGTCCTTCGATGACGGCCTTGGTGCCGAGCGTCACACCGACGAGGAGCACTGCGACGATGCCGATGGAGGTAGCCTTGTGGCGTTTGATGAGCAGCGCGATCTGCTTCCACGCACCCGCCTTCTCGGCACTGGTGGCGAATCCGGCCTGGTAGGCGGTGAGGTCGCGCTGGAGGTCTTCGACGCTCGGGTAGCGCTGGTCGCGGTCGAAAGCGAGGGCCTTGCGGCAGACGGCGACGAGGGACTCGGGGATGCGCCCTCCAGGCAGATGCTTTGTAGGGCGGCCATCCTGGCCGCCGGGCTTCTGGCCGGTCGAAGGCGGCGAAGATCGCCGCCCTACAGTTCCCGCAGCGGTGAGCGGCTCGACTTCGCCGCGGCCGACCTTTTCGACGATCTCCATCGCGCTGCCTCCGGTGACGGTTGGGCGCAGTGCGAGGAGGTGAAAAAGGATCGCGCCGAGGGCGTAGACGTCGCTGCGCGCATCGAGCGTCTCGACTTCCCCGCGCGCCTGCTCGGGGCTCATGTAGGTGGGCGTGCCCATGATCGTGCCCGCGAGGGTACCGCTGAACTCCGGCTCGGCAGCGCGCGCGGACACCACCTCGGAGGGACGCGCTCCCGCACATCCCTGACCTCCCGATGTTTGGGACGCGCGGGAGCGTGTCCCTCCGAGGATCTTCGCGAGTCCCCAATCCATGACGAGCACTTCGCCGAAGTCACCGAGCATGATGTTCTCGGGCTTCAAGTCGCGGTGGATGACGCCCCGGCTGTGCGCGAAGGCGAGGGCGTCGCACACTTTCTGAAAGATGGTGAGGAGCGCGGGGAGCGGATACTTTTTCACCGTCGCCTCGGCGCCCTCGGCCATCAGTTCGAGCACCTTCTTCAAGGTGATGCCGCGCACGAATTTCATCGTGTAGAAAAGCTGGTCTTGCTCATCGACACCCAGCTCGTGGATCGGAACGATATTCGGATGCGCGAGCTGGCCGGTGACCTGCGCCTCCTCGACGAAGCGGAGCGCGTCGCCGGGATCGGCGGTGTCGAGCATGACCTTCATGGCCACAGGCCGCTGGAGCGCCTGCTGGCGGGCTTCGAGGATCGCGCCCATGCCGCCACGGGCGACTTGCCGGCCGATGGCATAACGCTTTTCCGCGAGCACCTCGTCGGGCAACACGCGGCGGATGGCGTCCTGCGCGGGCGCGAGGCTGACACCGGGCTCGGTGGGCGCGCGCTGGCGGCGGATTTCGAGCGCGATGTCGCCGAGGCGGATGCTCTGATTCGGGAAAAGGCGGGTGGCGTCTTTGATGGGCTGGTCGGCGACGAAGGTGCCATTGGCGCTGCCGAGATCTTCGAGGAGGAGATGGTCGTAATTGATCGTCAGCCGCGCGTGCTGACGGGAGAGGAGCGGCGTCTCGGCGTGGATGTCCACCTCGGCCATCTGCGCGAGATGTTGGCAGCTCAGCGTGACTTGCGCTTTGAGCGGACTTCTCAAAAAGCGCTGGAGCTTTCCAATCTTCTCGTTGGTCTGCCGCT
>JBBSDS010000159.1:0-10914 GCA_038240495.1 Chthoniobacterales bacterium | reverse complement strand
GTCGAAGAGATCGAGCTGCGGCGGCGCGCCGCTCATTGAGAGGTAGATCACCGACTTGATTTTGCTCGGCAACGGAGACGCCTTTGGCACAAGCGGATTGACCGACTGATTCGCCGCCGAGCTTTTACCCATCAAGCTTTCCAGCGCGAGTGCGCCGAGACCCAGGCGTCCGGTGCTGGTCAGAAATTCGCGGCGCGTCTGTGCGAGGGCGTGGGTGAAGTGGAAGTTCATGGCGGTCAGTATTTCGTTAGCACAGCGTCGAGATTGAGGAGGACATTTGCCACGACTGTCCACGCTGCCGACTCGGCGGCATCGGCACCTTCGGGCAGCGGGCCGAGTGGCTGTGTCGCGAGTTTCAGCGCGGCAGCCAGGTCGGATTGATAGCGGGCGAACTCGTCTTCGTAGAGTTTGGTCAGAGCCTGCACTTGGTCGTCGGTCGGAACACGGTCGAGACAAAGTCGCAGCCCATATCGAACGCGGGCCGCCACATCCGCTCCGCCTTCGCGCACGAGACGCCGCCCGAGCGCCTGCGAGCATTCGACAAAGACGGGATCGTTCATCGTCACAAACGCTTGCAGTGGCGTATTCGTCGGCTGGCGGCGCAGCGTGCAGGATTCACGACTCGGCGCGTCGAAAGTCGTCATGCTCGGATACGGCATGGTCCGTCGCCAGAATGTATAGAGTCCGCGACGATATCGGTCTTCGCCTTTCGACGTCGGATAAGCGTTTTGCCCGCCATTGAAAGCGACCTTCCAAAGCCCGTCCGGCTGCGGCGGATAGACACTCGGCCCGCCGAGTTTGTGACTGAGCAATCCACTCAGCGCCAGCGCTTGATCACGCACCGCTTCAGCATCGAGCCGTCGCCGCGGGGCGTGCGACAGCAGACGATTTCGCGCGTCTTTTTCGAGCACCGTCGGCGTGACCTTCGACGACTGCCGATACGTCGCGCTCGTGACGATGAGCCGCAGCAGCGCCTTCACGTCCCAAGCAAGCCCAAGCTGCGCCGGATCATCGGACTTCGGCGAGATGAAGGTGATGGCGAGCCAGTCGAGCAAATCCGGATGACTCGGCAACGCGCCTTGCGAGCCGAAGTCTTCTTCGGTCTCGGCAATACCCACGCCGAAAAGCTGCGACCAAAAGCGGTTCACGGTCACGCGCGCGGTGAGCGGGTTCTCCGGATTCACAATCCATCGCGCAGCGGCGAGCCGATCCATCTTTGCGTCCGGCGGCACGAATGAAGTGAACGTCGAAAGTAATCCGGGCGCCACTTTTTCGCCGGGGGCGAGGTAGTTGCCTTTGTTGAGCAGATGCGTCTCACGCCGTTTGTCTGCCGGCAATTCGCGCATCACCGGGAGTTGCACCGGCTTGATCGCGGCGAGTTCCGCACGCTTCCCTTCGACCTGCTTGCCGAACTCGGCGAAGGTGTGCGAGAGCGGGCGAAAATATGCAGTCAGCATTTCGCGTTGCGCGGGCGTTCGCGCCGCCGTGTCGAGTGCGAGGACGGACTTGATCTCCGGCGAAAGCTCGCGTGGTGCGGGTTTCTGCGTCGTCGCGGAAATGCGGAATCGGCCGAGCGTGTGCTGCTGTCCGTACTCCTGCTTGAGCGTCAGCGTGAGTGTCTTTCCCGCCGCATCGAGCGGCGCGGCTGTCTCGAAGACCGCGGCATGCGGCTTTCCGGGTTCTGGAGCCCATGCCCAGCCGGTCTTGCGATCGCCGTCGAGGGCTTTTTCCGGCAACCAGCCATCTTGCGAAAAATCTGCACTCGCATTGCGCAACACGACGGTTTTTTCCCCGCTGGGATTGAGCGCCACGGTTGGCTTCGGGGGCTCGACAACCGCCTGCTCCCACAGCGGCTGATGCGCGGCGTCGAGCACGCTGACGCGAAAATTTGCAAGGCGCGATTCGAGCTTGTTGTCGGTGCGATTCCAGATCGCCACGGATTCGATTTCAGCGTCAGCGCGCAAATCCACTTCCCACCACGCCTCACCGCCGGACGTCGTGTGCGACACCGAATTTTTCCGGAAGTCGCCATCCGTCTTGCCATCAATCGCGCGCTTCGCCTCGCCCCCGTAATCCGTGCCCGATTGCGACGCCTCGCCCTTCAGCGCGACGTTCTCGCCTTTGCTGAAGACCTGCACCTCAGCCAGCGCGAGGCCTTGCGGAGCCTTCGTCAAAGTGACGCGCACGAAGCGGCCACTCGGCGGCTTCGCATCGGGCGGCCCGGCGCTGAGGTGCAACTCCGTGAGCACCGCATTGCCGTTATCTGCGCGACCGGGACCGTGCGCGGGCAACGAATCGTCGGGCAACACCTCGACGCGCAGCGCCGTGATCCCGCGCAAATCCGTCCGCGCCTTCAGCGTGTAAACGTCGCTTTCGGGCCGCTCCGTGCCGATGGCGAGATAGGAGCCATCTGCCTGCGCAGCGAGCGTGATGCCGCTCTGGGCCTTGATTTCAAAAGGTGCGAGCGTCTTCCACTCCGCGGGCTTCGCCGCCTGCTGCTCCCATGCGCGCTGCTCGGCGTCGAGTTCAGGCGTGCGACTTTTCATCTTCGTCTCGAGCCCGGCGACTTCCTTTTTGATCGCGTCCATCTTCGCCGTTTCCTCGGTCGTCGGGAGCGGCAGCGTCGGCTCTTCGTCGGCACGGTTCGCGTCCTCGGTCTGATTAAAAACGCCGAAGAACCGGTAGTAATCGGTCTGCGGGATCGGATCGAATTTGTGCGTATGGCACTGCGCGCAGCCGACGGTCAGGCCCATCCACACTTGCCCCGTCGTGGCGATGCGATCCTTCACCGCGGCCACGCGATATTCCTCGGGGATCGTGCCACCCTCGCGATTAGTCATCGTGTTGCGATGAAAGGCGGTCGCGGCGATTTGCTGCGGCTTGGCGTTCGGCAAAAGATCGCCGGCGAGCTGTTCGATGGTGAATTCGTCGTACGGCAGGTTGCGGTTGAAGGCATTGATCACCCAGTCGCGCCACGGCCAGATATTCAGCCGAAAAAAATCCGAGCCGTAGCCCGTCGAGTCCGCATACCGGGCGAGATCGAGCCACATCTTTGCCCAACGCTCGCCGTAAGCGGGCGAGGCGAGCAGACGATCGACCAGCTTTTCGTAAGCGTCGGGACTTTGATCCGCAACGAACGCATCCACTTCCACTGGCGTCGGCGGCAAGCCGATCAAGTCGAGAGAAAGCCGGCGAATGAGCGCGTGGCGGTCCGCTTCCAGCGAGGGCGTGAGTCCAGAAGTTTCCAGTCGCGCGCGGATGAATGCGTCGATGGGATTCTTTCGGAGTTCGGAGTTGGGAGATCGGAGTTCGGGCACCGCGGGCCGCGCCGGCTTCACGAACGACCAGTGCTGTTTGTATTCCGCGCCTTCCGCGATCCAGCGTTTGAAAAGATCGATCTCGTGCGCGCTCAGCGGGTGATCTTCCTTCGGCGGCGGCATCACTTCGTCGGGATCGGTGGTAGTGATCCGCGTGATCAGTTCGCTCGCCTTGATGTCGCCGGGCACGATGGCCCGCGCGTCGTCGTGTTCTTTTAGCGCTTCCTCGCGGATATCGAGGCGCAGCCTTGCCTTGCGCGCCTTTTCATCCGGTCCGTGGCAGTGATAGCACTTCGTCGAAATGATCGGACGGATGTCGTAATTGAAATCCACCTTGGCCGCCGCCGAAGCCGGCAGGGCGCTCACAGCGAAGGCAGCAAGAAGGACGGGGAGTAGGTGCTTCATCGGAAATGAAAGTCGGACAGCAACGCGCGCGTTTCGATCTCCGTCAACCCGCGAACGAAGGTGTGCTTTGCGGTTATCCGTAAATTCAAAAAGCAATTCATTCTGAGCGGTGTGACCTTTCGGCTTTGCGAAAGGTCATGGAGTCGAAGAATGACTCGTGAGGGGTGGACCGAAAATCATGTGACGCGCGCGGCATCGCAGCCGGAGGCTGCTCCTCCATGTTGTCATCCTGAGCTTGCCGAAGGACCTCCATCTATTTGCGGGCAGCGGTGGTGCGAGCACTGCCACCATTGCTCCCCCCCACCTCCGCCACGAAAAGTTGGAGGTCCTTCGGCAAGATCAGGATGACGGTTTTGAAAGGTGGCCTTCGGCCACTTGGGATCGTGGATTTTCAGTCCACCCCTCTGAGAGAGTTATTACTCCCTCAATGCGTCTCCGAAGGCGCTCTGCCTGGAAGTTCATGCACCTACTGTTTCGGTGCCGCGGAAGCCTCCGGCTTGGGCTGCGGGAAAACCGGATTGGTCAGCGCGCCGGGTGCCACCGTGTCGAAATTCGGCGTGACGTCCGCTTCCACATTTCCGACCGCCCACGAAACGCCGCCGGTCAGGATGTCCTGGAAAATCGGGTTCGTCCAAACGTCCTCGCGATGCCCCATCGACGTATAAAAGACGCGGCCCTTCCCATGCTTCCGCGCCCACGTCGCCGGATACGCCGGACGCTGATACATTGAGCCTTCCATCGTAGCCGTCTCCTGCACGAGCAATACATGCAGGTCAGGCCGGAAATCCTTGAGCGAATACCACTCCTCCGGAAACTCGAAGCCCGCGCCGTATTTTTCGAGGCCGGGAAACTTCGTGTCGATCGCGCGCATCTTCGCGCTCTGCTGCTTGCCGTGGATGATGAATTCTCCGCCAAGCATCTTCACATAGGGATCGGCCTCCCCGCCGTGATTCGCGTAACGATCCGGCCCCTTCACGGCCTCATTGTTCGTGTGGAAAGTGTCGCTCGCGCTGTGGCTGCCGATGAAGCCCTTGCCACTCGCGACGTATTCAAAGAGCGCCTGTTTTCCTTCGACGGACATCGGCGGGTTCTTGTCCGTGCCAGGCGAACAAAGGTCGCCGGTGGTGTAGAAAAAGAGCGCGTCGAACTGCGCCAGATACGACGGCGAAAAGAGCGAGCCATCCTTGGAAAAGGTGAACTCCCAATTGTTCTTCGCGCCGAGTTCCAACAGGATTTTTTCCGCATAACTTGGCTGCCCGTTTTTGTAGGTGATGACCGAGTGCTCGAAGCCGCTCGACTTGGAAAAAAACAAGATCTTGCGCTTCGGCGCGGCGGCGAGAGCAGTGCGGCTAAAGGCCCAACTGGCAAGCGTGAGGGCGGTGGTGGTGTGGAGGAAGTGACGACGGTTCATTTGAGTGGGGGTGAGAGTTGATACTGCGCGCCGCGTCCGCAGACTGTCGAGCGAACTTCAGCCCAAACAACCCTACCGACTCTGCTGAAGTTGGAATCGCCTTTGAAACTTGAGCGGCGTGAGGCCGACGTATTTTTGAAAGAGTTCTGTGAACGCACTCTGGCTGCAAAAGCCGTGGGCTCTGGCAACTTCCTGAATCTCGGCATCCTTGCGCTGGAGCGCCTCGCAAGCCGATTGGATGCGCAGCTTCATGATGAACGTCTGAGGACTGGTGCCGAAAGCGGACATGAACTTTCGGTGAAGCTGTCGCGGCGAGACACGAATGGCATGGCCGAGTTCCTTCACCGAAACGCCCGACCGAAAGTGCTCGCGGATGTACGAGATGGCGCGGTCGAGCTGGACGTAGGGATGTAATACTTCGCGCCGCCCTTCATAGCTGTGGACGGTGCCCATCACGCCGATCACCGCGCCGCGCGTATCGCGCAGCGGAAGCTTGTTGGTGATGAACCAGTCGGGCACCCCCTGCTCGTTGAAAAAGAGTTCCACGATATTCAGTTTTGCTTTGCCGGTGCGCATGACTTCCTCGTCGTCGCGGCGGAAGTTTTCGGCGAGGCGCTCGGGAAAAAGCTCAAAATCATCTTTGCCGACCACCTCGGTTTCGGCACGAAAACCGAAGCGCTTGAGGAAGCGCTGGCTGGCGCACATCAGCCGGAAGTTCTCGTCTTTGGCGAAGAAGGCGATTTCCGGGAGGTGGTCGAATAGACGATAGAACGGCGTGTCCGTTCCGATGCGTTGCAGAAAGTCCACGCGAGCGGCAATGCCTTTTTGACGAGGGCGCAGCATGGTCGGAACGCTATCGACGGTGGCCGGATGATGCGAGCACGTTTGGAAAGATCATGACCGATTTCCGACAAAAAATGTCCGAACGCCGGGATCGCTAAATCTCCCGGATCGGAGTTCTCTAAGCCGCACTCCCCATCTCCCTATGAAACTCCTGTTCACCCTTCTCGTCGCCGTGTCATCCGCTGTCGCCCACGCAGCAGGACCGATTCGCGTTCTGTATCTCGGCAAGGAAGGGACACCTGCGCCCAAGCATTGCGCGGCGCTGATGCAGGAGCTCGGGCGGGATGCCATTTGGTTCGACTACACCGCGGACCCGCACGTGGTGACGCGGGAATGGCTGGCGAAGTTTGATGCAGTGGTGCTGGATGCGCCCGGAGGAGAGTTCAAAGCGCTCGGAGCGGAAGATGCGGAGCGGTTGGTGAAGCCGGAGTTTGGCGCGGATGAGAAGAGCTGGGCGGCGGCGGATTTCATCAAAGCGATTCGCGAGAAATTGCTGACGGCTGCCGGCGGCGTACGGCGGGCAGAGTGGGAAGGTTTTCTCGCCGATCGCGAGCCGGAAAAGCGCGAGCCCAATCAATACGTGGCGAATTACGAGAAGCGGCCGGTGGCGATTACTTTTCAGGAGCCGATGAGCGTGAAGGCGAGCATGCAGCGCACGCAAGTGCCGGCGGATATGCGGCTCGAATTGTTTGCGTCTGAGCCGGACATCGCAAAGCCGATCGCGTTTGCATGGGATGATCGCGGACGCTTGTGGGTGGCGGAGACGCGCGACTATCCGCACGGCGTCACGCCGGGTGGCGAGGGCAATGACGACATCAAGATTTGCGAGGATACGGATGGCGACGGGAAGGCGGACAAGTTCACCGTCTTCGCCGATCATCTGAATCTCCCGACGAGTCTCGTCTTCGCCAATGGCGGCGTGATCGTCGCGCAGGCGCCGCGCTTCATTTTCCTCAAGGACACGAACGGCGACGACAAGGCCGACGTGCGCGAGGTCATCATCGAGACATGGGGCGTGCAGGACACGCACGCGCAGACGAGCAATCTCCACTACGGCTACGACAACTGGCTCTACGGCTGCGTCGGCTACTCCGGTTTCAAGGGCGAGATCGGCGGCAAGATGCTCGACTTCGGGATGGGCACGTATCGCTTCAAGGCCGACGGCAAGTCGCTCGAATTCCTGCACCAGTTTTCCAACAACGCTTGGGCGCAGAGCTTCAACGCCGCTGGCGACGACTTCGGCGGCACGGCGAACAACGCGCCGATTTTCTACGGTGGCATTCCGCAAAACATCGTCCCGCCGAGCATGAAGGCGATGACGGCGAAGAAGATCAACGTCGAGGACAAGGCACACGCGATCACGCCGAACTACCGGCAGGTCGATGTCTTCGGCGGCTACACTGCGGCGGCGGGCAGCGCGTTTATCTACTCAGCGAAGCTGCCGGCGCGCCTTCAAGGCAAAGCGATGGTTTGCGAGCCGACGATGAAGCTGATCTCGCTCATGGACGTGCAGCCGAACGGCGCGGGCTATTTGGCCAAGGACGGCTTCAATCTTGTGGCGAGCAGCGATGAATGGATGTCGCCGGTCTTCTCGGAAGTCGGACCGGACGGCGCGGTGTGGTTCGCCGACTGGCAGAATTTCATCATTCAACACAACCCGACGCCGAGTGTCGCGCGCGGCGGCTTCGACGCGAAGACGGGAGCCGGCGGCGCGCACGAGAATCCGCTACGCGATCATGCGCGCGGCCGCATTTATCGCGTGGTTTGGGACAAGGCGCAGCAACCGGCAAAGATCGCGTCACTCAAGGACGCGAGTTCGGCGGACCTGATAAAAGCCCTCGGCAGTGACACGCAAGTCTCACGGCTCACCGCACAGCGCTTGCTCGTAGATGGAAAGAAAATGGACGCCGACGACGCGCTGAAAAAGACCGTGGCAGCGAACGACGGCAACGTCGCCGCGATCCACGCGCTGTGGACGCTGCAAGGCCTCGGCAAACTCGACGACGCCACGACGAAGGCCGCGCTTTCCGCGAAAGACTCCGCGCTGCGGCGCAATGCCGTCCGCGCCCTGAGCACCGACGAGAAAGGCTACAACTTGCTCACCGGCGCGGGTGTAGTCGGCGATCCCGATCCGATCACGCGCCTCGCGGTGATGGTGAAGCTCGCCGACTTTCCGACCACGCCGGACCTCAAAAATGTCGTCGCGAAACTCGCGCAAGAGCCCACGATCCAGGGCGACGAATGGCTCAAGGAAGCTGCGCGCGTGCTCGTGCGAAAGCACAAGGCGATCACCTACAAGGAAGGCCCGAATCTTCTGCCGAATCCCGGCTTCGAGGTCGTCGCCGCCGATGGACTGCCCGAAGGCTGGAAGCGTCGCGATTACAACAAGAACGAAGGCACCACGAACGCCGAATGGAAGGTAATGAAAGATCAGGCGCACAGTGGCAGTAATTCCGTGCGCTGCATCACACGTGCGGACGGCGACACCAGCCTTTACATCGACGTGCCGCTCAAGCCGAACACACGCTACCGCCTCTCCGGCTGGGTGAAAGTCCACGCCTTCAAAGGCAAGGCAAGTCTTAACGACCACATCGGCCGCGCTGAGACCGAGCACATCACCGACAAGGAAGCCGATTGGTCCGAAGTCGAGACCTTCTTTGACAGCGGCAACCGCACGACCGCGAGCATCAACCTGCTCCATGTGGCGAAGGGCGACAGCCTCTACGACGACGTGAAGCTCTGCGAAGTCACCGGCGATACCGGCGAGGAAAAGCTCGTCGCGGGCGACCCGAAACGCGGCGAGCAAATCTTCTTCAAACACCCCGCCGTGTCGTGCGTGCTCTGCCACATGCTCAAAGGCCAGGGCAGCACCGTCGGCCCCGCTCTCGATGGCATCGCCTCCCGCGCCAATGCCGCCTACATCAAGGAGAGCCTGCTCGAACCGAACAAAGTTTTGGCCAAAGGCTTCGAGCACATCGGCGCCTCGCCGATGCCGCCGATGGGTCTGATCCTCAAGGCGCAGGAACTCGAAGACATCCAGGCCTTCCTCCAGACGCTGAAATAGGGCTCATTCAAAGATCACGGCTGATTTCCAAATCCCCCGCCGTCGCGACGACCGTCGATGAAACCCATCACCGCACTCGCCCTCCACGCGCTCATTTTCCTCATCCCATGCATCGCGACGGCAGCGACGCCGCTGGTCGATGATTTCGTCCTCGGCGATGCCGCGGCGGAGGCGACGCACCAGCTCAAGGCCGACAAGAGCGAGGTGGTGCGCGGCGCCCTGGAACAGCCGGCGCGGCGGCTTCTGCCGGGTGGCGCGCAGCCGTGGGAAGGCGGGCGGCTGAGCTTCACGATGAAGGTGGATCCGGCGCGACCGAATTATCTCACCGCGCGCTTTTGGGGCGACGAGGTGAACTCGAATCTGCTCGTCCTTTTTTGCGAGGGAAAGCAGGTCGGTTACCGGCATCTCGGCGACATCGACGTGCTCGCGCTGCCCGACGACGAACCGCGCTACAACGGCCGCTTTTACTACGCCACCACGCCGCTGCCGCGCGCAATGACCGCGGGCAAGAACGAGGTGAAGCTGGAGATTCGCGGCAATGGCCCGGTGTGGGGCTACGGCAAAAACTTCGACGCGTATCAGAAGCCGATGACCCAACCTTCGCGTGCGATCTATCGGCTGGCCACGCACACCGATGGATGTTTCGTCCCGCCCGCCGATGAAAAGCAGGGCGAGGCGCCGCCGGAGAAAGTGCGCGCGGAACCGGGCGAGGAAGTGCTGGCCGCAGTGAAGCAGCGCGTGAATGGCACGCTCGACGGCCTGATGAAGTCGAAGCGCCCGCTCAACCAGATGCAGGCGCAGCTCCTCGCGAAGGCGTATTTCGTGAAGTGGACGACCGCATTTCAAAATCCGAAAGCAGTCGAGCAGGTGATCCGCTGCGCCGATGACCGCTACGCCGCGTGGAAAAAGGACGCGCCCGCCGTGTGGCGCGACCCGGCGACGTGGAATCCGGACTGGTTCGGCCTCGGCCCGATCGCCGATGCGGTGCGGCTGCTCGCACCACCCATCGCGCCCGTGCTCGACGCGAAGCTCGATGGCGACAAGACGCGGCGCGCGGCGTGGTCGGCGATGTTTCAGGCGAGCCGCGACTGGCAGTGCACGCACCGACGTGCCTACACGAACCAGACGCTTTTCGTGGATACGAATCTCTACCGCTCGCACCGCGCGCTGGTCGCGATCGATCCAGAGCACGCGTGGCCCGAGGCGCAGGCGAAGCGTTATCTTTACGAAGCGCTCGGCCTCGCGCCCTGGCTCGGTGCGGACACCGCGACCGGCTCGGAACGGCCGTTGGGCGCAAACTATTTTCAGATCACGGACAAAGGGCTCTCGCGCGAACTCGGCTACGTCGGCGGTTACGGCGAAATCCTCGGCCAGATGGTGGACGCCTACGACGCCGCGCGGTCGCCGGGCGAGGAAGGCGATCCGAAGATCAAAGCGCAGATCGCGAAGTTGCAGCGCGCGCGCCTGTTCTTTCGCTACCCGATGCTGGATGGCGACGGCTGCCGCGCCATGCACCTTGAAACGGGCGTCGGCTGGCGCGACACGCATTTCCCCGGCGGCGTCACCTACGCGCAGCGCGCTGGGCTCGACGAGACTGCGATCTACGCCGCCGCGGTGACGCTCGACCCGCACGCCGTCGGCGCCGCGCAGCAGATGTTCGCGGACAACCAATTCTTCGCCTCCATCGCCGCACTTCTCCGCGATAATCGCCTGCGCGCCGTTTTCGGTCTCCTCACCGTCCCCGACGACTACGAGAAGATCCGCGCACAGGCCGCCAGCCCGCATCGCCTGCCCATGTCGTGGGATCAGCCGGATACCGTTTTCGCCGACGAGGAAGACGGTGTCGTCGCAATCAAGCACGGCGGCGAAATCCT
>JBBSDS010000158.1:0-10947 GCA_038240495.1 Chthoniobacterales bacterium | reverse complement strand
CTGAAAATTCCGGCTACACCTCCGGGGGCTCGTCGAGCAAATGGGAGGATGAGGCGCGCACGATGGAGTGGCGGGTGTGGGCCATCGCCTGCCCGCCCGAGGCGAAAAGCATGAACGTCGAAATCGGCGTCGCGCAGGGCGAATGGGAGACGGTCTTCGCGATAAATAGACCTGGAGGAGGTTCGATGCCCCTGAGCGCGAACGAGCAATCCGGTGCGGACGGGAAGTGGGTCGCCCGCTTTGAGGCGGTCGAGAGTCCCAGCGAGACAGTCCCGGTGACGACGCTCGTGTTTCATCACACCGTGCGCGACGACTGCGAGACACGTCTTGTGTCCGTGCAGCCGGACGATTCGCTCAAGCCGCTCGAAGGCACGAACGGCTCCGGCACCCAGTTCGGCCTGCGCAGTAGCGCGGTGCGCATGGCGGCGGAGAACTATGCAAAGATCAAAGAGTTCCGCCTGCAAAAGCGGACTTATCAATGGGCCACCTTTCACCATGTCTCGCTCCAGCCCGGGCTTAAGACTTCGGTGGAAACCGTGGATGCGAACAGCGCGGGCACGATCCATTTTCCGGCACACGACGAAGCGTCGGCCAAGCCGCAAAGCGGAACTCCGGCTTCCTTTCCTCCCGCCTTACTCAACGAACCTCCGCAGTTGCGCTTCCTAGCCTGGCAGGATGAAAATCCGGACTGGGACGGAAAGCATCTGAAAGCATGGAAGCCCGACGGTGCGATGGCGGAAAACGGCGACCTATTCCGTCACCTCATGCCCGCCAAGCTGGATGTCACGGGCCTGCCCCCAAGTACCGAAGCCCGGGTGTTATCCATGTGGTTTTCCCATCCTCTCGTGGATGATCGAAGCCGGGTGCATATCCATCTTACTTCCCCCACCGGCCGGGTGATCCAAGACTTTGAAGACCTCAGCAATAACATTGCCTGCACCCCGAAACCGGAGACGGAAAACACCGGCTGGCTGGTTTGTTCCTTTACTCCGGCACCCGCGCCCTTTGCCGCGAATTGGGAGGATGCCCATCTCCCACAGATCGTGAATGTAGAGCTGGAATACAGTCTTGGCCCATGGACCGACGGCCCAAGCTACAGCGCAGCTCCGCGTCCTCGCGCCGGCACTCAATTGGAAGCCGGGATTATTGAGTTTGGAGAGAACAAGTCGGGCCGTGCCTTTGTTAGCTTTGTGCGGGAGAAGAAAGAACTGGCCAGTGCTCAAATAGAATTCCGCGCCCGCCTCCATGATGGCCGGGAGCTGTTCGCCAGCTGTGTCACCGGAACCTCCCAGGGGACAAACCAACTAACCGCCTATGACTACGATACGCCTATTCGTGAAGTAAAAGAATTCCTGTCACGCACCCGCCCGCTGCGACGAGTGACTTATAAGAATGTCTCCCTGTCCGTCGGGACAAAGACTAACGTGGGGGTCGTCGCGAAGGCTGAGGCGACTCCGAAGGACGACACCATCGCCCCGGGGGCGGCAGTGAGTGCCTCCACTCCACCCCCCAGCAATCCCATCGGAGAGGCCGACCAGCGCGTGCTCCAGCAGCAATACGAGAAGACGCTGAACGACCTGGTCGAAGCGAAGAAGGAAAGTGTGCTCGCTGGCTCACAGAACGATGGCACGCCAGAGGAGCAGAAGCGGCGGGCCGAGGCCATCCGCGTGGGGATGCAAGTTCTCGAAAAGCAACGCGATGAACTGCGCGCGCGGCTTCAATCGCAACCCAAACAAGCTCGCTGAACGAAAATCCGAACCAAACCAAGCAATACGATGAAACACATCCGCAGTTACATCGTCCTCGCCGCAGTCAGCCTCATGCTGCCCCCCTCCGCCGAAGACAAACCCGCACCGCGCACGGACACCATCGTGCCAGGGAGCGATCTGGATCGGCTGCAAGGCGTGTAGGAAGGAACTGCACGCACGTTCGTTTTTAAAAAAGGCCGCGCCAGCGGCGTCGAAATAGTGCGCCGACTATGACTCGGCGGACGTGCTGAAAACGTTTTTTGAAATGCGCCGGGGGATCGCTTGCGTGCCGGGCGTTTCCATATTGAGAGGTGCTCGGGCTGTCCGAACAGGACAAGCACGCGACATCCGAGTCAGCAACAGCTCCAAGAAACCGCCCCCTTAATTCGTCCTTTCCTGATATGAAAAATTTCCGAGAAGCCGCACTCTTCATTGCGTGTCTTCTGCTGGCCTTCTCACCGAGGGCATTTGGCTGGGGCGCGGACTACGACTCGGCCAAAGGCTTGGGGCGTCCGGAAGGCTGGCCTCCGCAGCTTGTGGAACTTGTGAAGCTGCCGTCGTGGGTCGCGGGTTACTTCATTAACTCGGACGACTACTTTGCGTTCAAGGGCGACACCGCCGCGTTCAAGAAGTTTCTCGGTGTCTGCGTGGCGCTCGCGGATTTCGCCCCGACGACGGTCCACATCCACAAAGGTAAGGGCAGTTTTCAACCGCTCGACAAAGACAAGAAGCCGGTCGCGTGCGACTGGCAGCTCGACATGATCAACCGTCACTGGCGGGCCGGCGAAGCGAATCCCGAGGGCCGGAAGTATTCCTTTGAGCTGCATGTGTGGCTGGAAGGCGCAGTGGATGTCGGCGCGACTCAGGTGCCGCCGTGCGTCAAGATCATCAAGGAGTGAGGACGCAACCTCCACCGGAAAGACAACCAATTTCAAATCTCTCACAGCTTTCTGACAACCACAGCCAGCAAACAGAGATACTCCCCACGCCATGAAGATACTCCGCCACCTCGTCGCGATCATTTCCGTTTTCGCAGCCGCACCTTCCATCGCTGAGGACAAGCCGAAGGGAAGCGCGAAGAAACCCGCCAATCAGGAAGCGTCCAGTTACCGCACTGCGGATCAAATCCGGGCGATGAAAGAAATTGGCGTCACGCTTGAGAGCAAGCATTCCTGCTTTGTGATCTTCGAGGACGAATACGGAAAGGAATTGTCCCTCGGCAGTCCGTCAAACACGGAGGAAGTCCGCGGTTTCATTCGGGAGTTGGAAGTCGGGCAGAGCTATTGGCTTCCCGATGCGTTCTTTGCCTATCAAAAGCGGAACGAGAAAAAGAAGCAGACCAAGTCCGAGCCGGTCTATGCGACGGTCGCACAGTTCATGGCGATGCCTGCGTGCAAGGCGAAGACCGATGTCGAGGCAGCGTCCGAGGCGCACTTCACGACGGTGGACGGCAAGGGCTTCTGGATCGGCGGCCCCGGCGGCGCGAAGGAGTTCGACGGCTTCCTCGATTCCTTATGGCACGGGCGGGCCTATGAGCTTCCCGGCGCATTCCTCGAATACGAGAAGCACCCGGATTACATCTCGGTCGCGCGCATCACCTCGATGGCTCCGCGCACGGGAAAGGTCACGGGCATCGGGCCGTGCTACGCTGTGTTCGAGATGGCGGAGGGAAAGGCATTTTCCATCGGGGATCCGAGCAGCGGAGCGGAGGTCACGCATTTTCTCCTCACGCTGAAAGAAGGCGCGAGCTACAAGCTGCCGGACGCATTTCTCGCCTATCATGCGGCCCCGCGCTATGTCACCGCGAAGGAAGTTACCGCGATGCCGCACTGCACGGCGAAGCTGCTGACGGGAGCCATTAACTCCGAGTTTTGCTATTTCACGACGGCGGAGGGAAAGGCGATCATCCTCGGCGCGCCAGGCGCAGGCAAAAGAGGCGAGGACGTTTTGAATTTCCTCGAGACGCTGGAGGAAGGCAAAAGCTACGAGTTGCCCGAGGCGTTTCTGGAGTATCAAAAGCAGAGCCACGCCCAGAAACAGTAAGATGGACTTTGCCCAGCATTCACCGGCAAGCGCAGCGATTCGCTCCGCAAAAACCAACCAAACCAACCCCACGAAATCCCTCCGCCACTGCCTCACCCTCGCCGCCCTGATTCTCGCTCTCCCGGCCTTCGCCGAAGACAACCCCGCGACTCCCGCGCAGCGCGCGGTGCGTCAACGTTTCGTGCCGAAGCCCCGCGATGCGAGGGACGGCAACGGTGCGGATTGCACCAAGCTGAACCAGATGAAAATGGACAAGCCGGGCGTGCTCATGCTCATGGCGCACGCGGGCGTCGGCGATTCGTTTCCCGTCGGCGAAAAGGATCTGCGGAAGGCACTCGATGTGACGGTGCTCGCGGGCGACGATGATCATTTGAAGCTGGGAATCCGCATCGCGGACGAAAAAAAGCAGCAGCTCGATGTGGACATGAAGCGCGACGGCACCGTGTCCATGCAGCTCGCGGGGCATAAGTTCACCTTCGCGTATCCATCCGTGACCGTGAATCCCGACAGCAGTCCGACGACGGACAAGGCGATGATCATCGTGAACCGCTTCCCGTGATTAGCCGGCATCGCGCGGCATTTCCGCCGGAAGCCCGACGATGATTTCCCAATTCTTTCGGGGGATGAATGGCGTGTGAGGCGTTTCCATCTTGAAGGCCACCAATGCTTCCACGGCCGCGCAAACCCACAAACAATGCTCCCAACTCTCATCCGCATGAACTCCACGATCCCGAATCCCCAAACCGCGCAGCCCTTCACCGCACGCACGCGCACGCACAGGCCACACGCGGCGTGCCTCCTCTCCGCCGCCGCGCTGCTGCTCGCACCCGGCCTCCGCGCGCAGCCGGATGCGCCGAAGCCCGCTCCGGCGGCGGAGGAAGATGCTCAGCCGAAGGCGCACTCCGTGCGGCTGAAGTTCGTGCCGGCGCCTGCCGATCCCGCGCGCGGCAATGGGGCGAATTGGTCTGAACTCCATCATTTCGCGGACGACGATCCGGATGTGCTCATGGTCATGGCGCACGCGGGCATCGGCGATTCGTTCCCCGTGCAGGAGAAGGACCAGCCGAAGGTGATGGACGTGAAAATCGTTTCCGGCAACGACGACGAGTTGGAACTGAGCTTTGCTCCGACCGAGAAGCCTTACCCAAATGACTCCGTTCCAAAGACGATGAAAGTTCGCCGGGACAAGACCGGCTCCATTTTGTTCCGCGGCTACCGATACCTGTTCTCGTATCCCTCGGTGAACATCGCGTCCGACGCCAAGACCACGACCGACACGCCGATGCTCATCGTGAACCGCATCCCGCTCAATTCCGCGTTCGCCACGACCACGCCGGCCGGCACGCTCCTCTACAGCCTGAGATTCAGCGACCATTACAATGAGGGACGCCCCGGGGCGTTAGAATCGAGTTTGGTCGTCGCCTTTCCGAGGGACAGCATCGTGATGAGTCCCTCGGCCGAGAATGTCCGGCTGCCCTCCTTTGAAGTTCGGAACATGAAGCTGAAGGAGCTGGCCAAGACGATCGAGTTTCTCAGCGAGGGCAAGCTGACCGTGGAAGTGGTCGAAAAAGAAAGCGATATGCCGGGCAACATCTGGCGCATCGGCGGCAGCAGGACGCTCACCGCTGCGACTGGGACCATCAATCTGAAGATGCGCTCGGTCGCCGCGCCGCATCTTTTTAGCGACGCCAAGAAGGTGGAGCGCATGATGAAAGACGCCACCGCCATGGAAGATCGCCGGCTGAATCTCATCGCCAATTCTGGATCCGTGGTGAACGGGCAACTTCCCCGAGTCTCCAGGACGGAAATCGAGCCGCTGCCGGGGCAACAAGTCTTCGTGCTCATCGGCACCGAGGAGGGCGTGGCCGGGATGGAGAGCTTCATCAAGGCCGCCGAGCAGCTCGCGACGGATGACGATGCGAAAAAGCTGGCGTTGAATATGGCTGACGATGCGCGCCACGAGCAGGAATTTGCAGCGAAGAGGGCCGGGGAAGAAGCCAAAATCAAAGTCGCTAAACAGCGCGAGGCGGAGGAAGCCGCGGCAAAGGATGCGCTGGCCGCTGCCATCGCGCCGAAGATACACGCCGTCGCCGCGCCGCATTTGTTTGCCAGCAAGGAAAGGCTCGAACGGTTCACCGACGAGGCCAAGGAGATGCAAAGTTCTTGGGAGGCGTTGCATCAATTCCTGATGAAGGAGGCCGGGATCAACAAACTTCCCGGCCGCATGGCTGGCGGCATCAACATTCAACCACGCCCCGGACAAAAAATCTTCATGCTCCTCGGCTCGGAGGAAGGCATCGCCGGAATGGAGAGCCTGATCAAAGCCGCCGAGCAGCTCGCGGCGGATGAGGATGCGAAAATTTTAGCACTGAAGATGGCTGACGAGGCCCGTGACGCTGCTGAGAAAGCCGAGGCGCTGCGAAAGAAGGACCTCGACGACAAATACCGAAAGGGCACGCCGCAAAACCCGTGACCGCACCTTCGCGGTGCATCCCCCTTTCCTGATCCGCATGGACAGCGCGAACACCGGGCCGCCCGCCGCGCACGCGCTGGACGACTGGACGCGCCGGCTTGCCGCGGGCGACGATGCCGCGTGGCGCTGGTTCCACGAACAATACTACCTCCCGCTGCTCCGCTACGCCGCACACCGCTCCGGCGACCCTTCCGCCGCGAGCGAAATCGTGCAGCACACCTACTTGCGCATCGCGCGCCATGCGAAGCCGTTTGCCGCAGAGACGGACTTCTGGGGCTGGCTCTGCTGCATCGTGCGCTGTGCCGCGGTGGATCATGCGCGGCACATCACGCGGCGCAGTGTGTTGCTGGAAAAATTCGCGCACTGGCGCGCATCGCAAGCGGGCGACGGCAACGCGTGGCATCCCTCGAACAACCACACGCTCGCGCTCGCCAACGAGGCGCTCGCGAAACTTCCAGACGACGACTCCGCGCTGCTCCGCCGCAAATACTGCGACGGCAGCACGACCGACGAACTCGCCGCCGCACTTGGCATCACCTCCAAAGCCGTCGAGCACCGTCTCGCGCGCCTGCGCGAACGGCTCCGCGAAATCATCCTGCGCATCCAATGAACCCGCCATCCGATCCCAACGAGCCGCTGCTGCAAAGCCTTGCCGAAGAAGCCGCCGACCTCCCGCTCCGCGCCGCGAGCGAAGCACGCAAGACCCGCGCACGAAGGACGCAGCGCCGCCGCCAGCTCGCACTCACCGTCACCGTGCTCTTCTGCGGGGTGTGCGCGTGGCAGGTCGTCACATCGCCCGATGCGCGTCGCGCAATGATCGCGGCGCAGCCGAGCCCGAGCGACCACTCATCCCCTTTGTCGCCCTCGGAAAATCCTGACGAACCTTCGGCAAAATCCGATCCGAACGACGCACCGAATCCCGCACCCATGCCGAGACCCGCGCCCGCGCCGCGGCTCGCGGCTGATCCCAAGCAATCCAGTCCCGCGCCGACTGCCAGTTTTCCTACGCCAGCCGCATCGGAGCCGCACGACTATGTGAAAATGCAGACGGAGAAACAGGCGATGAACGACCCGCTGCCCCTGCCGGATGGGCTCACGAAGGAACAGGAAAATCTCGTGAAAGCCGCGCGTGGCCTTCCGCTGCTGTTCGTGCGCGACAGTGCGGGAAAGGTCATGCGGATTCACGTCATCGAGCGGTGACCTTTCCGCGAAAAGCCTCCGACAAATGCCGGGACTCGGGCGTTCGGAATGCTGTGCCACCGCTACAAAGCGCTTCACTTCGCGGGAATCCGGCCCAAGGTTCCGCCGCCATGCACCACTGCGGAAACTTCGCCCCGCGCGCGCTCAGTCGCCGCGAAATGCTCGCGCGCTGCGCGCATGGTTTCGGTGCGATTGCGCTCACGGCGCTGCTTTCAGAAAAGTCGTTTGGCGAAATCGTGACGGCGGGCGCGGAGCCGCACAATTCGCTCGCGCCGCGGCAGCCGCATTTTTCGCCGAAGGCGAAGAGCGTCATCTTTCTCTACATGGACGGCGGGCCGTCGCAGGTGGATACGTTTGACCCGAAGCCGCGGCTGACTGCGGAGGACGGCCAACCGTTCGCGATGAAAATGGAGGCGACTCAATTCAACAACAACGGCAGCACGCTCGGGTCGCCGTGGAAATTCCGCCAATACGGCCAATGCGGCGCGCCGGTGAGCGAACTCTTTCCGCACGTCGCGCAGTGCGTGGACGACCTCGCGATCGTGCGCTCGATGACGAGCGAATTTTCCGAGCACACGAATGCGAATTATTTTCTGCACACCGGCAGCGGCTTGCAGGGCCGCCCGAGCATGGGCGCGTGGGCCGGCTACGGACTCGGCAGCGAGAATGCGGACCTGCCGGGCTTCATCGTGCTGAATGGCGGACTCATTCCGCCGGGCGGGCTCGACAACTTCAACAGCGGCTTCCTGCCGGCGACGTATCAGGGCTCGATTTTCAAACCGGGCGCGAACGCCGTGGCCAACGTCACGCCGACCGAAGCGAGCGCCGAACTGCAAAACCACAAGCTCGCGCTGATGCGCAAGCTCGACCGCGGAGTGGTCTCGCGATTTGGAAAACTCGACGCGCTCGAAAGTGCGATCGGCAATTACGAACTCGCGTATCGCATGCAGGCCGCCGTGCCGGAACTCATGGACCTCAAAGGCGAGACCGCCGCCATGCGCGAACTCTACGGCTTCAACGCCCCGCTTTCGCAGACGCAAACTTTCGGCGCGCAATGCCTGCTCGCGCGTCGTCTCGTCGAGCGCGGCGTGCGCTTCATCGAACTCACCTGCCCGAACGGCGCGGGCGACCGCTGGGATCAGCACGGCAACTTGCGCGACGGCCACGAGAAGAATGCGCGTTTCGTGGACCAGGGGATCGCGGGCCTGCTGAAGGATCTCAAGTCGCGCGGTCTGCTCGACAGCACGCTCGTCGTGTGGGGCGGCGAGTTTGGCCGCACGCCCTTTGCGCAGGGCAAGGACGGGCGCGATCACAATCCGTTCGGTTTCACGATGTGGCTCGCGGGCGGTGGCGTGAAAGGCGGCGTGACCTTCGGCGCGACCGACGACTACGGCTACAAGGCCGTGGAGGACAAGGTGAGCATCCACGATTTGCACGCGACGATGCTGCATCTGCTCGGCATCGATCACACGAAGCTCACGTTCCGTTTCAGCGGCCGCGACATGCGGCTCACGGATGTGTACGGCGAAGTGGTGAAGGACATCCTGCTGTAATTTTGCAGCGCGAAGATTCGTGTGCCGCGGATGCATGATCAACGCGGCACCGCAGGAGCGCAGCGAGAAATGAGCACGTCGAAAAATCGTCTTCTTCTCGTCAGTCCCACTTTCGCGCGCAGCGCCTCGGCAGCACTCGCGCTCGCGGCTTATCGCCGTGACGGTCGCACATTGGCCGAATATATGTGTCTTTTCCGCCCATGAAATTTCCCCTCCCGCTGCTGGCTTTCACCGCATTCGTCCTCTCCGCGACCGCTGCTCCCGAAACGAATAAACCGAACATCGTGGTCTTCCTCGTGGATGATGTGGGCTTCTCGGACATCGGCTGCTACGGCAGCGAAATCCCGACGCCGAATCTCGACAAGCTCGCGGCGGAGGGCGTGCGCTTCACGCAATTTTACAACACCGCGCGATGCAGCACGACGCGCGCATCGCTCATCACGGGGCTGTATCCGCATCAGGCCGGCATGGGCTGGCTCGATGGAAAAGTGGAACCAAACTCGAAGGGTTTTCACGGCAAGCTGCTCCCGCGCTGCGTGACGATCGCCGAGGTGTTGCGCGAGGCGGGTTACTTCACGGCGATGACGGGCAAGTGGCACATGGGCCAGCAAAATGGCACGCCGCCGTGGGAGCGCGGCTTCATGCGCTCGCTGAACTCGAAATTTGGCGAGGTCTATTTTCCGCACGAGGACGACAAGCCAGGCACGAAGATGCTCTACCTGAACGGCCGCGAGATTCCGAAGGATTCGCCGGAGATCGCCATCGGCGGAAAGCGCGACTGGTACTCGACGGACCTTTTCACCGACTGGGGGCTGAAGTTCATTGACGAGGCGCGCGCGGAGAAGAAGCCGTTCTTCCTCTACCTCGCGCAGGGTGCCGCGCATTTCCCGCTGCGCGCGCCGGCGGAGGTGATCGCGAAGTATCGCGGAAAATACATGGCCGGCTGGGACCGGCTGCGCGAGGAGCGCTTTGCGAAACAGAAGCAGCTCGGCGTGGTGGATCCAAAGTGGACCCTCGCACCGCGCCCGCCGGAGGTCGTCGCGTGGGATTCGCTCGATGCGAAACAGAAGGATCGTTTCGACCAGATGATGGCGACGTACGCTGCCATGATCGATCGCCTCGACGCCTCGATGGGCCAGCTCGTCGCCGGCCTGAAGGAGCGTGGCGAACTGGACAACACGCTCATCCTTTTCCTCCACGACAACGGCGGCAACGCGGAGGGCGGTCCGAACGGCGTGACGAAGGGCTCCGGTCCCATCGGCAGCCCGCAGAGCAACGTCTTGCTCGGCATGAGCTGGGCGACGCTGAACAACACGCCGTTCTCGCGCTACAAGCACTTCACGCACGAGGGTGGCGTGAGCACGCCGCTCATCGCGCACTGGCCCGCGGGGATGAAGACGGGGAGAGAGGGCGAGGGGGAGAAAGGGAGACTGTTTCGCGAGCCCGGTCATCTCATCGACATCATGGCGACGTGCGTGGACGTGGCCGGTGCAAAGTATCCCCGCGAATTCAAGGGCCACGCGATCGAGCCGATGGAAGGCGTGAGCCTGCGCCCGGCGTTCGCCTCTCCCTCTCACCCCCTCACCCCCTCTCCCCGTCTTCTCTTCTGGGAGCACGAGGGCAACAAGGCCGTGCGCGAGGGCAAATGGAAACTCGTGCTGCGGCACAAGCTCGCGTGGCAGCTTTTCGACATGGAGGCCGACCGCACTGAGCAGCACGACGTGAGCAAGAAGCATCCCGAGATCGCCTCACGCCTCGAAGCGGCCTGGACCGGCTGGGCGCTGCGCACCTACGTGGACGACTGGAACGGACCCGACCACACGGACTGGGGCGCGGACATCCGGCGCGCGGCGGACTGAATTTTTCCCGCGCACAAATGCATTCCTCAAAGCCACCCGCCGCGGGCGTCACCATCATGAAAACCACACTG
>JBBSDS010000157.1:0-10947 GCA_038240495.1 Chthoniobacterales bacterium | reverse complement strand
TGGTGCGGCGGCTCGCGCAGGAGATTATCACGACGCAGCAGGCGGAGATCGACGTGATGCGCCGCCGGCTCGCTGCGCCGCCGCTGCTCGCGCAGGCCGCGCCGGCCATGCCGCCCGCGGAAGGCGCACCGCCCGCGCCGGCGAAGGACGCGCCCGCGGTGTCGTCGCGCGACCGCGTTTATACCGCGGATCAAATCTCCAACACAGTCTCGGTGATCGATCCGGCGTCGAACAAACTGCTCGGCGTCGTGCGGCTCGGCGACCCCTTCACCGCAGCGCTCAGCCCGCTCTACAAAGACGCGCTGCTCGTGCATGGTCGCCGAACCTCGCGGTGAGCGCCGACGGCACCGAAGTCTGGTTCACGCTCAAGGACATCGGCAAAGCGCAAGTCATCCGCGCCGAACCCCCGTTCGACACGCTGACGACGCTCGACATCGGCCCGATCTGCAATCACGTCGCGCTCGTGGACAACGCCGGCGGCCAGTTCGCCTATCTCACCGTCGGCGGGTTGAACGAAGTGCAAGGCTGGCGGCGCGGCGCAAAGCCGGAACTCGTGACGCGAATCCCGACCGGCGATTTGCCGCACGGCCTCTGGCCGTCGCCCGATGGCACGCGCGGTTACATCGGCCTGGAAAATGGCGACGCCGTGCAAGCAATCGACACCGCCTCGCACAAGGTCATCGCCACGATCCCCGTCGGCCAGCTCCCCCAGGCGCTCGTCTATGCCCGACGCCGTGCCGACCGGCGACGGCACCGCGAATCTCACGCCGCTCGGCGACGCCGGGAAAGCCGCGCATCTCAAGCTCGTGCCCGCCGCGGGCGCGGATGCCAAGGCGCAGGCCACCGTCGTCGTGGCTGCTCCAGGCCTTCGTCGTCCTGCCGTGGATCGGCGCGGGCGCGCTCGGCCTGCGCCTCTCCCCGCTCACGCCGCTGCTCTCCTTTGCACTGAACGCGATCTTCGGTCTCGTCCTCGGCGCCCTCTACCGTCCGCGCACCGAGGCGATGGATGGAAAGCGCAACGAGTAGCGATAAGGCTGGGTTATCGCCCATCACAAACGACGATTGGCCGGATGTGCAGCCAGCGGCCATGCTGGCATCCATGAAACACCACGCGATCAGCTGTTTCGCGCAAATCGGTGCCCTCGCCATCACGCGCGATGGCGGCACGCTCTACGGTGCGAATAGCGGCTGCAATTCCATCGCGATCGTGGATCTCGCCACGGCGAAAGTCACGGCGACGATCCCCGTCGGGCGCGATCCCTACGGCGCGACGCTGGCGCCGGATGAGGCCCGCCTCATCGGGGCCAGCAAGCTGGACAACACCCTCGCCATCGTGGACCTCGCGACGCGCGCGGTGGTGAAGACGATCCCCGGTTTCAACGAGCCGCGCCAGGCCATCGTTTTCTCCAAAGACGGCGGCACGATCTACGTCCTCAGCAAGGATCTCAGCATCGCGCTGGTCGATGTGCAAAAGCTCGAACTCACCCGCACGCTCACTCCGGCACCTTGATCCACGAGCTGCCATTGTCTTCTCAGATCCGAAAAATTCCCTACCTTCTCCAAACCATGAACTCCCGCGAACGCAGCTCTTTCACCCGTCGCAATTTTATACAAAAGGCGGCGCTACTCGGCGTCGCGGGGGCGGCGGCTCCGTGGCGGTTGCTCGCGCAGGAGATGGTCACGCTGCCTTTTGCCAATGGCGAGCGGCCGCTGGTGAAGTATCCGCAAAAGCGCCCGCTCATCCGGCTGACTTCGCGCCCGCCGCAGCTCGAGACGCCGTTCAGCGTTTTCAATGAAGGTGTCATCACGCCGAACGATGCGTTTTTTGTCCGCTACCATCTCGCGGGCATTCCCACGGAGATTGATGCGGAGACGTTTCGCGTGGAGGTGAAGGACAAGGTGAATGCGCCGCTGAGTTTGTCGGTGGCGGATTTGCGCAAGGGCTTCGAGGCGGTGAAAATCGTCGCGGTGAATCAGTGCTCGGGGAACAGCCGCGGCTTTTCCAATCCGCGCGTGGCCGGCGGACAGCTCGCGAATGGCGCGATGGGCAATGCGCGCTGGCGCGGCGTGCGGCTGAAGGACGTGCTGGAAAAAGCGGGCGTCGCGGCGGGCGCGAAACAGGTGACGTTCAACGGGCTCGACACGCCGCCAATTCCGCAGACGCCGGACTTCGTGAAGGCGCTCGCTCTCGACCACGCGCTCGATGGTGAGGTGCTGCTCGCCTACGCGATGAATGGAGAGGATTTGCCGATGCTCAACGGCTACCCGCTGCGGCTCGTCGTGCCCGGCTACTACGGCACGTATTGGGTGAAGCATCTGAGCGAAATCACGGTCGTGGAAAATGTCTTCGACGGCTTTTGCATGAACCCGGCCTATCGCGTGCCCGACACCATCGGCGCGTGTGTCGCGCCCGGCACCGCGGCGAAATCCACGCGCCCGATCAGCCGCCTCAATGTGCGCTCCTTCATCACTAGCCACACCGACGGCGCGACGCTCGCCGCGGGACGCGAGACGTTGCTCCGCGGCATCGCTTTCGACGGCGGCGCGGGCATCGCCGAAGTGGTCATCTCGGCCGACGGCGGGCGCACCTGGCGGGCGGCGCAACTCGGCAAAGACCTTGGCAATTACTCGTTTCGCGAGTGGACCGCCGCCTTCACGCCACCGGCGGCGGGCGCGCTGGAGTTGAAAGTGAAAGCGACCAATCGCCTCGGCGAATCCCAGCCGCTCAACCCGCTCTGGAATCCCCCCGGCTACATGCGCAACGTCGTCGAAACGGTGAAAGTCAGCGTCGCAGCGTGAACTCCTATTTTATGAAAACACCCCTCATTTTTCTCACCGTCGTCGCCGCCCTCAGCGCCTCCGCCGCGCCGCTGAAAATCGAACTCCCGCCGGAAACTCCGGCCTTCAAAACCGCGCCCGGCGCGGACCTCGCGATGGCCCAGTGCATGATGTGCCACTCGACGGAATACGTGACCACCCAGCCGCCGCTCGCGCCTGCCGCGTGGAAGGCCATCGTCGAAAAAATGCAAAAAAAATTCGGCGCACCGCTGCCCGCCGAGCAGGTCGAGGCGCTGGTGGATTACCTCGCCAAATGCTACGGCACAGCATCCGCAGTCGAGCCCGTGAAAAAATGAAAGACCGCCGTTCGCAACTCTTCACCATCGGCATCACCGCCCTCATCACGGCGGCGGTGACTGGCTTCGCGCGCAATTTCATCTCCGGAGAGAAGAAGATTAAGCGCCGGATCGTGCCGGACCACGGGATCGACGACCCGCTGTTCGAGCGCTCGATGAGCCAGCTCCTCGGCCCGCCGATCCTCGACGGCAATCTGGTGACGCCGCTACGCAACGGCGCGCAGATCTTTCCCGCCATGCTGGCCGCGATCGAAAGCGCCACCCGCAGCATTACTTTCGAGACGTTCATTTACTGGTCGGGCGAGATCGCCGGGAAGTTTGCCGACGCGCTTTCCGCCAAGGCGCGGAGCGGGGTGAAGGTGCATGTGCTTCTGGACGGGATCGGCTGCAATTGCTTGAACGGGGAGGTCCTCGGGCAAATGAAGGACGCGGGCGTGGAACTGGAGATTTACCACCTTTCCAACTTCGCCCGAGTCAACCATCGCACGCATCGCAAGCTGCTCGTGGTCGATGGCCGCGTCGGGTTTACGGGTGGTGTCGGCATCGCCGATGAGTGGGACGGCGACGCAGAATCTCCAGAGCACCGGCGCGATACGCATTATCGGATCGAGGGGCCGGTGGTCGCGCAGATGCAGGCGGCGTTTCTCGACAACTGGATGAAGACGCGCGCCGTGGTCCTCTTGGGCGAAGACTACTTTCCCGAATTGCATCCGGCCGGGCCACATCGCTGCCAGATGTTCAAGAGTTCGCCGATGGAAGGAAGCGAGAGTGCGCGGCTGATGTATCTGCTCTCGATCACCGCCGCCGAGCACAGCATCAAGGTGGGCAATGCTTACTTCGTCCCAGACGACCTCACCACGGAGACGCTGGTGGCCGCCGTGGAACGGGGAGTCGCGGTGGAAGTCCTCGTGCCGGGGCAGCACATGGACTCCGGTATGGTGCGCGCGGCGTCGCGCCACCGCTGGGGTCATCTGCTCCAGCACGGGGTGCGCATCTTCGAGTTCGAGCCGACGATGTATCACTGCAAACTCATGATCATTGACGACCTCTGGACATCGGTTGGCTCGGCGAATTTCGACAACCGTTCCTTTCGCCTGAACGACGAGGCGAACCTCAACGTCTTGAACCGTGAGTTTGCCGCGGCCGAGTTACAGGCCTTTGAGGAGGACAAAGCCCGGGCCCGCGAAGTGACTTATCGCGACTGGCTCAACCGGCCCGCCTGGCAGCGAGCCGCCGACGCCAGCGCGGCGCTGCTTCGCTCGCAGTTGTAAGTGTTCACGCTGACGTAGCCGTCGCTCGCGCCTGCCGCGTAGAAAGCGATCGCCGAAAAAATGCAAAACACATTCGGAACGCCGCTGCCCGCCGAACAGGTCGAGGCGCTGGTTGATTACCTCGCCAAAAGCTATGGCGCAGCGCCCACGGTCACGCCCGCCAAAGCCCCTTCGGCTCCGCCTGCCAAATAGCCGCCGCGCCCGTGCTCGACTACCGCCTACTCGTCTTTCGCACCGTCGCGGAGAAGCTGAATTTCACCCGCGCCGCCGAGGTGCTGCACATTTCGCAGCCCGCCGTCACGCAGCACATCAAGCAGCTCGAAGCGCACTACGGCACGCCGCTTTTTCGTCGTTCGCCCGCGGGCATCGCGCTCACCGACGCGGGGCATGTGCTCTTCGACCACGCCAGCCGCACGCTCGATGCGCACGGCAAAATCGAGGCGCAAATCCGCGCCGGCCTCGCCGTGCTCACCGGCCCGTTGCGGCTCGGCGCGAGCATGACCATCGCGCAATATCTGCTCCCGCGCTGGCTGGGAAAATTCCAGCAAGCGCAGCCCGGCGTCGCCCTCACCCTGCGCAACGGCAACACCGAGGAAATCACCGGCGCGCTGCTCGCGGGTCGCATCGACCTCGGCCTCATCGAAGGCCCGAGCGGACGGCGCGAGCTGAAGAGCGTGCCCTTTTTCGAGGATGAAATCCTCTGCCTCGCCGCGCCCACGCACCCGCTGGCGCGGAAGGCGCGCGTCACCCTTGCCGAGCTGGCCGGGGCCGCCTTCGTCGGACGCGAGCCCGGCTCCGGCACGCGCCACGTCGTCGAGCGCGCCTTGAAAAAAGCCGGCCTCACGCCCGGCAAACTCAACGTCGTGCTCGAAAGCTCCGGCAGCGAAACCATCAAGGGGCTGCTCGCCAGCGGGCTCGGCCTCGGCTTCCTCTCGCGGCTCGCTGCGCAAAACGAACTCGCGCTCGGCCAGCTCTCCATCGTCCCCGTCCGCGGACTGCGCATCGCGCGGCCCTTCTATTTTCTCCACCTGCAAGGCCCGCCGCCGACCGGCCCCGCCGGTGCCTTCATCGCCTTCAGCCACGACGCAGCGCGCGCGACGTGAGGCTGACGCGCGCCGGCAACGCTCCAGCTTCACTCGGCCGGCCATGATGCACTTTCACGATCTCGACGAGGCCCAGCTCCTCGTGGGAAAATCTTTCCGCAGGCGAACGATCCGGACAAAGTTCCCTTTCCGCTGGGGCACCCACCGGGCGGCGACAGGCGCTCACGGCGCGAAGTGCGCGGCTTTGCGCTGGAGGTCGGCCTGGAGGCGGGTGCAGACGAGCGTGCACAGCTCGAAGACCATCGGATCGGCGATGGCGTAGAAGACGTGCATGCCGTCCTTGCGGCGGCGGAGGATGCCGGCGTCGCAGAGGAGGCCGAGATGTTTGGAGACGTTGGCCTGCGTGGCCCCGGTTGCCTCGACGAGTTGCGTGACGTTCCGCTCGCCGTCGTGGAGCGCCTGGAGCAGGCGGAGGCGCATCGGCTCGGCGAGGAGCTTGAAGCGGGCGGCGACGAGTTCGAGCGCTTGGGGCGAAAGGTCAGCGGGAGAGAGTTTTTTGCGCGGCATGATGAAAGCGGTGAAATTCTTGTTGCTTGTATGACCATGCAGTTATATGGTCGTATCGCAACGCAGTAAGCCACGAAATCCTTTCCACCGCAACCCATGAACACTCCCGATTCCAATCACTTGTCTCCCCAGCAGCTTCAAACCCGACTCGACTCCGCCGCTCCGCCGCTCCTGCTCGATGTCCGGGAATATCCCGAATTTGCCGGCGGCCACTTGCCGGGCGCGCGTCTGCTGCCCCTCGCGGAGCTGGAACGGCGCGCCAACGAGCTGCCGCGGGACCGGGAGATGGTCTGCGTCTGTCGCACGGGGCGGCGCAGCGCGGAAGCGGCGGGCAAGCTGGCGCAGCTCGGCTTTGGGGAAGTCCGCGATCTCGCGGGCGGCGTGATGGCCTGGGAGCAGGAGGGGCTTCCGCTGGAACGCGAAGCGCGCGCGCCGTGGGCGCTGGAACGTCAGGTGCGGCTCGTGGCGGGAGTGCTCGTGCTGCTCGGGCTGGCGCTCTCGCACGTCTGGCCGGCGGCGATGGCGCTCGCGTGGTTCGTGCCGCTCGGGCTCGTCTTTGCGGCAATCACCGACTCGTGCGCCATGGGCATGCTGATCGCCAAGCTGCCGTGGAATCGCGCCTGAGCCATTCCTTTTCACCCCACAAAAAACTTACCACTCACGACCATGCTACTCCGCCAAATCTTCGACCCGCATCTCGCGCAATACGCCTACCTCGTCGGCTGCCAAAAGACCGGCGAGGCCATTATTATCGACCCGGAGCGCGACATCGACCGCTACCGCGCCATCGCGGCGGACGCGGGGTTGCGCATCACGGCGGTCGCCGAAACGCACGTCCACGCGGACTTCGTGAGCGGTGTGCAGGAGTTCGCAGCGGGCGAACCGGCTTTGAAAATCCACGTCTCCGGCGAGGGCGGGCCGCAGTGGCAGAGCGTGTGGGCGAAAGGGCACGCGGGGCTGGTGACGCTGCGCGATGGCGACAAGTTCCGCGTCGGCAATATCGAATTCACCGCTGGGCATACGCCGGGGCACACGCCGGAACACCTGACGTATCTCGTCACCGACCTCGGCGGCGGCGCGGATGAGCCGATGGCTGCATTGACCGGCGATTTCCTGTTCGTCGGCGATGTGGGCCGGCCCGATTTGCTGGAACAGGCAGCGGGCCTTGCCGGGGCGCAGGAACTCGCAGCGCGGCAGCTTTTCGCGCGTCTCCGCAAGTTCTCTAAATACGAGGCCGCGCTGCAAATCCTGCCCGGCCACGGCGCGGGTTCGGCCTGCGGAAAGGCGCTCGGCGCGGTGCCCTCGTCCACGCTCGGTTACGAGCGGAAATTCAACGGCGCGCTAAGGCTCGCGCTCACCGGCAGCGAGGAGGAGTTCGTGAAATTCATCCTCTCCGGCCAGCCCGAGCCGCCGCTCTACTTCGCGCGGATGAAGCAGGTGAACCGCGACGGCATCGCCATCACCGGCGGCGTGTCGCAGCCGCGGAAGATCGACGCCGCGACGTGGCGCGGGCGCGTGCTCGACACCCGCAGCGACCGCGCGGCCTTTGCCCGCGGGCATCTGCCGGGCGCGCTGCATGCGCCGATGCCGGGGCCGTTTTTCTCCACGGCGGCGGGCTCCTATCTCGCGCCAGAGGATGAAGTGCTGCTCGTGGTGGAAAAAGAGAGCGCGGTGGAGGACGCGGCGCGGCAGCTCTACCGCATCGGCTTCGAATGCATCGGCGGCTGGGCGCTGGCTGGCGAACTCGCCGCCGCCGGGTTGTTCACCGCGCGCACGGAACGGATCGAGTTCGAGGACTGGAACCGCGCGGCGCCCGACGGCGGCCTCGTGCTCGACGTGCGCAACGCCTCGGAGTTTGCCGCCGGCCATCTCGCCGGCGCGCTGAACATCGCCTACACGCGACTCAAAGCGCGGCTCGCCGAAGTGCCGCGCGGGCGGCGGCTCTTCATCCACTGCGGCTCGGGCAAACGCGCCGCGCTCGCATCGTCCTTTCTGCTCGCGGAAAATTTCGACGCCGTGCATGTCGATGGCACCTGCTCGGAGTGCGAACGCATCGCGCAAACCCACGATCTGACGCACTAAGGCCGCGATGCTCGCTCCGCTCCTCTATGGCCTCATCGTCGGCGTCTCGCTCGGCCTGACTGGCGGTGGCGGCTCCACGCGCCTCTCGCCCGCGCGCCTGCGCCAGGTCTTTGCCGCCTCCATGCTCTGGCGCAACGTGCCCGCGCTTTTCCATCCCACGTCATGACGCTCGCCTTCGCCATCATCCTGCTCACGCTTATCGGCTTCACGGTTTCCGCGGTATTTGTCTTCGGCTGGGCGGCGCGCAGCGCGCAGTTTCGCGACCTGAATGACGGGGCCAAAGCCGTCTTCTCGCCCGACGAACCAGAGGGCCGGACGACGGACTCATTTCCCCATCAGCCGCACATCCAGCCGTGACCGATTCCTCTTTTTCCAGCATCGACCCGGCGGCCATCGAGCGCAGCCGCGAGGAGCGCATCGGCATCGACGCGGCGGCGCGCGGGCCGCTGCTGCACTGGCTGGCCAGCGCGGTGTTCTGGCTGCTGCTCGGCACCACGCTGGCGCTCGCGGCCTCAGTGAAATTGCACGATCCCGAATTCCTCGCGAACCACGCGTGGCTCACCTTCGGGCGGGTGCGTCCGGCGCATTTGAACACGATGGTCTATGGCTGGGCCTCCGCCGCCTCGGTCGCCGTGGGCCTTTGGATCATGGCCCGGCTGTGCCGCGCGCCGCTGCGGCACGGCTGGTCGCTGCATGTCGCGGCGGTGCTTTGGAATATCGGCAATGCGGTCGGGACGTGGGGCATTCTCACGGGCCGCAGCACTTCGCTCGAATGGCTCGAATATCCGTCCGGCACCGCGCCGTGGCTGCTCGCGGCCTTTGCCGTCGTGATGCTGCAAGGCGTGGACATGATGCGCCGCCGCCCGCCGGGACACATCTACGTCTCGCAGTGGTATCTTTTCGCGGCGCTGTTTTGGTTTCCGCTGCTCTACGCGACCGTGCAGGTGCTGCTCATCTGGAAGCCCGTCGCCGCGCCCGCGCAGCCGCCGATCAACTGGTGGTTCGCGCACAACGTGCTCGGCCTTTGGTTCACGCCGGTCGGCCTGGCGTCGGCGTATTACCTCATCCCGAAGGTCATCGGAAAACCGATCCATTCCTATTACCTCTCGATGATTGGCTTTTGGTCGCTCGCGTTTTTCTATGCGTGGAATGGGATGCATCATCTCATCGGCGGGCCGTATCCGGCGTGGCTCATCAGCGTGAGTGTGGCGGCGAGTGTGATGATGCTCGTGCCGGTCATCACCGTGGCGGTGAACCATCACTTCACGATGATCGGCAATTTCGGCGCGCTGCGCTGGAGCCCCACGCTGCGCTTCGTCGTCTTCGCCGCGATGAGCTACACGGTGGTGAGCTTGCAGGGCAGCCTCACCGCCCTCCGCGCGGTGAATCGCATCACCCATTTCACCCACTACACCGTGGCCCACGCGCATCTCGGCATGTATGCCTTCGTCACGATGATGCTCTTCGGAGCGATCTACTACTTGATGCCGCGTCTGCTGGATCGCGAGTGGCCGTCGGCGGCGCTCATCCGCGTGCATTTCTGGTGCTGCGCGCTCGGGGTGCTTTTCTATTGGGTCGAGCTAAGCATCGGCGGCATCGAGCAGGGGCTGAATTTGCAAAAGCCCGACATGCCCTTTCTCGAAATCGTCGCGCGCACGCTGCCTTACCTGCGAATGCGCACCTGGGCGGGCGTCTCGATGAGCATAGGCCACCTCGCTTTCGCCACGTCTTTCCTCCTCATGCTTTTTGGCAAAGAGCGGCCGCCAGCGCACCGACGCTCTTCGCGAATCCAGCAGCCAAGCCCGATCCCGCCTGACCCATGCACAAAGCATCCGTCCTCTTCATCGGCTTTCTCGCGACCTTCGCCACGGCTTGGATCGGCCTCGTGCTGTTGCCCGCCAGCCATTACAACGCGCAGGCCGCGCAACAGCCCGCCGCACCCCCCGCCGACGAAGCGCTGCTCGACCGCGGGCGGCAGGTCTATCAGGCCGACGGCTGCCTCTACTGCCACAGTCAACAGGTCAGCCCGCGCCATTTCCGCCGCGATCAGGAGCGCGGCTGGGGCGAGCGCCGCACGGTTTCGAGTGACTATCTGCACGACAAAATCGCGCTGCTCGGGACGATGCGCACCGGCCCCGACCTTGCAAACATCGGCATCCGAAACCCATCGCCGCAATGGCACTACCTCCATCTCTACAACCCGCAACTCACCTCGCCGGGTTCCACGATGCCGCCGTTTCGCTTCCTCTTCGAGCCGGTGAAAGAAGGCGCGGCGGCCGATGCGTTCGCGCTGCCCGATGGCACCCGCGTCGCGCCCACCGCCGACGCCCGCGCGCTCGTCGCCTACTTGCTTTCGCTCAAGCACAGCCAAGGCGAGCCGCCCGACGCCTTTGAACCGCCCGCTAAATGAAACCGACTCCTGTTCCCAAGCCCGCTGGTGAGAAAGGCGACCCCGGCGAAGACATGAACGTGCGCCACGTCCACGCCGCCATCTGGCGCGAATTCGCCGAGCCGCGCGAAATCTGGCGGCGCACGCCGTGGTATCTGCGCCACTTCTATTTCATCCTTTTCCTGTGGG
Source organism: Chthoniobacterales bacterium (assembly GCA_038240495.1). Classification (GTDB taxonomy): domain Bacteria; phylum Verrucomicrobiota; class Verrucomicrobiia; order Chthoniobacterales; family Chthoniobacteraceae; genus Chthoniobacter. The sequence continues at coordinate 272 of JBBSDS010000157.1, read as the reverse complement.
TGTTGTTCTACCTCATCAACTTCACCGGAAGTTGGAAATGGAGCGAATATGAGGACAGCAGCATCCGCCGCTCGCAGCGCGAAGACGCCCACGCCCGGCTCGAAACACCGCCGCGCCCGCAGCCATGAGCGCCTGCTGCGATTCACTGCCCGCGCCCGATGCCGCGCCTGCCACCGAGAGCATCGGCTGGTTGCGGCTCGGCGCAGCCATCGTCGTCGCCGGGTTGTCCATGCAGTTCAGCCTCGGGGTGAATCTCGCACCCATCGGCGGCT
>JBBSDS010000156.1:0-10968 GCA_038240495.1 Chthoniobacterales bacterium | reverse complement strand
GGCGTGTGACGGCCGCCCTCTTCTTTCGAGAGGACGTAGATCTCAGCCTTGAATTTCTTGTGCGGCTTGATCGAACCGGGCTTGGCGATAACCATGCCGCGTTCGACGTCGTCTTTCTTCGTGCCACGGAGCAGCAAGCCGACGTTGTCGCCCGCGCGCGCCTCGTCGAGGAGCTTGCGGAACATTTCGATGTCGGTGACGGTCGTCTTCGCAGTCGGGCGAATGCCGACGAGTTCGACTTCTTCCATCTTCTTGAGGACGCCGCGCTCGACACGACCGGTGGCGACGGTGCCGCGACCTTCGATGTTGAACACGTCTTCGACCGGCATGAGGAACGGCTGATCGACCGGGCGCTCAGGCACGGGGATGTATTCATCGACCGCATCCATGAGTTCCTGGATGCACTTGGCATCGGCATGGTTCGGGTCGCCAGCGGCGAGAGCCTTGACGGCGCTGCCCTTGACAATCGGGATTTTGTCGCCGGGAAATTCATACTGCGTGAGCAGATCGCGCACTTCCATTTCGACGAGGTCGAGGAGTTCCGGGTCATCGACCATGTCCACTTTATTCATGAAGACGACAATGGCCGGCACGCCGACCTGGCGGGCGAGGAGGATGTGCTCGCGGGTCTGCGGCATTGGGCCGTCGGCAGCACTGACGACGAGAATCGCGCCGTCCATTTGCGCAGCGCCAGTGATCATGTTCTTGATGTAATCCGCGTGGCCGGGGCAATCGACGTGCGCGTAGTGGCGTTTGTCGGTCTGATACTCGACGTGTGCGGTGTTAATCGTGATGCCACGCTCCTTTTCCTCGGGAGCCGCGTCGATTTCCGAATACTTCTTGGCCTCGGCATAGCCTTTTTTCGAGAGGACGGTCGTGATGGCCGCGGTCAGCGTGGTCTTGCCGTGATCGACGTGGCCGATGGTGCCGATGTTGACGTGCGGTTTGTTGCGTTCGAATTGAGCCTTAGCCATACGGTCAGAGGATGTGGGTTTGGTTTTGTTTGGTTATGGGTTAAAAAATATTCAGATGGGAGCCTGCGACCGGGATCGAACCGGTGACCTCGTCCTTACCAAGGACGTGCTCTACCGACTGAGCTACGCAGGCACTGCACTCAGCGCGTCCAATCAGGGACTGGCATCACTGGTCGCCAGCCGGTTCAAAGGGCGAAAAAGCCCGACTCGCAGCGGAGCGGTTGCTCCACGAACGATTCAGGCGAATTCACTTCTCCTAGCCGAAAAGCGAGCGGGCAAAGTAGCAAAGCGCTTTTTCGTGTCAAAAGAAATTCACGGGATTTATCAAAGCCTCACGACCTGTGCTTTTCGATCAAACGGGAGTCTCTCCGATTCGCCTAAACTCGTCGCGGTCAGAGTAAGCCAGATCCTTTGTTCCCATTGCACTTCTCGAGGAATGAGCGCGGAACTTCCAACCAGGCAACCGACCTTCATGAGGAAGAACTTTTATCGCGGGTGCACGCCCGTCCCGCCTACGTCTGGGAGAGTTCGTCGGCAATAGCGACGAGCTTTTCGCGGACGCCTGGAACGAAGGAGCGTGCGCGGTGGATCGCGCAAAGACTGAGCCCACGGCGCTCGAAGAAGCTGATGGAGTAGCTTTCACCATAGATCGTAAAGTGCTTGAGTGCGCCGATGGGCATGCGGCTGGCGGCTTCGCGGATGCGCGGTGCCAGTCCCAGCAGGGCGGCGAGGTCGAAGCCCTCTGGCAGCGAGCCGCCGGTGACTGCCTGATCGCGGGTGGCAATCACACAGGCATGGACACCTGGCAGAGTTGCGGCGAGGCGGCTGATCTTTGGCAGGTCGAGGGTTTCCTCGGTCATGAAGAGCGCCTGCAAAGCGTCCTGATCGAGGCGTCTGAGTTGCAACGCGGGCGGAGGAATTACGTCGCTCGCGGCAAACGACGGTCCGAGCCTTGGCAGTGGCAGCAACGGCAGTGGCGGTGGCGGGATGACCGGCACAGCGGCAGCGATCTGGTCTGCATCGACAGCGGGAAACTCTTCAATCGGAGCCGCTTTTTCGACCTCGGGTGCAGGCTCGGGCTCGGGCGATTTCGCTTCCTCCTTTGAAGGTTCGAAGGTCTGCACTCGGATCGAATCTTCCTCAAGGGGCGGTATCACCTCTGCCACTGGAGCGGCGGCAGGTTTGATTTCCGTTTCAGCGAAGTGGGTAGTCGCGAAATCCGGGGGCGGGGGTGGAGCGGCGGCAGACTCGATTTCTTTTTCGGCGATGGTCCTTGTCGCAACTTCTGGCGCAGCCGCGCCACCGAAAAGGACCGCTTCTACAGAATGCAGGTCAGCCTCAACGGCGGAAATCGAGGAACGGGGTGCGGTTTCAGACGGCGGGACGACCTCAACGACCTGCTCGTTCGCTTCCGGCAGAGAATCGTCGACAGCAATCGGTTGCGGCGAATCGGTCGGGATCGGCAGAGGCGTCGCGTCGGCTTCTACCGCGAATGTCGGCGACGGGATCTCGCCCGTAATTTTGGCAGCCGTTTCTCCGAACGCCGATGGGGCTTCAGTGTCGGGTGAAGCGCCTACCAACGCCGCAGTTTCGACGCTGGGCAGCGGTTCATTGAATAGTTCCGGTTGGGCAGGATCTGGCTGCGACACGGGGATCGGAGCTGCCAATAATTCATCGGAAATTACTTTTGTCTTTTCCGTATCATCATAAGAAACAAGCTTAAAATCAGTAATTACCGAAATCTTGTCTAAAGTGACGTAGTGATCCTCTGCCGGTGTCTCCTCGGCAGGTGCTTCCGACATCGGCTTGAAGCCAAAGAGGGGTGGCGGCGGCATGATGAGCGGGCGAATCATCAGCGGCGGAACGATCGTCTTAGTCGCCGCAGCAAAAACGCCGGACGTGTCCGAATGGGCGGTTTGGGCGACTGCCTCCCATTTCGACGCAAGAGTCTCGGGCGGGTTCTCAACGCTCCCGGCGGCAGGAGACGCCGGAGCTGACGACAATTCGGCGGTTGCCACCATCTCCTTTTGCAACTCAGGCACCGGCGCGTGGGCATCTAGCTCCGTCTCCGGCGACGGTGCGGGAACGACAGTCTCCATGATCGGCAGCGGGGCTTCGCCCGTTTGCGACTCATGCTTGGCCGAAGCAATTAAAACCAGAGTTGCGCTCTCGGGTTTGGCAGGAGGCGGGGGCACCTCTGTCGCGACGCTTTCCAGCGGGGCCGAAATTTCAGCGGTCCGAAGCTCTAACTTCGTCGCCTCAGCAAGCGGCGCAGCCTCGATCGGCGCTTCCGAAACCACAGTAGCAGGTGGGTCAGCGAATGCCGTCGTCTCAGCGACGGACACTTCGGATTTGGCGAGCGTGACCAACGGGGGCGGTGGCGCGAAGATGTGAAAAGCGGGCAGGTGCAATGCCGGTTTCACCTCATCCGCCGCGGCAGCTTCGGAGCCGATTTCGGAAACCGAAGACGGTATTTCAACAGCGGGTTCGCTGACCGACGGGACAGAATCCGGCAGGCTCGGCAAAGCTTCCGCGGCAGGTTTTTCGACCGATGCGGAGTGGCTAAAATCCAGCACTGCTGCCGGGGTCGGGTCGGGCTCCGGTGGCATCGCCGGCGTTTCCTGAGTGATGGCCGGCACTGGCTCCACCACAGCTTCCGGGATGTTGGTCGGCACTGGTGCCTGCGCAACACTCTCCGCCGCGGGGGCGAGGATCAGTCCAAGCGGTTGTTCCGGGGGAATCGCGATCTCCGCACTGGCCGTGGGAAGGTTCTGAAACACTTCCTCGAGCGGGATCGGAATTTTCAGATCAGGCGGTGCCTTGAAAAACTTTTGGAATCGGGCCGGCAGCGCCGCCACGAAATGCGTGGCGCTGACCTCGACCTTCCCGGTGTTGAGCTGGCGATCAATCGGCGCGAATGGCAGCGTGATCCGAACGCTGTCGTCCACCGGCGGCAATTGGCCGACAATGATCTCCTGCGGGCATTGCCGGAGGATCGCCGCCAGACTGAGATGAATCCGTTCTTCCGCGCTTTCCGGTTCGGTCCGACTGCCAGCGTCGGCGTGTGGCTCGACCGCAGGTTTGGGCTCTTTCGTAAGTTCGACTTCGGGGCGGGCGCTCGGGGGCGCGATGGACGCCGGCGTTTCCGCGCTGCCAGCCCCCGGGACAGGTGTCGGGCTCAGGCGCTGCTCGGCCTCGTTGGCGAGTGCCTCGATCTTCTCGATAGCCATCACCGCTTTTTTTTCAGACTCAACCGCCAGTGCTTGGGCAAAGGACGACGCGAGCACTTCAGCCTGCGCAGGCTTCGGCGCCACCGTGGTTGATTCCACAGGCGGAGGGCTGAAAAAGTCGGCGCCTTTGACCGCCGGAGCTTCGGCCTCCTTGGCCGGTTCAGGCATCAATGCGGACGTGGGCGACTCGATCTGAGGAACTCGCTCGATGACCGGCTTTTCCGCGACGGGTTCCGCTTCCACCACTTTGTCCGCAGCGAAAAACGATTCGCGCAGCGATTCTCCCAGCCGCCGAAGCTCGTCCACTTTCTCCGCATCGGGGCGTAGTTCGCGCAGCGACTCGCGCGCGGGCGCCAATCCCGCCGGTTTGACAACGGGCGGCACAATCTCCGCCGTAAGGGTTGGCGTTTCTACTTCAGGACTCACGCGCTGCGCCGACGGCGGCTGCGGCGCGGGCTGCGCGGTCTTCTCGGCTGCGGGCGCCGCCGGACGCGAGCGCAGCAGACCGATTTGCTCGACGAGCTTTTGGAGCGGCAGGCGGACTTCCGTGTCTTCGTCGGGCGCGATCTCCTTGACGAAAATGTCGGGGAGCAAACGCGCGACGCTGGAAAGAGGCACGGCGGCACGGCCGCGGGCGATATCCGAGGACAGGTCATTGATCTTGAAGCGCAGTTCGCGTTTCGGATCGTGCGTCCCGGACTTGAGGTAGTGCGTCGGGATGCGGGAAAGGATGTCGCCGAGGGTCAAGACGATCTCGTCGCTCGCGGCGGGCGCGACCGACGGCCCGAGTTTGCGTTCAGCGAAACGGGTGGCGGTGGCCAGGGGAGACTTGGGTGCCGGCACAATCGGCGAACCCGCGCGCGGAATGAAATTTTTCGGATGAAGAAACGCCGATGGGTCTGGCCGCGACGAGGCTGCATTTTGGGATCCTGATTCGACCGCGGCCAAGGGCTCGGGCGAGGCAGCTTCGGCTTCGACAATCTCCTCCCCGGCCGGTCCCGGCTTCGGTTTGAACAGATGGTCGAATAATCCCATGAAGACGTTAGTGATCTTCCGCGGTGACCCGCAGAATTTCCTCCAACGTCGTAATACCCTCGCGGGCTTTGTCAATCCCGACCATGCGCAGGGTCTTCATTCCTTCGGTCACCGCCTGATTTTTGATTACCGCCGCGGAGGCGCGCTTGATGATCAAGCGGCGGATGGTCTCGGAAACCGGAAGGACTTCGATGATCGCCGCCCGGCCCACGTAGCCGCGGCGCTTGCAGCGATCGCAGCCCGCGCCATGGAAAAAAGTGGTGCCGTCATTTTCGATGTCGAGCTTCGCGAGCAGCTCCGGTTCGGGTTGAAATTCTTCGCGGCAATTTGGGCAGACGCGCCGCACGAGACGTTGCGCGCAAGTGAGCAGGATCGACGATGAAATGAGGAACGGCTCGATGCCCATATCGTCGAGACGCGTAATCGCCCCAGCCGCGTCATTCGTGTGCAAGGTCGAGAGCACCTGATGGCCGGTGAGCGCGGCCTTGACGGCGATGTCAGCGGTCTCGTTGTCACGAATTTCACCGATCATCACGATGTCCGGATCTTGACGGAGAATGGACCGCAACGCGTCGGCGAAACTGAGGCCGATGTCCGCTTTGACGGCCACCTGATTGATCCCGGAGAGCTGATACTCGATCGGGTCTTCGACGGTGACGATGTTGTAGTCCGGGCTGTTGAGTTCGGAGAGAACCGAATAAAGCGTGGTCGTCTTGCCGGAGCCGGTCGGACCGGTAACCAGAATCATTCCGTGCGGCGCATCCACGGCCTTTTTGAAAGTGCCGAGCGTATACTCGTCCATGCCGAGTTGATCGATCGAGCCGGAGAGCGCGCCCTTGTCGAGCAGACGGATGACGATCTTTTCACCGTACACCGTGGGCAGAATCGAGATACGCAGATCGACTTCCTTGCCCGAGACGCGGATGCGAAAGCGCCCGTCCTGCGGGAGTCGGCGCTCGGCGATGTCGAGGCCGGCGAGAATCTTGATGCGCGAGGCGATCGGAAGCTGGAGCGCCTTGGGCGGCGAACTGGCTTCGATGAGCGCACCGTCCACGCGATAGCGAAGCTTGAACTGCTTCTCGAAAGGTTCGAGGTGAATGTCCGACGCCTTTTCCTTGAGCGCCTGGACGAGGATGAGGTTGACGATTTTGACGACCGGCGCGTCTTCACTTTCCACCGCCAGCCGGTCGAGGTCGATCTCCTCGCGGTTCTGTTTGACCTCTTCGACATTGGCAGCATCGCTCGCGGCATCTTTGAGGACCTGATCCATCTGCGAACTCGCGCTGCCGACGCCGCTCAGCGCCTCGGTGACGCTGCGCTCGGTCGTGATCATCGGCACGATTTCGAGCTTCGTGCGCTGGCGCAGATCATCGAGCGCGAGAACATTCAGCGGATCGGCCATCGCCACGAAAAGCTTGTTTCCGAGGCGGCAAACGGGCGCGAGCTTATACTGTCGCGCCATGTCCTTCGGCACCAGGTCCGCGATGTCCTCCGGCACGCGCACTTTCGAGAGATTGATCGGCGGTACGTCGAGGCAGCGGCCCATGGAAATGACCATGTCCTGTTCGGTGACGTACTGCTTGTCGGTCAGCAGCTTGAGCAGGCGGCCGCCCTGCTTTTTCTGCAAGTCCATCGCCTCGGCAAGCTGGCTGGGGAGCAAAAGGCCGTCCTCGATCAGGACATCCGCGATCCGTTCACCGAAAGATTTAATGCTCATTTTTCGAGGCGATAGGTTTCGTTCAAGACCTTCACGATGGCCTGCGGCGGAGCGAGGTGCCACTGCACATGGTAGTCGAGGAGTTGCTGCACGGCTTCCTTGCCGACTGCGTCGAAAGGATTGGCCGTGGCGATCATGATCGTGCGGCTGAGGACATCGAAAGGCACGATCAAGCGGCCAATCGTCAGCGTATCCGGCAGCATCTTCACGATGGCGCGATCGACGTCGTAGTATTGCAGCGGGATGAACGCGAATTTGGAGCGGTCCACAATGCCCGCGAGCACGGTATCGACCTCGATCGAGCCGCGGCGGCAGATTTCGTCGATGAGCGAAACGGCGATGACGTTGGGCGCCAGATCCTTGTTCTTTTTATGCACGCGCTCCAGCGCCGAACTGACGATCTCCTCGGAGGCCAGGCGATGCTGAATGAGAAACTTGGCCAGCGGCTCATTGCCATCGTCCGCGAGGGCCGCCATCTGGTCGAACGCGAGCCGCTTCCCGGCGCCGCCATCCGCGCGCAGGGTCGCATTGGTGGCCATGAGGGTGCCACCGCCGGAGACCACGGCCTTGAAATCGAGGTCGATGCCCAGCGTCGGCGGAGCGGCTTCGACCGGCGGCTTGAGCTGTCCAGTTTTTTGCAGCTTTTCCTCCACCTCCGCGAGCCTCGCCAGCACCTCCACATTCCCCGCATCTTTTTGCAGGATGCCCTCGTATTCGAGCATCGCCGCCGAATACTGGCCCAGGTCCACGTAGGTATCCGCGAGCTTGCGGGTGATCGCGAGTGCTTCCGGGAGTTTGCCGACGCGCTGATAGGCGTCCTTGAGGATGTCCATCGACTGGCAATCCTGAGGATTGGCCTGCGTGATGACCTCGAACATTTCGATGGTCTGCAGGATTTGCTCCTGCTCTTCAGATGAAAGAGGCGGTGCGACGGTGCTCAACATAGGCAATGTCCACGGTTAGCTAAAAGCGTGCCGATGAAGAAAAACATCGCTGAACGAGCGCTGGCTGCGCCGGGAAAAAATCGTTGCATGCCCGACACCGCGCGCTTATACGAACCGCGTGAATCTTTTTCAGCATTGGTGGCAACTCTAGACGGGCCCGCGGCCTGCGTGTTTCTGCGCAGCCCGGTCGTCGCCACCTGCGCGTCGAACTTCGCCCGATGATTCTCCGCTCGAATCGTCGGGCTTTTTCTTTTCCACCACTCACCGCCATGACTCTCCCACTGCTCAAATACAATGCCGACGGACTCATCCCGGCAATCGTCCAGGACTCCACGTCACACCGCGTGCTGATGATGGCGTGGATGAATGCGGCTTCGCTCGAAGCCTCGCTGCAAACCGGTTTGATGAACTACTGGAGCCGCTCGCGGCAGAAATTCTGGATCAAAGGTGAAACGAGTGGTCACACCCAGAAGGTCGTCCGCTGGGCCGTCGATTGCGACGCCGATACGCTGCTCTTTGAAGTCGAGCAAACCGGCGGCGCCTGCCACACCGGCTACGAGAGCTGCTTCTTCCAGACGTTTTCGCCGGACGGCACGCCCTCGGAGATCAGCGAAGAAAAGCTTTTCGATCCGGAAAAAACTTACGCATCCAAATGACACCTCCCCTCAAGCCATCGCTCGCGGAATTTCGCGAGTTGGCGCAGCGCGGAAATTTGATTCCCGTTTTCACGGAGTTGATCGCCGACGCCGAATCGCCGGTGTCCGCCTTTCAAAAAATCGACGACGGCAGCTATTCGTTTCTGTTCGAGTCCGTCGAAAAGAGTGATCAAGCCGGGCGCTACTCCTTCGTCGGCACGGCGCCGCGGGTCATCTTTGAAAGCAATGGCCGGAATATTCGCATCGTGGAGAGTGGCGAGCGGCGGGAGTTTGAGACCGCCAGCGATCCGCTCCACGAGCTCGAAGCGCTCATGCAGCGCTATCGCTACGTCCCCTCGCCCGCCCTCGCGGATGCTCGTTTCGCGGGCGGTGCCGTGGGTTATCTTGGTTACGATGTCGTCCGGTTTTTCGAACCGAGCATCGGTGCGCCGCCGCAGGACGATCTCGATCTTCCGGAGAGTCTCTTTTTCATTGCGGAGACGCTCATCATTTTCGACCACCGCACGCGGCGCCTGCGCATCGTCGCCAATGCCATCATCGATGGCGACGCGGATTCCGCCTACCACGCCGCCGTGACGAAGATCATGGCCGTGGTCGGAAAGCTCGCGCAACCCGCGCAGCTCCCACCCATCTTCGCCGGTCGCGCCCTCGGCGAAGGCGATGGTTACTCTTTCGACGGCAATACTTCGCCGGAAGAGTACCGGCGCATGGTGAGCGAAGGCCAGGAGTTCATCCGCGCCGGCGATGTCTTTCAGTTCGTTCCTTCGCAGCGCTTCGTCACCGACTACGACGGCGACTCGCTCACCTTGTATCGCACGCTGCGTTACGTGAATCCGTCGCCTTACATGTTCTGCCTGAAATTTCCCGGCTTCTCGCTGGTCGGCAGTTCGCCGGAAGTTCACGTCCGCTCGATCGATGGTCGCATCGACATTCGCCCCATCGCGGGCACGCGTCGCCGCGGGAAAGATGACACCGAAGATGACGCCAACGCCGCGGACCTTCTCGCTGATCCGAAGGAGCGCGCCGAGCATCTCATGCTCGTCGATCTGGCGCGCAACGACGTGGGGCGCGCCGCGGAATTCGGCACGGTCAAGGTGAGCGATTTCATGACGATCGAAAAATACAGCCGCGTCATGCACATCGTCTCAAATGTCCATGGGACCTTGCGCGCGGGCCGAACCGCCTACGACGTGATGCGCGCAACGTTTCCCGCCGGCACCGTGAGCGGCTCGCCCAAAGTGCGGGCGATGCAGATCATCAACCAATTTGAAAAGAGCAAGCGCGGCGTCTATGCGGGCGCCGTCGGCTACTTCGGCTTCGACGGCAACAGCGACTCCTGCATCGCGCTCCGCACGGTGGTCTTGAAAGATGGCTGCGCCTACGTCCAAGCAGGCGCTGGCGTCGTCGCCGACTCCATTCCCGAATCGGAGGATCAGGAGTGCCGCAACAAAGCCATGGCGATGATGGACGCGATCGCCCTCGCCAAACAAATCTCCTGACCGGCCATGCTCCTCGTCATCGATAACTACGACAGCTTCACCTACAATCTGGTGCAGTATTTCGGCGAGCTCGGCGCGGAACCGCTGGTCAAACGCAACGACGAAATCACCCTCGACGAAATCGCCGCGCTCAAACCCGAGCGCATCTGCATCTCACCCGGCCCCTGCACGCCAAACGAAGCCGGCATCAGCAACGAAGTGATCCGCCGTTTCGGCGCCAGCACTCCCCTGCTCGGCGTGTGCCTCGGCCATCAATGCATCGGACATGTTTTCGGCGGCGATGTCGTCCGCGCAGGCCGGTTGATGCACGGAAAAACGTCACCCATCCTGCATCATGGCCAGGGAGTCTTCGCTGGGCTGCCCAACCCCTTCGAAGCGACGCGCTACCACTCCCTCCTCGTCAAATGCGAGACCTTCCCCGCTGCGCTCGAAATCACCGCCGAGACCGCCGAGGGCGAAATCATGGGCCTGCGTCATCGCGAATTTCCGGTCCACGGCGTGCAGTTCCACCCGGAATCGATTCTCACTCTCGAAGGCAAGAAGCTGCTGCAAAATTTCCTCAAGATTTAACTTCGAGCGCCCGGGAATTTCCGTTTGCCTCCCGCCGCGTTCTCGGTTCACGTAGCCGCCCTTATGAGCAATCCGCGCAGAGTCGTCGTCACTGGAATGGGAGTCGTCACGCCCGTGGGCAGTGATCTTCGGACCTTTTGGCAAAATCTCACAGCCGGCGTCAGCGGCATCGGACCGATCACGCATTTCGATGTGTCGGATTATAAGTGCCGCATCGCGGGCGAAGTGCGCGACTTCAAGCCGGTCGAACATTTCAAGACCCCGAAAGATGTGAATCGCACGGATCGCTTTACGCATCTCGCCGTGGCGGCGGCGAAAAACGCCATGGCCGACTCGGGCCTCG
>JBBSDS010000155.1:0-11173 GCA_038240495.1 Chthoniobacterales bacterium | reverse complement strand
TGGGATCTCACGCTGCTTTATTCCACGCCCACCGAATGGCAGGCCGCGTTTGAAAAACTTCAGCAGGACTATCCGAAAATCGCGCAATGGCGTGGTCGCGTCGGAGAGTCTGCGCAGACGCTGCGGGAGATCCTCGAGTTTGAAAAAACACTCGGCCTGACCATCGAGCGGCTCGGCCATTACGCCTCGCTGCAAACTTCCGGCGACAGCTCCGACAACACGCATCTTGCCCGCGAAGGTCAGCTCGAAAATCTCTACACGCTGATTGGCGAGTCCCAAGCCTTCATCGAGCCGGAGATCATGGCGGTCGACGACGCGACCTTCGAGTCGTTCATTAGAGAGCCCGCGTTGTCCGAATGGATCGTCCCCTTGCGCAAGCGCCGCCGGTTCAAGCCGCACACCCTCAGCACCGCCGAGGAGCGCCTGCTCGCACTTGGCAGCAGCGCCCTCTACGGCCACCGCGAGACGTTCTCCCAGCTCACGAACGTGGACATGAAGTTCGGCATGATCGTCGATGAGAAAGGTGTCGAGCGCGAGCTGTCGCAGTCGAGCTATTCGTCTTTCATGGTCAAGCGCGACCCCGAGTTGCGGAAGCGTGCGTGGCACCAGTTTTACGCGGAGTTCGGCAACCACAAATTCACCGTCGCCTCGACACTCGCCAGCTCGATCAAGGCCGACGTTTTTCGCGCTCGCGCCCGCAACTACCCCAGTGCCCGCGAAGGCGCGCTCTTCCGCGACGACGTGCCGGCGAGCGTGTATGACAACCTCATCTCGACCGTGCGCGCCAATCTCGCGCCGCTTTTTCGCTACCTCGGGCTCCGCAAGCGCGTCCTCGGACTCAAGGAAATCCACGCCTACGACACGATGGTGCCGATCGTCGCGAACATCGAGACCGATGTGCCGTGGGACGAAGCGTGCGACAAGGTTTTGGCCGCGCTCGCCCCGCTTGGCGACGAATACGTCAACACGCTCAGCGACGGCCTGCGCGGCCGTTGGTGCGACCGTTACGAAAACAAAGGCAAGCGCAGCGGCGCGTTCAGTTCGTCGAGCTACGGCAACCCGCCGTTCATCATGATGAACTACAAGCACGACGTTTTCTCCGACGTTTACACGCTCGCGCACGAAGCCGGACATTCCATGCACACTTGGAATGCGCAGCGCACGCAGCCCTTCCAGACTTACGACTACCCGATCTTCCTCGCCGAAGTCGCCAGCACGTTCAATGAAGAGCTGCTCACGCACTATCTCCTCGAACAAACGACGGACAAAGCGATGCGCGCCTACCTCATCAATCGGCAGATCGATGACATCCGCGGCACGGTCATCCGCCAGACGATGTTTGCGGAGTTTGAAAAACTCACGCACGCGATGGAGGAAGCCGGTGAGCCGCTCACGCTCGACAGTTTCCGCCAAACCTATCGCCGCCTGCTCGACGACTACTTCGGTCCCGATTTCGTCGTGGATTCCGAGCTCGAGTTGGAATGCCTGCGCATCCCGCATTTCTACAGCGCCTTCTACGTCTATAAGTATGCCACCGGTCTGAGCGCCGCCGTTGCGCTCGCCAGCCAGGTGCTCGAAACCGGCGACGCCACACGCTATCTCGGCTTCCTGAAATCCGGCGGCTCGCAAATGCCCCTGCCCACGCTCGCCGCCGCCGGCGTGGACATGTCGAATCCGGAACCCATCGCGCGGACGCTGCAGCTCTTTGCGCGAAGGGTGGAGGAACTGGAAACGCTGGTCGGCTGACTGAGAGGGCGGACTGACTTAGATTTAGGCGCTTCACTCAAGCTTTCCAAAACAGGGTTTTGCTGACAGCGGCGATGAATTCTCCCGGAACGCGAGTCATCCTGAGCGGAGTTCCGTCGTGGGCGCAGGCGGAACGGAACGTAGTTGAAGGATCCCGGCGCTTACATGCGAGGTCGCCCGTGCCAGCGCGGAATCCTTCGACTCCGCTGCGCCCGCTTTTCCACCTCCGCTCCGCTCAGGATGACACGTTTTTCTTGTTCTCTCCGACGGCTTTCAACTCTTGGAGGGAGCGTTGAATTTTTCTTCGCCCAAGCTGGCAAGATTGCTGATTACTGACTACTGAACACCGAATTCATGCTCGAAGGCCACGAACGCACCCTGCTCGCCGCGCAGGGTTACTCCGAATTGTCGATGTTTGACGACGCCATCGCGGAACTCGACTCCTTGCCGGAGGATACGGCGAAGGATTCCGCGGTCGTTGAATTACGAACCGTCATCCTCATGCAGGCGAAACGATGGAAATTGGCGCTCACCACCAGTCGCGGGCTTTGCCGCACCGAACCGGAAAAAACGAGTGGCTTCATCCACGCAGCCTTTTGCCTGCACGAACTCGGGCGCACGGCCGAAGCCCGCGACATCCTGCTCGCCGGACCGGAGACCCTGCACGCCGAGCCGACGTTCCACTACAATCTGGCCTGCTACGAGTGCGCCCTCGGCCATCTCGATCTCGCCCGCTTGCATCTCGAAAAAAGCATCGAACTCGACAAGAAGTTCCGCGATTTTGCGAAGGTGGACCCGGACCTCGCGGCGCTGCGGGAATGAAGCGCGAACTCGACAGGACAAACCCGGACCGCTAATCGGATCGGATGAAAATTCACGTCGCCCGTGACGGACAAGAATTCGGGCAATTCTCCCCAGACGAAGTGCGGGCCGGGCTGACGTCCGGCAAATTCCTGCCCACCGATTTCGCCTGGAGCGAAGGGATGGCGGAATGGGTCGCGCTCGCATCGTTTCCAGGACTCCCGCCCGCCCCGCCCCCAACGCGTGCGGCGGAACCTCCGATTCTGCCGCCGGCATCGGTGGCGCGAGCCGCCGTCTCTGCTCCGACTTCCGCCACGGCGATGCAGCCCGCAACGACCTCCGGCCTCGCGGTCACGAGCCTGATTCTTGGGATTCTGTCACTGGGTATCATCCCGATTCTTGCGGCTATCCCCGCGATCATCTGTGGGCATGTGTCGCGCAGCCGCATCAAGCAATCGGGAGGTGCGCTTCGCGGCGAGGGCATGGCTTTGGCCGGCCTGATCACGGGATATATGGGGCTTGCGCTCCTTCCCATCCTAGCGGCTATCGCGCTGCCAGTTCTCAGCTCGGTGCAGGTGAAGGCGCAAGAGATTCGGTCGCTTAACAACGCAAGGCAAATAGCCATAGGCTGCACGGCTTACGCTGCTAATAACAACGGATCGTTTCCCCGCGCGATCGAGGAACTTGTGCCCGACTACCTTCCCGACCGGAAGGTTTTGATCTGCCCGCTCTCCGGGCCGACCGTGGCGGTGGGCTACGATTACTATGGCGGCAAGGATACCGATCCCCGGACGAACGTGCTCCTGGCCAGCAAGGCTCTCAGCAGAGGCAAACGGCGCGTGGTCATGCATGTCGATGGCTCGACTGAATTGGTGGGAAATTCGCCAGCACTGCCAGCGCACTGACAGCCTTTTTCCGGTCCGAGAGCAATGTCTCGCTTCTGTCGCCGCCGCGTGTGGCAAAATGTGGCGTGACGATGGCCCACCTCGAAATCCTTCCCGCGCTCTTTCACGAAAACTTCGCCAGCTACGGCGAACTCGGCGCGTCGGTGAGTGTGTGGCGCGATGGGCGCGAGATGATTTCACTCGCGGATGGCTTCAAGGATCGTCCCAAAACCGAACCATGGACCGCGGAGACGATGGTGCTTTTCTGGTCCGCGACAAAAGGGCTGGCGGCCGCGTGTTTGCTGCATGCCTGCCAGGAACGCGGCATCGAGCTGACGACGCGGGTTGCCGAGCTGTGGCCGGAATTTGCGCAGGCGGGCAAGGAGCGCGTGACGCTTGCGGAAATGCTCTCGCACCGAGCGGGACTGTCGGCGTTGTCGCGGACGGCGGACGTGCTGGATCATACCGCGGTTGCCGCGGCGCTCGCGGCCGAGGCACCGGCGTGGCCGCTTGGCGAAGGCCACGGTTATCATCCGCGGACGTTTGGTTTTCTCGTCGATGAAGTCCTCCGGCGGATCACCGGCGGCATCGCACTGCGTGAATACTGGCGCGCACAGTTTGGCGAACCGCTCGGCTTGGACGTCTGGATCGGCATGCCGCCGGACCTGGTACATCGCGCTTCGGCGATTTTTCCGGCGAAGAGCACACCACCCAAAGGCGATTTGTTCTACACCGCGTTCATGACATTATCGTCGCTCACGTCGCGTGCTTTTGTCTCGCCGCGTGGATTGTCCAGCGTTGCAGCGATGAATTCGCCCGAAGGCCGCACGGCGTCGCTCGGGGCGTTTGGAGGCGTGGGAACGGCGCGGGGTCTGGCGAAGTTTTACGCGATGCTGGCCGAAGGTGGCGCGCTCGATGGGCGGCGCTTTTTTGAACCAAAGACGCTCGACTTGATGACCACGACGCTGACGCAGGGACCCGACCGCGTGCTTTTATTGGAAACCGCTTTTTCCGCTGGATTCATGCGCGACCCAGTCGATGCAAGCGGCAAAAAAATGCGCACAAATTACGGTCCTTCGCTGCGCGCGTTTGGGCATCCCGGCGCGGGCGGCAGCTTCGCGTTTGCCGATCCGGAAAACCGCATCGCTTTTGCCTACGTGATGAACCAGATGGAGCCGGGCGTGCTACCGGGACCTAAAGCTCTGCGACTCATCAAGGCGCTCTATGCCGGTGGATAGTCCGGCAACAGTGACGTTTCGCGGCGTCTTTGTCGCCTTACGTTAAAGTGTCCACCAGAAACAGTTTCCGTGAAAGATTGCGTGTCATCCTGAGCGGAGTTTCGTTATGGGCGAAGGTGGGACGAAACGGAGTCGAAGAGCCTGTCCTGAGCTTGCCGAAGGAATCCCGGCGATTCCTTGCGATATCGCCCGTAAATGCGCGGGATCCTTCGACTGCGCTGCGCCCGCGTTGCCACCTCCGCTCCGCTCAGGATGACACGCAGATATGGAATGATTTTTGGCAACTGCTCTAAACGCCGAGCACAGCAACGACGACATTCCGCCGGTGGGGCGCGCGGCGGTGCTCGAAAAGGAAAATGCCCTGCCAGGTGCCAAGCTGCATCCGGCTCAGGGCGATGGGCACGACTTCGCTCGTGCGCGTGAGCACCATGCGGAGATGGGACGGCATGTCGTCGGAGCCTTCGTCGGTATGCACGAAATAATCCTGATCCTCCGGGACGAGCCGCTCGAAGAATTCGTGCAGGTCCGTGCGCGCCGACGGGTCGGCGTTTTCGTAAATGACCAGGCTCGCGCTGGTATGCTGGATGAAGACGGTGGCCGTGCCCGTAGTCACGCCGCTCACGCGGACGATGCGCGCGACTTCGTCGGTGATCTCGTTAGTCCCTTTGCCGCGCGTCGAGACGGAAAAGGACGCGGTGTGCGCTTTCATTCGCGAGCGATCGCGTCAGCGGTCATCGCGAAAGCGAAACGGTTCGCCGCCGAGAAAGGCGGTGCTGGTGATGGTGGGGCACCAGTATTTCTCCACGTGCTCGATCATCAGCGCGGTGCCCGCGAAGTGGCTGACGTGGGGCGGTTGCGCGGGATTGTACATGGTGTCCGTGAGGTCGCGCATCAAAGCAACGTTTTTGCCTTGCGCGACGAGCTGCCGAATCGCGAAGGGGCGCCCGAGCACGCACATATTGAGATGCACGCCCATCACAATCACGTTTTCGATGCCGCGCTGTTCGAGCAGGTAATAGGCTTCCGACGAATCCGTGATCGCATCTTCATCGGCGATTGTGATGGTTTCGATCTGTCGTGTCCAGGGATAGGGCTGGCCCGGCTGCCAGGTCCGCGGGCAATCGCAACCGCCGTCGGAGTCATCGATCGGCAATGGAGCCTCCCGCGCGAGGTCGATCTTGCACCACTTTTGCAGCGGCACTTTCGGCGTGGCCGGCGCCGCGGCCAGGGCGCGCTTGCGCTGGGGCGTGTCCTTGTAGAAATCCATCGTATTGCTCGGGCAGTGAATGATGAAAATCCCACGGCTGCGCGCGGCCGTGACGACCTCATTCATGCGCGGCGCCATTTCCGCGACTCGCGCCGCGGCGTTCGGACAGGTGTGCGCATCCCACATGTCGCAGATGACGATCGCCGTCTTTGCCGGATCCCAGGACAGCTTCTTTTCCCGCACGGTCCATTGTCCGGAATCGAGGGCGGTTTCATCGCGCTCTCGCGCCATGAGTCTCAATGGTTCCTCCGCCGCGAAGGCCGCCTGGTCGAAGCACAAAAAAATCGCGGACAGCCAGATCAGGGGGGCGGATGGGGAGCGCATGAACGAAATATTGCCGCGGACGAAATCACAATGGAAGCCGTTGCTTGCAGCCGGGATTGCCTCCACACAGGAGCATGATAGAAGCTCGCGCATCGATGAAACTCGCGGTCCTCAATCCGGGCGGTAACGATCCCGAACAACACTTTCCCGACGGCGCCGGAGCACCCGATGACAAGGCGCACCCGCCGGTCAATTACCACGCCTTCGCGGCCTGCACTGGCGGTTCGTTTCATCGGAAAGACCAGACGATTCCGGCGGATCAAAAATCCGTGCTGCTGCTGCTCCGTAACGATTTGAAAGCGTGCCGCAGTGCCCTGATGGAACTGCGGGCCGTGGGGAAAACCGTGGCGCTGGCGTGGAAGGAGGCGGGCGCATTTCAAGTCGCGGCGCAACTCGCCAAGCCGGACAAACTCCAGCTCTTTCGCGAAATCTGCCAGCGCGCCGATGGGGCGATCGCGACGACGCCGGACCTCGTGCCGTTCTTCCTCGCCGCGGGCGTGCGCGAGGCAGAGTTCATTCCCACGCCATATCCCGTCGAGGATACGCGCTGGAATTTCGCAGCGTCCATCGAAGACCGGCGCGGCATCTTCGTCGGCACGCGCGAATTCGACACGCCATCGCGCAATCATCTCGCCGCGCTGCTCGCCGTCCGCCAGCTCGGCGAGTCGATGCTGGAGCCCGTGACGGTCTTCAATGTCGATGGCTGGCGAGGCCGGCGGATGCTCGGTCGGCTCGGTTATCCCGAGGGTTTGCTGCGCGTGGTCGAAGGCCGCGTGCCGTATCCGCGCTACCTGCGGATTCTGGCGAAGCACAAGCTCGTCTGGCAGCTCGATGCGAGCGGCGTGCCGGGGCAGGTCGCGGGGGATGCGCTGCTTTGCGGCGTGCCGTGCGTGGGCGGCAACGGCACCACCGAGCGACTCGTTTTTCCCGATCTTTGTGGACACGGCCGTGGGACCGAACAGCTCTTCGATTTGGCCGCGCGACTCATCGAGCATCGTCACGACATCGAGGCAACGGCGTTGCAGGCCTCGGAATGCGCGCGCGAAAAGATCTCGTTCGCGGCCGTCGCGCGGCAGCTCGAAAAATTCTTTCAGCGCATCGGCCGATGATGCGCACCGCCTGGGCTAAGTTGTCGTTTGCCTGCGCCTGCGCCGCCAGCGCCGTGGTTGGTGTGGCCTTCCTGATTCACGGCACCATCCGCGACCTCGTCCCCGGCCTCGCGATTCTGTTTTACGCGACGCCGTGGCCGGCCATCGCGTTTGGCGCCGCGCTTCTGGCTGTTTATTGGAAGCGCCGGAAACGCCGCATGCTGGCTGGCTTATTCGCCGTGATCGCGCTGGTGGCATTGGGGCTCTGGCTGCGTCTCGGCTGGCAATGGCGGCACACGCCGGGGCCGCGCGGGCAATTGCGAATCGTGCAATGGAATGTGGATCGTCCTGTCTGGCGGCTGGATGGCGACCTGCGGTGGCTCGCGGCGCAGGACGCGGACATTATCACGATCGCGGAGCGGCATCCTCGGAAAAAAAACACGCTGGATCGCTGGCAGGCTGCGCTGCCCGATTACCAGCTCGTGTCTTCCGAAGGCGAAATGCTCTGTCTCGTGCGCGGCACTGTGGAATCCGTCGAGGAAGGGCGGCTCGCGAACAGATCGTACCGGACATTGATTCGCGCGCGGGTTCGAGATCGAGACGTCACCGTTTTGCAAGTCGATCTCGACGGCTATCCGCCGACCGACCGCAGCGCGCCGCTGGAGGAACTGGCGACGCTCGCGAGCGAGCATCGGTTGGAATGCCTCGTCGTGCTGGGCGATTTCAATACGCCGGCAGACTCCAAGTTTTTCCTGCCGCTTCGCGCCTTCACGACCAATGCCTTCGAGGCCGCCGGGAGCGGATGCGCCGCGACGTGGCCGATGCCCGTGCCCATGCTCAGCCTGGATCAAATGTGGACCACCGGCCGGCTCCGGCCCGTGCGTTGCGAGCACATGATCTCATGGCGCTCCGACCATCGTGCGGTCATCGCGGAATTCGACTTCGCGCCGTGAGCGCGCGTCAGCGCGCCGCCGTGCCGAGCAACTGCGCGGCGCCGATGCCGTGCAGTTCGTAGAGCCGGAGTATCGTCTCCTCGATCAGGTTGTTGGGGCAGCTTGCCCCCGCCGTAAGACCGACGGTGAGTGGACGCTCGGGCAGCCAGTTTTCCGTAGCCACCTCATTCTTCGCGTGAAGATCGTAATGAACGATACGCTCGCGGGACTCGAGCCGGCTGGCGTTGCGGATGAAATAAGTCGGCAGCTTGGCCTCACCCATTTCGGCGAGGTGCGAAGTGTTCGAGCTGTTGTAGCCGCCGATGACGAGCAGCAGGTGCATCGGTGCATCGAGCATCTCTTTCAGCGCATCCTGCCGCTCCTGTGTCGCACCGCAGATCGTGTCGAAAAAGCGGAAACTTTCGCGCGCCCGCTCGGCTCCGTCGCGGTCGCGAATCGCCGCCTCGACGCGGCGCTGCACCTCCTCGGTCTCGCCACGCATCATCGTCGTCTGATTGGCCACACCGACGCGGCGGAGATGGAGATCGGGATCAAAACCCTCGCTGTAGGCGCCGCGAAATTTTCCCAGAAACGCCTGCTTGTCTCCGCCGCGGCGGATGTAATCGCAGACGTAATCGGTATCGGCGAGCGTGAGCACGATGAGGTAGTGCCCCCTGCCGCCGACGACCGCGCGTGAAGCCGTGGCCTTGGTTTCCTCGTGCGCGGCTTTGCCGTGGATGATCGAAGTCACGTCGTCACTCGCGTTTTGCCGCACGCGTTTCCAGACGCTCATCACGTCGCCGCAAGTGGTATCCACGATTTGCGCACCGCGCTCCTTGATCCGCGCGAGCGTCTTCACGTCCGTGCCAAATGCGGGAACGATGACCACATCTTCCGCCGTCAGATCATTCACTTCCGCTTCCTTATCGGCGCCGAGCAGGTTCTTGATCCCCATCGCGACGATCTGCTCGTTGACCTCGGGGTTGTGAATAATTTCCCCGAGAATGAAGAGCCGGCGATCCGCGAAAACTTTTGCGGCGGCGTAGGCGAGGTCGATCGCGCGCTCGACCCCGTAGCAAAAGCCGAACTGCTTCGCGAGCCGCACGGTCACGCCTTCGCAACTCAACGTCCCCCCGGTGAGACGCAGCTTCTCCACGATCTCGCTGCGATAGTGCGACTCCACCTGCGCCTGCACCGCGGCCATCACGTCGGGCGTGCGGAGATTGATGCGGGCGGGCTTGGCGGCGGCGGAAGTCTCGGACATGGGAGGCCATGCTGGCGCT
This sequence comes from Chthoniobacterales bacterium, assembly GCA_038240495.1. GTDB lineage: Bacteria > Verrucomicrobiota > Verrucomicrobiia > Chthoniobacterales > Chthoniobacteraceae > Chthoniobacter. The sequence continues at coordinate 1,610 of JBBSDS010000155.1, read as the reverse complement.
CGATGTTCCCGCCGTCAAAAAGAAGTTGCCCGAGGCCGGCGTGCGACCTCGGGCAACGGGAACTTTTCTCCGGCCAATGGCCGAAAAGTTTACGGACGATCGACGAGCAACGGTCCGGCGGGCGGGGAGAACGCCCGGTCGGAAATCAGGATCGCTGCCGCTGGATCGGGATCTTTGTAATCCTGCGGGCGCTTGAGATCCCGGCCGATCGTCGCGTCTTCAGGCTGCGTCTGCGCGATGTTCACCGGCGTGCCGGTTTTCGCGAGCGCATAGAATTTTGGCGCGACATTGTGATGCAGGCGGACGCAGCCATGCGTGCGCGGGATGGGCCACACGGCGCCTTCGTGGAAGCCGTAGCCGGACGTGAACTCGACCCAATACGCCATCGGGAAACCGACGTAGCGGCCCGTGGCCTGGCTCGAGGTGCAGGCGTGAATGTTATCACCACTGACCGAAAAGCCGTATGTGCCCGAGCGCTTATTGGCGATCTTGTTGGTCACGCGGAAACTGCCGGTCGGCGTGTTGTGCGGAGCTGGCAGGCCGATGGCGCAAGCGGTGACGAGCAGCGGCGTGTCGCCTTCCATCACGTAAACCGCGCGGTTGGCGAGCGAGAGCTTGATGCGAACGTTGTCGGGATTTTTGGGTTTGTAGGCGGTGACGTTGTACGGCGTGCGAGCGATCGGACCGGTGGCGCAGCCCGTGAGCAGCGCGAAGGCGGTCGCGACGCAAGCGAGGGTGAGGAGGCGTTTCATGGGCGGTTATGCAAGGTTGATCACCGTGCTTTGTCAATGGATTCGCTGCCCGCCAGCGAGCGCAGCAGTTTCTCGAACTTCGCCGATTCATTGGCGTAGAAGGGATACGGTCGACCCGCGTTTTTCGGCCGGTAACGGAAGTGTTTGTACGGCCACAACCAGCCGTGCGGATGGGCGCGCAGGATTGGTTCAAACGCGTCCCAGCAACATTGCGCGATGACCTGCGGCGTGGCACCCGCAGGCCATTCCACGGGCGGGTGCGCGATGACGCGGCAGGTGCCATCGGGCAGCGGTTCGGTCTCGACCGGGATGAGCAAAGTGCCGGCGCGCCGGGCGAGGATGGCGTGGAGAAAAGTCACGCACATCTTCAAGCCGAAGCCCTCGATGATTGTCGCCGCCTGCGTCGGACGGAGATTGAGATCGAGCAGCATGCCCGTCGCGCCGCCGCGCTTCACGACCTTGAGCAGGCGCAGCATCGAGTTTTCCTGCGGGATGATCTTCTGCCCCGACACCTCGCGCAGGCGATTGAAGACCTCGCTGAGCAGCGGGTTCTTGAAGTTCTCCGTGACGACGACGTTGCCAAATCCCTCGAAACCGCAAGCGAGGCTGGCCCATTCAAAATTGCCCTGATGCACGCACAGAAATACCGAGCCGCCGGGACTCTGCGCGTGCCGCTCGCGGAGCGCCTCGAAACCTTCCAGCCGCAAGTAATCGCGGCAGTTGGCCGGCGTGAGATTCTGCGCCCAGAAAAGGTCGAGCATCGTCCGCACGAAATTGCGATACGAAGCCCGCGTGATCCCGGCGCGCTGGGCCGGCGTGAAGCGGTCGCCGAGCGCGCATTCGAGATTGGCCCGCGCC
>JBBSDS010000154.1:0-11236 GCA_038240495.1 Chthoniobacterales bacterium | reverse complement strand
GCGCCGCCTGCGCCTCCTTCTGCACCCAGCCATAGAGCAGGCTCAAGCCCACGCCCAGTTCCTCGGCCACTTTCGGCACTGGACTGCCCAAGTTCACCAAGCCGACAGCCTGGGCTTTGAACTCGGCGCTGTAACGTTTGTTGGTCGTTGCTTTCATCATGATTCCTTTAGCAAGTGGTCCAAGATTCTCGCGCACCTCACGAGGACGAGGAGGAAGGACGAGGACGAGGACGAAGGCCTGCGATGAAAGGAAGGAAGGACAAATTCCCGTAACCGGTGGCACCGCACAGGCGTCTGGACGTGAAACCCCAACATCCATGCCTTACACCGGAATCGTCCTCGCTTTCCTCGCCGCTCACGCCGCCGCATTTCTCATCCTCCTCGCCCACTGGGTAGCCGCCGCCGGGATGTTCCCGAAAGCCACGCGAGCTTTCGCTGATGTTTACGACCAGCGTCCGCTGCGCGCGGCTTTGGTCGGCATCCTGACCTTTGGCCCGATCTTCGTTTTGTTTTTGCAAAACGCCAAAATCCACAACGGTCCCCTGCGCTTTCTGGTCTTCGTCGCGACGTTCGTCGCACTGCTCGTCGGATTTATCGGCAGCTCTGGGCTCGCCTTGCGCATCGGGCGCAATCTCAGTCCCAGCGCCGATACCTGGCCGCAGGTTTTGCGAGGCGGTGTCATGCTGGCGCTCGTGTTCATCACGCCGTTGCTCGGCTCGCTCTTCATGCTGCCCGTGGGGCTCGCCAGCGGCTTCGGTGCGGTGCTGCTCGCGCGGCCTTGGAAGACGAAAACGCCACCGCTTCCGGAGCAGACCCCGACACCCGCGACACCCACGCCTTCCTTCGCGTGAAAACCGCTTCACGCCGCGAATTCCTCATCACCGGCGCGAGTGCCCTGGCGCTGAGTGGGGCGATTTTCAAGAGCGTGCAGGGGTGGCTGGACGAAGCGCAGCAATTTGCCGGCAGGCATCTCCAGCGACCGCTCGACGGACCGCTCACACCGCCGGCTGCCGCGGTGATCGATCCCATCGCCCACGCGCTCAATCGCTGGACCTTTGGCCCGACTCCCGGCGATTACGCCCGTGTCGCCGCCATGGGCGCGGACGCCTTCCTCGCGGAACAACTTGGCCCGGAAAATATCGACGACGGTTTGAGCGACCGCGCCATCGCGCGCTTCTCGGAATGTTGGGAGGAACAGCTCGGTGAAGCCTACGAAGAGGACGCCGAAGGGCTTCCACCCGTATTACGCCGCGTGGCACTCCTCCGCGCGATCTATTCGCAGCGGCAGCTCTTCGAAGTGATGTGCGAGTTCTGGAGCGATCACTTCAATATTGACCCAGGCAAGGGCGACTGCCGCTACACCAAGATCGCCGACGACCGCGACACCATCTGCGCGCACGCGCTTGGCAACTTCCGCGACATGCTCCGCGCGAGCGCGCTCAGCCCGGCGATGCTGTGGTACCTTGATGGCCGCGCGAATGTGAAGCGCACGCCGGACGAGAAACCGAACGAGAATTACGCGCGGGAATTGATGGAACTGCACACGCTCGGCGTGCATGGCGGTTATACGCAGCAGGACGTGATGGAAGTCGCGCGCTGCCTCACGGGCTGGACGATTCTGGCAAAAAAGAACGACGGCTTTTCCGGCGAACTGCTCTCGCCTCTCAAAGATCGCGGCAAGGTTGTCTTCCGCAAAGACGCGCACGACAACGGCGCGAAGAGCGTGCTCGGCGCGGAAATCCCGGCCGGTCTCGGCGAAAACGACCTCGATCGCGTGATCGCCATCGTCGCCGCGCACCCGAGCACCGCCCAATTCATCGCCACGAAACTCTGCGTCCGCTTCATCTCCGACGAGCCGCCCGGTGCGGCGGTGGATGCAGTCGCGGGAGCTTTCACCAGCAGCCGGGGCGACATCAAGACGACGCTGCGGGCGCTCTTCGCCACGCCCGAGTTTCGTGCCTCGACAGGCGCAAAATTCAAGCGGCCATTCCACTACATCGTCTCCGCATTGCGCGCGACGAATGCGGAGACCGATGCCGACCGCGGCCTGCTTTCCTACCTTGAGCGGATGGGTCACGTCCCGTTCCGCTATCCGACGCCAGACGGCTATCCGGCTCGCGCGCAACACTGGCATGCAACGCTGCTCTGGCGTTGGAAATTTGCGCTCGCTCTCGCCAACAACCGCATCAAAGGCACGCACATCGAACGGAAGGAATTGCAGCACGCACTCGGCGGCGATGCCGAACTCATGGCCACGCTGCTCAATCGCCAGCCCGCCGCAGATGAAAGCGACGCGTACTTAAAATCCGGCGACGGCCTCGCCCTCATGCTGGCATCACCAGCCTTTCAACACTGCTGACATGAGCACCGCCGTCAATCTCTCCACCAATCGCGACGACCGCCGGACGCTCGTCGTCGTCTTTCTCCGCGGCGCTGCCGATGGCCTCACGCTGGTCGCGCCGGTCGCGGACGACAACTACCACAAATTCCGCCCGCGCCTCGCGGTGAAGAAAAGCGACGCCGTGCCACTCGACGACATCTTCGGACTGCATCCGAATCTGCGCGCGCTCGAAGCCGCCTGGAAGGAAGGCGACCTCGCCATCGTCCACGGCGCAGGCGGTGAAAGCGACACACGCTCGCACTTCGAGGCGCAGGATTTGATGGAGCACGGCGGAGTCGCCGCGGGCGGCTGGCTCGGGCGTTTTCTTCGGGCGCGCGGTCCGACAGAAAGCCCACTCGCCGCCGTCGCGCTTTCGCCGACTCTGCCCGAAAGCCTGTCCGGCGCACCGAGTGCCGCAGCCGTCCAGTCGCTTGAAGACTTCGCGATTTCCGACAAACGGAGCGGCTCGGCGAAACAGGATTTCACGCGCGAACTCCGGCGACTCTACGCGCTCGATCAAGGTGCGTTGCGCGATGCCGCGGCGAATACCTTCGAGGCGCTGCGCCGCATCGAGGCGATCGACGCCCACGCCACGCCGGCCAACGGCGCGCAATACGACGAGAAAGATTCGTTCGCGCAAGGCTTGCGGCAGGTCGCGCAACTGATCCGAGCGGATGTCGGCCTCGATGCAGCGAGCGTGGACATCGGCGGGTGGGATTCGCACTTTGTCCAGCTGACACAAATCGAACCGCTCATGCTGCACCTCGCCAATGGCCTTGCCGCATTCCGTCGCGATCTCGGCTCGCGCATGGCCACCACGACGGTTGTGGTGATGACGGAGTTTGGCCGTCGCGTCGCGGAGAATTCCGCCTTCGGGACCGATCACGGTCGCGGCGGCGCGATGTTCGTCATTGGCGGCGGAGTGAAAGGTGGACGCGTCCTCGGCGGCTGGCCCGGTCTCAAGCCGGAGATGCTCGAAGGCCCCGGCGATCTCCCCGTGTGGAATAACTACCGCAACATCCTCGCACCCGTCCTCACCCGCCACGGCGCAGACGCCGCCAGCCTCCCGAGCATTTTTCCGGATTTCTCCCTGAAGCCGTTGGATCTTTACGCGTGAGGCACTCGTAAGAGCGCGCCGTCGCTTTTACGCAACTCACTGCGCATTTGTGCGTTTTCGTCGGCAGCGATACAGTCCGCGCCGAGGATGCCGCCCACCACCACCGATCGCCACGCTCCCAATGTCCCGAACCATGAGATGGTTCGGATCATCGGGCGCGGCTCGTACGGCGAGATTTGGCTCGCGCGCAGTCTCACCGGCACATGGCGCGCGGTGAAGATCGTGGACCGGCGGACTTTTGAGAGCGACAAGGCTTTTCAACGCGAGTTCGAGGGCATGGCGAAGTTCGAGCCGATCTCGCGCGGCAACGCGGGCTTCGTGGACATCCTCCACGTCGGCCGCGACGTCGGCGGCGGGTTTTTTTACTACGTCATGGAACTGGCCGACGACCATCTCGGCAGCGGGGCCATCGACCACGCGAACTATGTTCCGAAGACGATCAAGACCGAGCTTTCGCGGCGCTCCCGCCTGCTCGCCGATGAGTGCATCACGATCGGGCTTTCGTTGAGCACGGCGCTCGGCGCGCTGCATCAGCAGCGACTCGTCCATCGCGACATCAAGCCGGCGAACATTATCTTCGTCGGCGGAGTGCCGAAGATTGCCGACATCGGATTGGTTGCGGCGAGCGGGCAGGATTCGTACGTCGGCACGGAAGGCTACGTGCCGCCGGAGGGGCCGGGCACGCCGCAGGCCGATATCTACAGCCTCGGCAAGGTGCTCTACGAAATGGCGATGGGGAAGGACCGCATGGATTTTCCGGCGATCAATTCCGATCTCTCCAAACTGCCGGATCGTGCCGCGCTGATGCGCCTGAACGACGTACTCCTGCGCGCCTGCGCCACCGACCCCGATACCCGCTACGTCACGGCGGAGGAGATGCACGACGATCTCGTGCGCCTGCGCGACGGCCGCGTTCTCGCCGCTCACTCCCGCCGGCACTGGCCGATCATCGGCACGCTCGCCGCCGTGCTCCTGCTCGGCAGCGCCGGCGTTTACACCGCTCACCTTCGCACCGCGCGCGGCGGGGTGCGCATCGAGACCGATCCTCCCGGCGCCATGATCGTGATCGGTGATCACATGCGCCGCAGCCCCGCTGAGTTTGTCGAGCTGCCCATCGGAAAATACGCCGCGCGAGTCATGCTTTCGGGTTACGAACCGGAGGCGGCAGCCTTCGAGATTCAACCGGACAAACAGACCCAGCCAGCCCCGCTGCATTTGCGGCGCTCCCATGGCACGGCGCAGATCACGTCGCTGCCGGCGGGCGCGACTTTTGAACTTCGCCAGGACGGCGCGACTGTGAAAAGCGGCACGACTCCCGTGACACTTTCCGATCTTCCGACCGGCGAATACCAACTCGTGCTCAAGCTCGACGGGCGTTCACGGACTGAAACTGTCGAGGTCAAACGCGATGAGGTGACCGTGAAAGAAACGGAGTTTCCGTCCGGCAGGATCGTCATCACCAGCGAGCCGTCCAAAGCGGAAATCCTCCTCGACGGAAAGCCGGCGGGAGTCGCTCCGGTGGAGATCAGCGCGGCCGAAGGCACGCACGAACTGGTCGCCAAATACCGCTCGTGGCCGGAGCAGCGCCGGACCATCGAGGTCGGTCACGGCAAGCCCGTGGATGCGACTTTCGACTTTCCTGGCGGGAGCGTGAAAATCACCAGCGCTCCCGGAGGCGCGAGCGTGTGGATGAAAGAAAAGGAAATCGGCAAAACTCCGCTCCTGCTCGAAGACCAGGAGCCGGGCGCCGTTCGCTGCGAGCTGCGCATGGCGGGTTTCAAGAGCCTCGCAGTCGATGGTCAGATCCAGCCAGGCGAGCAGACTTTTCTCGGCGCGCGTTTCGTCAAACGTCTTGGCCCGCGGCGCGGCGAGCCGTGGGAGAATAGCCTCGGGATGAAATTTGTTCCCGTAGGCGATGTGCTCGTCGATATCTGGCCCACCCGAGTGCAGGATTACGACGCCTTTTGCAACACCACGAAGCGCGTGCGGCCCGTGCCAGACTTCGCGCAGGACGGCACGCATCCCGCGGTGAAGGTGAGCTGGGAAGACGCGACCGTTTTTTGTGAATGGCTGACCGCAAAGGAACTCGCCGCCGGACAAATCGAGGAAGGCCAAAGCTACCGCCTCCCGACCGATCTCGAGTGGAGCGTCGCCGACGGACTGCCCGATGAAGGCCGCTCGACACCCGAAGAGCGCGACGGCAAGGCCAAGGATTTTCCGTGGGGCAAACAGTGGCCGCCGCCGGCGGGCGCGGGCAATTTTGCCGACAGCTCGGGCAAGCGCTCGGCTTCGATTCCCGGCTACCACGACGGCTTCCCGCAGACCTCACCGGTGGGCACTTTTGCAGCAAATCGGTTCGGCCTTTTCGACATGAGCGGCAACGTCTGGCAGTGGTGCCGCGACAGCTACAAGGGCGGCGCCACCGGCTCCCGCGACTGGGGCGTACTTCGCGGCGGATCGTGGGGAACGGCGCTGGCGAGCGAGTTGCGCTCGTCGTATCGCAACGTGGTCGATCGATCGGAACGCGACGTGATTTACGGCTTCCGCTGCGTCCTCGTGCCCGAGTCAGGGCGGTGACCGGCAGAATTTTCGGGGTTGCACGGCGTCGGCAAAGTCGCTAAACCCGCGCCCCGTGCAGGGCTTTTTCCAAAAAATTCAGGCGTCCTTCGCGGTCGCACTCGTTCTCACCGGAAGCATCGCCGCGGCTGAGGAAGGGGCGCCTGACGTTTCGATCCTCATCAGCGTCGCCGATCAAAAGCTCGTCGTTTTGCGGGACGGCGGCTTGATTCAGAAGTATCCCATTTCCACGTCGAAATTCGGCGTCGGTGACTCCTACGGCAGCTACAAGACGCCGGTCGGCCACCTCCGCGTGTCCGAAAAGATCGGCGAAGATTTGGTTCCCGGCTCCGTGTTGAATCATCGCCAGGCCACCGGCGAAGTCCTTCCGGCCAATGCGAAGGGCCGCGATCCGATCGTCACGCGCATCATCTGGCTCGACGGGACCGAGGCCCAAAACCAAAACGCGCGCCCCCGTGGCATTTACATTCATGGCACGGCGGAGGAGAGCAAGATCGGCCAGCCGGTGAGTTGGGGTTGCATCCGCATGCGCTCGAAGGACGTGATCGAGGTGTTCGATGAAGTGCCGGTCGGGACGACCGTGAACATCATCACCGAAAAACTCCCCCGGATCGCGAAATATACGCCGCCAAAGCCCGTGAAACCGCAGGTGCTCGTCGCCGCTCATGTGCCTGCCAAGCCGCCTGTTCCAACACCCGTCGTCGCTGCCGCTCCTCCGCCAACAAAGGTCGTCGCGATCGCAAATCCGACGCCGGGTCCTGCAAAAAAGATCGCCCAGCTTCCAACGGCTCCGGCAACCCGCGTCCCGACTTTCACCCCGGCTCCAATGGTGGCAGTGGAACGCCACGCGGAGCCATCGGGCGACAGCACGGCCAGTCTGGCCATGAAGGGCAGCATGTTGATGGCCGGCTTACCCGACGGGCCGTCGTCGCTCACCCCCCGGCCCACGCCAGCGGAACATCCCACCACTCCGCGACTCAGCCTTTCGCTTGCCCGCGAGCGGTAGTGCAGGTTGTAGAGGCGGCTCTGTCGCGCATCCGCGACGTGCCGCATTCAGCCAGCAAAGGCGGCGCGTCCTGCGGACAGAGCCGCCTCGACACCGCTCGTTTTAAACTGAGCACTACCCGCCGATACCGCGACCTCGCCGAATCAAAGTGAATCGGAAAAGCGCGCCGGACGGCTCGCGTTTCGCAATTCGCCCCCGGACTCTCTTACAATTCTTCAGACTGTATTTGAGAAAGGACGGAATTACGGAATTTTTTCAAAATTACGGAATGAACTGACGGTGCCTTGAATTCCGTCATTTGGTCAAATTCCGTAATTCCGTCCGCCTTTCCGACATCGTCAGCTTAATTCCGGAATATCGTATTAGTCGAAGAGCCCGTCCTGAGCTTGTCGAATGAACCCCGCGCATTCACGAGCGACGTTGGATGGAATCACCGGGATCCTTCGGAGGCGCTCGTAAAAGAGTTTGAGAATGGAGTTGTAACGGACGGCGTGCTTTGGAAAGTCGAGGTTCCGGGCGAAGGACATTCTTCGCCGGTGGTATTCGGCACGCGGGTCTTTGTTTCTTCCGCGCTTCTCGTGACACAGGACCGCGCTCTCCTCTGCCTCGACCGCGACTCGGAGCGCATCCTCAGGCAGAAGACGGTGGTTAAGACGCCGCTCGAACGGAAGGCGTGCATTGGCTGGCCTAGTGCATCGAAGGCCGGGACGCCGTATTGCATTTCCGCGGCGGCATTCAAATACATCACCCGCTCTCACCATCGACCGCCACCACTGAATCGCTATTGACAGCCGACCCGCGACTGCACACGAGGACGCGCGCGTCCATGATCTCGCGGCGCGGGGCGATCTCTTTCAAAGACTCTCCGAATGGCGCATCTCCCAGCCGGAATCCGGCGTCTTATCGCGTGTGCTCATCGCTTGCCAACCGCTTTGGAACTCCACACTCTGCTGTGCCGGTAAACCCGCTCGCGGATTCGGCACCCATTTTTTCCAAGCCGAAATGACCCCAGCAAAAGAAGCCGACCGTCAGCTCGACGCACAACTCCTGGCGCGGATCGCCACCGGGGATGAGGCGGCTTTGGCGACGCTCTATGATCGTTTTTCGCCGGGGTTATTCTCGTTCGTGCTCAGAATGATGCGCGATGAAATGGAAGCCGAGGACGTGCTTCAAGAGGGCTTCTCTCACATCTGGCGGCGCGCCTCGACCTACGATCCCGTCCGGAGCAGCCCCTTCACCTGGGCGGTGATGATTCTGCGCAACAAAGCCATCGATCGCCTGCGGGTGCGGCAGCGATTGGAGCGCACCGTCGAAAAGGCAACCGTCGAGTTCAGCCATTTCCCCGAAGCCGACGAAGCTTCTTCCGGCGAAGCGGAGCGGCGCGACGAACGCAAGCTGGTCCGTTCGGCTCTGGCACAGATTCCGGGCGAGCAGAAGGAAGCCGTGGAGCTGGCTTTTTTCGGCGGACTCACCCACGAAGAGATCGCGGAAAAACTCGGCACGCCGCTGGGCACGATCAAGGCCCGCATTCGCCGCGGCTTGCTCAAGCTGCGCGACTATTTGAAGGAGGGCGCATGATCGACGAGGATCGCCAGGATCTCGCGGTCGCCTACGCTCTCGACACACTCGATGCGGCTGCCGGGCGCGCCTTCGAGGCCGAATGCGCCGCCGATTCCGAATTGCGCGCGCTCGTCCAGGAACTCCGCGCAACGGCAGCGGCCCTCGCCTACGACGCTCCGCGTCGCCTGCCTCCGCCGCATCTGCGCGAGCGCGTGCTCGCCAGCATTCGCGGCGAAGCCACGCCCGCGGCCACCACCCTCGGAGCCCGCTCGCGCGGCGGTCGCAGTCTGCTCCCGTGGGCACTCGCCGCGGGCTTTGCCGTGACGACCGCGGCGCTCTGGCTCGAGCGCGATCAATGGCGCGAAAAGGCGCTCGCCACGCGTGAGGAAGTCTTGACCCTGCGGAACCGCGATGCGTTCGCGCAGGTCCGCATCGCAACGCTCTCTGCGCAAGTGGAGACCTATGCAAAAAGCACTGCCATCGTCTTGTGGGATGCTGAAAAGCAGCGGGGCATTATCAAGCTCGCCAACATCCCGCGTGCTGAACGCGGCAAGGATTATCAGCTCTGGGTCATCGATCCGAAATACCCGCAGCCAGTGAGCGGCGGTATCGTCCCAGTTGGCGACGACGGGATTGCGCGCGTTTCGTTTACGCCGGACCAGCAAATCGGAACCGCCGACAAGTTTGCCATCAGCATCGAGCGGGCGGGCGGCGCGCCGCAACCCGGCGGCCCCATCGTGCTGCTCGGCAATTGAGCCGCAAAAGCTTCGGCGCGCCGGCCGTATTCTTACGACCATGAATGCCTGGTCCGCGATTCGCCTGCTGCTCGCGCTCTTACTCTTTGCATTGTCGTGCCTGGCATTTCTCCAAGCTCCAACCATACCACTTTTCCGGCTGGCACTCGTGGTCACGGAGTTTGGCCATTGGCTGTTTCTCGCGCCGTTGCTGCTCGCGTTACTTCCCACGCACCGTTCGCTGATAAACCTTGCCGGCACGGCGCTGGCGCTTTCCGCGTGCGCAATGTGCCTCTCGTCTGCCTGGCGCGCACAGCGTCTGGCCAGTCAGTTACCCCAACAAATGGCGCTAGCTTTCGCGCCGCTGAATCTGAAAACAGCGGCGGAAATCGCCGGCGAGCGCGCACCCTTCACCTGGAGCCGTCTTTGGTTCGCTCCGAAAATCGAAACCGTTCCGGTCGAAAAGTATGAATATGCCCGACGCGGCGAGCAGCGGTTGAGTTTGCGATTTTACCGCAGCACGACCCGCCGGCCGGCGCCGTGCATCGTGGTCATTCACGGCGGCGGCTGGGAGGGCGGCTCTCCGGATGAATTCCCCGCGCTCAATCACCATCTCGCGCGCCGTGGTTACGCAGTCGCGGCGATTGAGTATCGGTTTGCCCCGCGGTGGCCATGGCCGGCCCAGCGGAACGATGTACTCGATGCTATCAGTTGCCTAAAAGAGCGCGCCGCTGAGTTCGGCATCGATCCCACACAGTTCGTCGTCCTCGGGCGCTCCGCCGGGGGGCAGATCGCGGAAGCCGTGGCCTACGCCGCGCACGATCCCGCGATCCGGGGCTGCATCGCCTTTTACGCTCCGGCGGACATGCACTTTGCTTACGAATTTGCGCGCGACGACGACATCCTCAGCTCACCGCGGCTCGTGCGGCAATACCTCGGCGGCACACCCGACAAAGCGCGGGCAAACTACGACAGTGCCTCCGGCATTCTGCTCGCCGAACCGACCAGCCCACCCACGCTCCTGCTTCACGGCCAACGCGACGAATTGGTGTGGTATAAGCAGAGTGCTCGGCTCGCCGCACAACTCCGCTCCGTCGGCACGCCGCACTGTTTTGTCGCCCTCCCGTGGGCCACTCACGCTTTCGATTTCAACCCCAACGGCCCTGGAGGCCAGCTCAGCACGTATGCCGTGGATATCTTCCTCGCAAGTGTCACACGGTAAAATATCTCATAACTCCGGTCATAACTTCTTCAGCGACTCGCGCGCCCGCGATTTGGTTTCAGCGTCATCTTTCTCCCGGCTGGGAAGTGCGAGTCCTTTGCCTAACTCAGTGCGGGCGAGTCCCGCGTTACCCATCGCGGCATACGTCCGTCCGAGTTCTACATGATGCGCGACACGATTCGGCTCAATCGCGATCGCCTTCTTAAATAGCTTTGCCGCCTCCTCGTAGGACGCCGGTGGGAGCGCACCGTAAACCACCCGGACAATCGTCCGAAGCACCGGGTTAAGACTCGTGAGTTCGTACTGCCACGCACCCAACACATGATAGGCATAGTCGCTCGAAGGATCGAGCGAGAGCGCTTTCTCCGCGTGCTCCTTGACGAGTCGTGAGTAAGCAATCTTTGTTTTGTTATCGAGAAGCGGTGCGAGTCGTCCGTAGCAGACGGCCAGCGCCAGTTGGGCCTGGGCGTTCTTCGGATCAGCGGCGACCGCACGCTTCGCATATTCGAGCGCCTTTTCGCCAAGCGCACGCTTCTCGCTCTTCGAAGCAGTATCGGGCATCTGCTCCGCGTAATCTTTCGAAATTCGATGGAGCACTTCGGCGTTACCTGGAGCGACTCTTTCAGCCTCCAGAAAAATC
>JBBSDS010000153.1:0-11259 GCA_038240495.1 Chthoniobacterales bacterium | reverse complement strand
TGGGCGATGACGGCGGGACAGTTTTCGGTGCCGCCAACGCGCGTCCGCTCCCCGGCTGGGGACGCCGAGGTGTCGAGTCCATCGACCTTTCCGAGCGGGTCGAGCTTGACCACAAACGCCGGCCATTCCGCGAGCGGACAGCGGAGAATGACCTGCTCGTTCGGCTCTTCAAATCCGTCGGGAAAATGGATCAGGACGTCGCGAAGCTGAAGCTCGATCCGCAGTCCAAGCGCGCACGCCGTATCGACGCCCGCCGCGATTTGTTCGAGCAGCGTGACCGTCTCGCGGAGCGTCAATTCACGGCGCGCGCGGAGCAGATCGACCAGCGCAAATCCCTCCAGCCATTCAGAAACAACATAGCCAAACGGCCCGGCATGCTCCGCAGTGAGCATCGCCACGAAATTCACATGCGAGGCGCTTTGCAAACGCAAGGCCTGCTCCTCGATCCCGCCGAATTCCGTCCGGTCGCAAGCCACGATTTTTACCCGCACCCGCCTCTTCTGTTGCACGTCCTCGGCGTGAAAAGCGCGGCCCGGATTCGCCGGATGAAGATCCTCGATGAGCCGGTAGCGCCCGCCAATCACGGCCCCGGCGCACGCCTTGGGTTGCAGCCCGTGCGTACTGCTGAGCCCCACGGTTTCAAAGGCTCCGGAGGAGGCGGGCATTTTCGGGCCGGGTCCCGTCGCGAGGTCTCCGGCTTTGAGGATTTCGACGCAGCCCTTGAGTTCCGCACGCAGTTCCTCGGGTGTCTGGAGGCGCTTATCAACGTCCTTCTCGAGCATTTTCCGCAGGACTCCGACGACGCTGGCCGGCAGCACCGCGAGCGATTCGAAGGACGGAACTCTGTCGAGATGCTGTGCGATGACGCTCGCCACGGAACCGATGAAGGTCGGTTTGCTCGTCAGCATGAACCAAAGCGTGACGCCGAGAGAATAGATGTCGGAGCGGATGTCTTCGGAGCGCTGGTCGATCTGCTCCGGACTGGCAAAGTAGGGCGTTCCGACAAATCCGCTTGAAGTCAAAGCGCCCGCGGTCGAACCGATGAGCGCGGATTTTACGAGGCCGAAATCGATGACCTTGGCGAGCACCTCGCCGTCATCCTCGCGCACGAGCATGAGATTCGAGGGCTTGATATCGCGGTGAACGAGGCCTTGCTTGTCGGCCGCGATCAGCGCCCCGGCGACCTGACAGGCGACTTCGAGGGCAAAGAGCATGTCCATCGGGCCATCGCGTTTGACCAGCGCATCGACAGTCTCACCTTCGATGAATTCCATTGCGTAAAAATACGAGTCGCGGTGGCGGCCGAGATGAAAGACGGAGGCGACGTTGCGGTGCCGCAGTTGGGCCGCGCCACGCGCCTCGCGGAGAAAGCGTTCCTCGGCGGTGGGATCGTTGAGATACGCGGTGCTGATGACCTTGAGCGCGACATGGAAGCGCAGACTGGTGTCAAACGCCTTGTAGGTTACGCCCATCGCCCCGCGACCGAGTTCCATGAGTGACCCGTCTTCGTTTTTCAGGAGCTCGTAGTGCTCGAAATTCTCCGGTTGGGACATCGTAGGCGCGCAGGTGGAGGATGGGACGCCGCGGACGAATCGCGCGAGTCATCGCCACCACACAATCCGGGAGAAGCTAGGACGTTCCCCTCCTTGGAGCAATCTTTCCCGCCTGAAAGCGGTCGTCGGGACAAGGCGTGCTGGCGGAAACGTGAACCCGCCGTGGCGCTTACCCGCGCTTCACGTAAATGCCCACTACCGGACGCGGATACGCCGTCCGCGAGACAAAATCACTGACGAAGCCGCTCTCGGTCCGCATCTCGACGTGCCCGCCATCGCGCCCCGCATAGACGATCACCGAGCCGAGTGGCGCTGCGTAGGGATCGTGCGTCCACAGTTTTTTGAAGCCGTAATCGCGTGAAAGTTCGGTGCCCGCCTGATTCGCCCAAATCGTGGTCGGACGCGTCGGCACGACATCCGCAGCGAGGAGCGCGTCTTTTACATAACCCCAGCAGTGCCAGGTCATTTTTGGTTTAGCGCGGCGCTTGGCGATTTCCAAGGCGCGGAGCATCCGCGAATCATACCGCCGTCCGCTGGATTTCGGACCCAGCAGCGCCGCCTGCTCGGGCGTGGGCACGAGCGCCTTGTCTTTCTGGAGCAGCGATTCTTCTGCCGCCGCCGCGATGGTGGCGCTGATCAGGATCGTCGTAAGAAAGATGGGCAGGCAGTTTTTCATCGTTTGGAATTTAGAAAATCGCGCGGGAAAGTAGCCGCACTTTTCATTCAGTCAATTAAGCATCGGGCGTTCCACGGCAGCGCTGAAGCGTGCTTTTTTCTGCCAAATCAGCGGTGCAGACTGCCCGCCTGCCAGCGGAATTTCCACTTGACCCACTCGGGGGGTGCCTCCAATGTCCCCGCCCCAACTCGAAAATTTCTATGAAAGTTTGCAGCATTACTCAGGCACACCCGACTAAAGGCCGGAAAATTCACCGGCGCGGCCTCGCGAAGAAGAAGGGCGGCATCGGCCAGCATGTCACCAAAGCAGTGTCCCGCACTTTCACGCCGAATCTGAAGAAGAAGCGCATCTGGGTCAGCGAGTTGAAGCGCTTCGTCCCCGTGAAGCTGACGACCCGCGCGCTTAAGACCGTGACGAAAAATGGTGCTTATGCCACTCTGAAAGCCGCTGGCATCATCTAGCCCGCCGGCCTTTCCACCTCCCACACCACACCACAACCAGAATCATCCCTATGGCATTCAGCGTTATCAGCAAGAAATCCGGCAAAACCTACTTCCTCCACGAGCGCAAGCAGGAACTGAAGGGCGGCCAGAAGGTCACTCTGTATTACTTCGGCGCCGAGGCCAAGGAAGGCGCGATCGACGCGCTTCCCGCAGGCTACGAAGTCTCCGAAAACACCAAGACCGGTCTCCCGCTGCTGAAGAAGACGGTGAAGGCATAAAGTCCCTCCGATTTTGAGCATTTTCTGGCGGCGCGGAGTCTGACTCCCGCCGCCAGTTTTTTTTGGATTGCTGGTTGAATTTCAACGACGATCGCCCCGCAATCAGCAATTAGAAACTAGCAATCAGAACTCCCATGAAGCCCGTCCCCGTCACCATCCTCACCGGCTTTCTCGGCGCCGGAAAAACCACGCTGCTCAACTACATCCTCAAGCGGCAGCACGGCTACAAATTCGCCGTCATCGTCAATGAAATCGGCAAGATCGGCATCGACGGAGCGCTCATCGAAAAGACCAACGACGACGTCCTCGAGATGAGCAACGGCTGCCTCTGCTGCACCGTGCGGAAAGACCTCGTGAAAGGCGTGCAAAATCTCCTGAAGAAGGGCGGCTTCGACTACCTGCTGATCGAGACCACCGGCATCGCCGATCCGGGCCCCGTCGCGCAGACCTTCCTGAATATACCGGCGCTGCAACAATTCGTCCGCATGGACTCGATCATCACCGTGGTCGATGCCGAGCAGATCGAAAAGCAGATGAAGGAAACCGAGACCGCGCGCGAGCAGATCGCCATGGCCGATTTTCTCCTCATCAACAAAACCGACCTCGTCGATGAGGCGCAACTCCAGAAGGTCGAATCCAAGGCGCGGGAGCTGAATCCGCACGCCCAGATTTTCCGCACGAACCACTCCGAAGTGAACCTCAAAGAGCTGCTCGACATGCATGCGTTTGACGTGGACCAAAAGCTCACCGTCGATCCCCAATTCCTCGACGAACTCCAGACCCGGCATCACCACGACATCCACTCATTTTCCTTCGAGTTCGACCGGCCGTTCAACGTCGAGAAGTTCGAGTTCTTCGTGCAGCAACTTTCCGAGAAGGAGAAAGTCTATCGTTCAAAAGGATTTCTCTCGATTCAGGGCAACCCGCGCCGAGCCATCTTCCATGGCGTGAACAACCGCTTCACCATTCTCTGGGACCGTCTTTGGGAAAAGGACGAAAAGCGCACCAGCCAGCTCGTCTTCATCGGCAAGAACCTCGACGAAGCGAAAATCCGCGAACAGATCGAAAAATGTCTCGGCTAAACCGCAGATGAACGGAAGTGGTTCTGCCGTTGACTAATCCGGCCCCATGATTCGTTCCACCCGATTGCTCGCCCTTTTTTCACTCGGCACGCTCAGCTTCAGCTCTCTGGCGCAGGAGGAGGCGCGGAAGGAAGAGCCTGCGTCCGAAAAGAAGCCCGAAGCCAAAACCGCGGAGAAAAAGCCCGAGGAAAAGCCGAAAGAAGAGAAGCCCAAGGAGAGCAAGGGCGCGGTCACGATCGCGGGCAAAGAGGTGAAGTATCTCGCCAAGATTGGCACCCTGCCATTGCTCAAGGAAGATGGTTCCGGGGAAAAGGCGCGCGTCTTTTTTGTCTATTACGCCGCCACCGACGCCGAGGGGAAACCGCTCGCGACGACCGACGCGGCGAAACGCCCCATCACCTTTTGTTTCAATGGCGGCCCCGGCTCTTCCGCCGTGTGGCTGCACTTCGGCGGACTCGGCCCGAAAAAAATCGATCTCGATCCCAGCGGACTCCTGCCCGCTCCACACGCCGCCGTCGTCCCGAATCCAAACTCCATTCTCGATGTGACCGATCTCGTCTTCATCGACCCCGTCGGGACCGGCGCAAGTCGTCCGGCGAAGGGTGAGAAAGGCGAGCAGTTTTGGAGCGTCGATGGCGACATCGAAAGCGTGGGCGAATTTATCCGGCTTTTCACCACGCGCGAGCAACGCTGGGCCTCGCCCAAATATCTCTGCGGAGAAAGCTACGGCGGCGTGCGCGGCGCAGGCCTCTGCGACTTTCTGCAAAGCCGCCACGGCCTGTATGTCGATGGGTTCATGTGCATCTCCGGCGTGCTCAATTTCGCCGCGCTCGACGGCAATCTGCCCGGCCCTCTCTGCTTCCTTCCGGCCTATACCGCCACCGCGCACTTTCACGGCAAGCTCCCGCCAGACCTTCAGGCGAACCGCGCGAAAGCCATCGCCGAGTCCCGCGCTTTTGCGCAGAGCGAATATGCGCTCGCCCTGCTTCGCGGCGCGAGCCTGCCCGCCGCCGAGCGCGGGCGTATCGCGGAAAAACTCGTCCGCCTCACCGGCCTCGACCGCGACCTCATCGAGCGAGCGCATCTTTCGATTCCGCCCGGCCTTTTCTTTGAAAACCTCCTGCGCGCGGAGGGAAAAATCATCGGACGTTTCGACGGACGCGTGACCGCCGAGGACTACGACCGGCTGAACAATCGTCCGGAATTTGACCCTAGCTACACCAACGTCTACGGCTCCTTCTCCGCCGCAGCGAACGCTTCGATCCGCGGTGAATTCGGTTACGAGTTCGACCTGCCTTATCGCATCCTTGGCGGGGTAAATTGGAGCTTTAAGGAATTCGAGGGCGAAACGGTGAACGTCGAGCAGCGCCTCGCGCGAGCGATGCAAAACAACGCGCGGCTCCGCGTGCTCTTCTGCCTCGGTTTGCGCGACCTTGCAGTCCCGGCCGATTCCGCGATTTACAGCATCGACCAACTGCACATTCCCGACAGTCTGCGGAAAAATATCGCGGTCGAATACTACGAGAGCGGCCACATGATGTACCTCAACCAGCCCGACGCCGAAAAGCTGCGGCGGGATTTGGTGGAGTTTGTGCGGCCGAAGTAACGCGGTCGTTCGCCGCCGCTACTTGATGTCCTCAACCTTCGTCAGCAAAGTCGAGATGTGCTGCTTCGTCGGCACACTCAGCGTGGCGCTCGGGTCGGTGGGATTTTTCATCGTCATCGTCATCTGCTGATCGATCTGGGATTCCCGGCCGATGCCGAGCTGCGTGTCAAACCAGACGGTCCCTTTGAGCGAACCGTCGGTGACTTTCATGCCGAGCTTGGCGATGGCTTGTCCTTGCGCCGAGGCGTCGGCGTCCGCGCTGGCGAAGTCGAGTGAAATGGCTGCATCGATCAGGATTTCCGCGCAGGAAAGTCCACCATGCTGGCTCATGCCTTTGAAAGTATAAGTCCCGCGGACGCCCACTTTACCGAGCTGCGGCAGGGCGAGTTCGTTGGTAAATGGCCAGGAGTCTCCGGGTGCGACCGGCTTTCCGGGCAAGGCTTGCAACGCACCTTGCTTCATCATTTGTCCGAGCGCTTCCTTGCTGAACATTTTCGAGGGATCCATGCCCGGAAGCGGCGACGGAGCGACCTGCTTGATGAACTCGTCGTAGTTTTCGACCTCGATAATTTCATCATTATCGTTCAGCAAAATGTTCAGTTCCTTGCCCGCGCTGGCACCGACGGATTTTGCCAGCCCGAGCGGATCGGTGCCTTCGCCCGGCTTGGCGGAATCGAACCCCATCTTCTGCCCATTCATGCTCATCTCCATGGCGACGCGCTCGAATTTCAAGGTCAACCGCTTGCTCTTTCCGTCCGCGATCGGGCGCACCGCCATGCTCATGTCCATCGTCGTCGTGACCGTCTGATCGATCTTCTGCGGCCCCATCTCGATCGTACTCTGCTGCGAAGTCTGCGCCGTCATGAAGTAATGCTTCCCCGCGACCCAGCGTTGTTTGAGTTCGATCTTATCAGCGGCGGAAAGTGGTGCGGTCGAGAAAGCGACGAGCGCGATGGCGGGCCGGAAGAGGCGGGTAAAGGTATTCATGGAATCGGAGGATGGGAGAGCCTGTGCGTATGGGGAACGTCCGTTAAAGTCGAGGCACATTGCGGTAGTGGCTCAGTTTGAAAACGAGCGGTGTCGAGGCGGCTCTGTCTGCAGGACGTGCGGCGTTTGCTGGCCACAGGCGGCACGTCGCCAAAGCGCGACAAAGCCGCCTCCACACCGGCAAATCGAGCTACTTCCACATTCAATCCCACAACCGATCCAGCGCTGTCCGCACCGCGGCGAGGAGTTGGTCGGTCTCTGCATGACTGATCGTCAGCGGCGGCGCGAGGGCGACGAGATTGCGGATGCCGCGGACGATGACGCCTTCCTCGCGCGCCAGCGCCGTCGCCTTCGCGCCAAGCGTCATCTTCGGCGTGAGCGCTCGCCTGCCGCCACGCGGGACGAGTTCGAGCGCGCCGATGAGCCCGACGCCACGCACTTCACCCACTGCCGGATGCTCGGATAAGGCGCGCAGCTTTTGCTGAAAGGACACGCCGATGTCCGCGCGGACGCGAGGAACCAAGCCGTCCTTTTCGATGACGTCGATATTCGCGAGAGCCGCGGCACATGATGTCGGATGACCGCTGTAGGTGAAGCCGTGCGCAAAGGAACCTCCGTGCAGCAGTGCATCGGCGATTTCGTCGCTGACCATCGTCGCGCCGAGCGGCAGATAGCCGCTGGTCAGTCCTTTCGCCAGCGTCATCAGGTCGGGATCAAGATTCCACAGCTCGCTGGCGAACCACGCGCCGAGCCGTCCGAAGCCCGTGATTACTTCATCGGCGACGAAAAGCACTCCGGTCTCCCGGCAGAGCGCGCGTAGCGCGGCGAGGTAGCCTTCCGGTGGCGGGATGACGCCGCCCGCGCCTTGCACCGGCTCGACGAAGATCGCCGCGACCGTCTCGGCACCTTCCCGCTCAATGATCCGCGCCGTTTCTTCGACGCACCACTTTCCATAGGCGACCGGATCGCTTTCCTGATTGGCAGCGTAAGCGTGCGGCCCGGGCACCTGGATGAAACCCCGCAGCGGAAGATCGAACGGCTCCGTGCAACTCGGGAGACCGGTCATGCTCGTCGTCGCGAGGGTGACTCCGTGATACCCGAAATTGCGCGAGAGGATTTTCTTCCGCCGCGGCCGACCGCGAAGCTTCCAATAGCTGCGAATGATTTTCAGCGCCGACTCATTGGCCTCCGAACCCGAGTTGCAAAAAATCGTGTGATTCAGCCGCGGTGGTGCGAGACGCGCGAGCCGTTCGGCGAGCCGGATGGCGGGCTCCGTCGTCGTGTTGAAAAACGACGGATAGAACGCGACATGCCGCATTTGCGCCGCCACCGCATCGATGATCTCGGAGCGCCCGTAGCCGACATTCACACACCACAGTCCGGCGAGTCCATCGAGCAACTTCCGCCCGAGCGCATCCTGCACAAACACGCCCGAGCCGGAGACGATGATGTGCGTGCCCTGCGCATGCATCTCGTCGTGGTTCGTGAATGGGTGCAAGTGAAAGCTCTGGTCGAGTGCTTGCAGCGGCGCAGGGTTGCTTGCCATGCTGGCAATGAACCACGAACTTCCCGCTCCCCGCAAACGTCATGGCGCAGATTGTTTTCTTCCCCGCGGACCTCGCGCCCGGCGATACGCGTTCGACGGCCATTGATCTCACGCCGTTTCGTTTTGATTGCATCCGTTCGATCAATGATCCGTTGTTTGAGTTTGCGTATGCGCGGCTTTGGGCGGAGTTCGGGACGAAGGACGAAATGGAATTGCGCGAGACGCTCGAACGTCGATTTCAACTCGCTCCACAGTTGCTCTACGAAATGATCCTCGTGCGCCGTGATGAGCAGTTCGTGGCTGTGCGCGATCACACCGCGATCCTCGCACGCGATGACGATCATGCGGTGGTCCATCTCTCGCACGTCCTCGTCGATCCGATCGCGCGTCGCACTGGTCTGGCGGGATGGCTGCGCGCGCTCCCGATCGAGACATGCCGCGAACTTCTCGCGTCTCACGGCGGCGAGCGGACTGGCCGCATCACGCTCATCGCCGAGATGGAATGTCCCTCCGCAGAAGTTCCCGCGCGGATGATCCGCCTGCAAGCCTACGAACGAGCGGGCTTTAAGAAAATCGATCCCGCGCTCGTTCACTATCACCAGCCGGATTTTCGCGCGCCCACAGTCATCGACGCCACCGGCGGCCCGCGTCCGCTCCCGTTTCAGCTCATCGTCCGACGCTGCGGCCGCGAGCACGAGCGGGTGATTTCCGGTGATGAAACGCGGACGCTCGTCCAGGCGCTTTACGACATCTACGCTCCCCAGTTTCGCCCCGCCGATCTCGCGCATCCGCAACTCTCGCTCGACCAGTATCCAGACCCCGGAGCGATCATCGCGCTGCAACCACCGACGCAATGCTGACCGCATTTTTCCATCCGGGTTACGCGGCGCCAATCGGACAGCACATGATGCCGATTCGGAAATTCGGTCTTGTGGCAGACGGCCTTCGCGACGCGTCGGACGTCCGGCTCGTTCGACCGGCGCCGGTGTCGGAAGTGGATTTACTCCGCGTGCATACGCTCGAATATCTTGAGGCGATCAGGACGGGTGAACCGCGCTCGCTCGCGCAGTCGCAGAAATTTCCGTGGTCGCCGGAGCTGTTCCCATCGGTCTGCCTGACGAGTGGTGGCTGCCTGGCCGCGGCCCGCCAAGCCTTGTGCGACGGGGCTTCCGCGGCGCTGGTCAGCGGATTTCACCACGCCTGCGCGGATCATGGAGAAGGATTTTGCACGTTCAATGGATTGATCGTCGCGAGCGATGCGCTGGTCGCGGCGGGCGAAGTTCGCACGGTCGCCGTGCTCGATCTGGACCTCCACTACGGCAACGGCACCGCGCAACTTTGCGCCACGCGTCCGCACGTCTTCGCGCTCTCGCTTTATGGCAACGACTACTGGGACAATTTTTGTTACCGCGACGTGACGCAGCGTCAGCACGAAGACGGCGACAATCATCGTTCCTTACCGCTGCCCGCAGGCTGCGACCGGGCGACCCTGCTTCGCATCATGGATGAAGCCCTGCCCTTGATCGCGGAGCGCCGGCCCGATGTGCTGCTCTATCAAGCGGGCGCCGATCCATATTTCGAGGATCCCTATTCGCCACTCGCACTCAATCATGACGACCTCCGCGCCCGCGACTGGCGCGTGTTTGAGTTTGCGATAGAGCACGCGATACCGATCGCGTGGGTGCTTGCCGGCGGCTACACCGAGGATGTGAGCAAAGTCGTGCGCGTGCATCTCAATACCTTCGAGGCGTGGCGGGAGGTTTATGCGGACTGACTTGACCGCAAAGGCGCAGAGGACGCGGAGGAGCGCAGAGGCTGCAAAAACAGAAAACGTCCATCCCTCTGCGATCCTCTCATTCCCCTCTGCGACTCTGCGGTTCAATTCCCCATGAACGAATCACGAACCGCGTGGCAAAATCGGAGCCCCGGCGATCTATCCGTCATCCTGCCGGAGATTGTTGCCGGCGATGTTCCAACCTCCGTCGAAGCTGCTGCGCAGTCTGCCCACCGATGGGTCGCAACGCCGCTGTTGGAACGGATCGAGCGAATGCGCCACGCGCAGCAATTGCTTGCCGCCGCGAAAGACGAACTCGCCCACGGCATCGCGTTGGAAACCGGCAAGCCGCTGACCGAAGCACTCGGCGAAGTCGGTGCAGTCGTTGCGAAAATCGACCTGACGATCGGTGACGCGGAACAACACCTCGCCGAGCGCCCGGAGTCCGGCGGACCGCATCCAGCCTTGATTCGGCAATGCGCGCACGGACCAGCGGCAGTCATCGGGCCATTCAATTTTCCACTCCATCTCGCGCACGGCGCAAACGTCGCGCATCTCCTGGCGGGCAACCCGGTGATCTACAAGCCGTCGCCGCTCGCGGCCAATGTCGCGGCACGCTACGGCGAATTGATGGCGGCGGCATTTCCGCCCGGCGTGTTCCAATTAGTCCAGGGTGCTGGCGCCGAAGGCGAGGCGCTCTGCATTGATCCGCGAGTGCGCGCCGTGTGCTTCACCGGCTCCGTGCCTGTCGGTCGCGCGCTGGCGCAAAAACTCGCCGGTGATTTTTCCAAGGACCTCGCGCTCGAACTCGGCGGCAGCAATGCGCTGATCGTCTGTGCCGACGCCGACCTGGCGAAAGCTGCGACGGCTGCCGCCGACGGTGCGTGCCTCACCGCTGGCCAGCGTTGCAACGCAACGAGCCGGGTGATTGTTGAACGCCCGGTCGCGGCGGAATTTCAGAAGCTGTTCCTCGGGGCGTTGCAGGCCTACGAACCGGGCAACCCATTGCTCGCGAGCACGCGCCTCGGGCCGGTAATCAGCGCCGCCGCCGTGCAGCGTTACGAAAAGCTGTGCGCGGAACTGCGCGGGACATTGCTGCTGCCGGGCAAGGTGGAATCAACCGTCGCAGGCCGGCAAGGCCACTTCGTGCGACCCGCGGTGATCTTGCGTGAAGGCGACGGCGCCACAGACGCCGAGTCGTTCGTCCCCATCGTGAGCCTTTTCATCGCCGACGATCTCGACGCCGCCGTGCGTCTCCAGAACGCTACACCTTTTGGACTTACAGCATCGATCTTCACGCGCTCCGAAACGCTC
>JBBSDS010000152.1:0-11268 GCA_038240495.1 Chthoniobacterales bacterium | reverse complement strand
TGCTCCCGGCGGTCAAGCAGAAACCTGCACCGGAAAGCGGCGGAGACACCTTTTCACCGCCTTTTTTGCCTCGGCCAAGCTCACCGTGTCAAATCCCGTAGCCTGCTCCGCTTGCGCGCGACTTATCACACAGTCTCACGCGACCTTGGGCCGCGGTGACGACTTCGTCTTCGCCTGCGATCATCGTCGCCACCGGGCCGGAATAGCGACGCAGCGCGGCCACGTTGTCCCATGAATCGCGCAGCATCCAGCGCACGGGGAGGAAGCCGTAGTGATGCGCCGCGACATCCACGAGCCGCGCATAGGGTGTGACGAGGAAAACGCCCGCGACCCGCTGCGGCTCACGCCCGGCAAGCGCGCAGGCGAGGCCGCTGCCGAGCGATTCGCCGAGGAGATAAATCGGCCGCGCATCCGCCGCCCCGAGCGAATCGAGTGCCTTGATTCCAGCGTCGATGAAAGGCTGCTCGCCGATTTTCCCGGGGCGCGCACCGTAGCCGGGATACTCGAAGAGCAACACCTCCCAAGTGCGTCCGTCGTCCAGCGCCTCGAAGCCCTTGATGTAATGCGCGCGGTGCAGCGCGTAGCCGGTATTGCCATCGAAGACGACGAGACGATTAGCCGCGACGGGCGCAGCATTGCGTGCGGATTTCCAGCCAATGATCGCGCCGCTCGCGTCGTGCCATGCCTCGCACCGGCGTTCGCGGGCTCGCTCGATCATCCCGGATTCCGATTCGTGAAACGGATGATAGATGAGATACCGCTGAAGGGCTCCGACGAGAACGGTGAACACAACGTAAATGACCGCGACGGAGCGCAGCGTGCGGAAGAGTTTGGACTTCATCGCGGGCCGCATCGACAAGACAGCACTCGCAGTGTTTCTTCAACTCAATCCACCCCCGCATGCATCCGCATCTTTCTCGCTTTCTCACTTCCATCTTCACGTTATCGCTGCTCGTCCCCGCATTTGCCGACAACGCGACGCCGCCCATCTACGAAGAACGCGCTGAGCACGATCCCAACGGCATTGGCATCTTTTACCTCGGGCGCGAGATCGCCCACGTCATGGGACATCAAGCTGCGAACTGGCTCGAGCGCGAGGAACGCGAAGTCGAGGAGCGCTCCGACTTGATGGTCGAGTCGCTGAAGTTCAAGGATGGCGAAGTCGTCGCCGACATCGGCTGTGGCTCCGGCTACATCAGCCGGAAGATCGCGAAGAAGATCGGCGAAAAGGGCGTCGTCTATGGCGTCGATATTCAGCAGGAGATGCTCGACCTACTCGTGAAGCGAATGGCGATGTTCCGCATCACAAACGTCAAGCCCGTGATGGGCACCACAACCGATCCGCAGGTGCCGCCAGCCTCGTGCGACACGATGATCATGGTCGATGTCTATCACGAGTTTGACCGTCCGTATGAAATGATCCGAAACATGATCGCCGGCCTCAAACCCGGCGGGCGCATCGTCTTCGTCGAGTACCGCAAAGAAGACCCGGACGTGCCAATCAAAGAAGTCCACAAGATGAGCGAGGCGCAGGTAAAGAAAGAGATGGCCGTCCAGCCGGAACTCGAATTCGTCGAAAACATCAGCATCCTCCCGCGGCAGCACATCCTCATTTTCCGGAAGAAATGAGGGGAGCGATCGAGACCCTATTGTGGGGCGATCCTCCTTGATTATGGCTCACTTAACTTACTGTCGGTGGCGTTCTGCAGGGAATGTCTGGGATCATCAAACGGAGCAATTCCGTGTTCAGCGCGAGCACGGGCAGTAGTTGATCAAAGGCTTTCGGCTTCATTATCAAGGGTGTTTTCGTGAGGAACAGCCTGAGATTGGCGCGCATGGACCGGTGCTTGACCAAAACGTCCGCGTTAAGGTCGAGAATTCTGACGTGATATTTGCCGGCGGGGGTAGTGCCAAATACTTTGTGGCTTATTGGGTCTTCTAGGATGTGCTCACCGTAGTCGGCCTCCTGCGTGCAATCCAAAAAACGGATGCCGTGCGCTATCATCTCTGGAGTCGGCCAGAACGCAGACTTCTTCCCATTGCAGTGTCGGCACGCCAAAAAGAGATTTTTGTAAGGCTGAAGGTAACGGTCCTTTATCGTTGGGTCGAAATGATCGACGTCCATTGCGGATCGCCCTCCCGCCAAATCCTCATGCAGCATGGAGTAAGCGCACCGATTTTCAAAATCGACTAGGAGGCATGGCAGAGCCCGCTTCCGGTAATTTGATCGAGTGATTTTCCCCTTAGGAAAATTCTTACGAACGACTCGCGGGCTTAAGTCCAATTTCTTCGACATACCGATCCAGGGCTTCGACCACCCGCTGCATACTCCTCCACTGACTCATTTCTTTAAGAATCTCATCTCCGCTGGGTTTGCGGCCGGTTCCTTTGCGCCTAAGTGAAGATAAGTTCTCTAAATCTAAGAGTTCATCGACGGTAATCGTTCCCATAGCCTCTCTAACAGCGAGTTCCCGAAATCTGCGTTCTGCGGCTCTGTCCCATTCCTCCTCAACCAGAATCTGGGCAGTGAGGGTTATGCATTCCTCAGCATCGTCGAGCACCGACTCAAAAATCTGACCATCTGACGCAGCTTCCTGGCCATCCTCAACTGAGGGCCATGAAGGCTCGGCGGAGGCGGCGTCTGTACTATGTGAACCTGCAACCATAGCTCCAAGATTCAACGATGTTGCGAGCACGGTTTTTGGGAACGTAATCTTCATGCGATCAGATCTTGATACATCGCCGCGATCAGCTGGCGCTGCAATTCCAGCGGTAAACGGACCAGCCCTACAGCCTGACCTTTCACCTTCCCACGATTTTCTCCCCGCCGATCCTCCACCACGTCCCCGATAGAGTACACGTAGAGCCGAAGTTCCGCTCCTTCGCCCGTCCGAGCCCAAGCCGCAAGGTTCGCAAACGCAACACCGAGCAGAAGCTTTTCCGGAGGGCAGCGAAATGAACTGTCGTCAGATCGCTCCGGGAAACCAACCTCACTGAGATAGTTCAGCCAGTTGTCTTTTTGAAGTTCAACCAGTTTCCCTTCTAGCACGCACGCCCACGCCCCCATGAGGCGCCCAGGCGGCATGATGAATCCGAAATGCAGAAGCTTGTGCCCGTCGACGCTCTCGACCCCGACCACATTGGCGTAGATTATCGTGGGGTACGCTCCCTGCGGAATATCGATGCCAACCTCGCCCTTGGGCTTTTTCAGTCCCTCTGCGGTTGGTTTGCCTTTTGCCATGCGGGTTCTAGAAAAGCGATTGCCGTGCCTCTTATGACGGGCAGCGCAAGAGCGCCAGCTTTTTCGCAAAAGCCGAAGTGCTACGCCGCGCGGTACTAGAGGCTGCGTCCACGTCTGACACAGTGGAGTCGAGGGACGATAACCGTTTCTGTGAGGTCTTCGTGGTGCGCTTCCGCATGGCAACCGAGTGGGTCCGGGCCTCGTGCTGACAGCGTAGATCATTCGCCATAGCGAAGCCTTTCCCGGGCTGGCAACCTGCAATATTCTTTGACGCCGTGAACCTTGAAATCCAAATGCACGACCTCGTGGCACTGCTCGAAGAATCGCCCACGCGCCATTTTGCCACGGGTGCGCCGCTCACACTCCGCCGCGGGCAAATCGGCACCGTGGTCATGACCTACGACGGTTCCGCATTTGAAATCGAGTTCAGTGACATGCGGGGTCGCGCCTTCGCTATCCTGCCGATTTCTGCTAGCAAGCTAATGCTGCTGCACGACACGCCAACGCTGGCAGCGACCTGAAGTGGTTTAGGGGCCATCGGTGCGAGCATCGCGATGCGAATTGCGGATGCGGGGCGCGGCCCGTTACAACCCGGCGATGCGAGCAACGACCAAGGCCACCTCCCGAGCTTCCAAATCTCCGACGCACTACATTTGGCGCAAGCTCAGTGCAGCGAAGTGGGAGGATGTTTGGGTGGATCGGCTGAGCGAAGTGTCGGATCGGTTGGCGATCACGGCGCTGGCGGGGGCGAAGACGATTCGGTTGGAGGCGTTTCAGCTTAAACGCACGCAGGCGGAGCGGCTTAGGAAGGCCTTTGGCGGGTCGGTCGCAGTGCAGACGAAGCAGCGCGCGGTCAGTGAAGCGGTGCGGGCGCCAATCCGCGTGCGGGAGAAGCTGGTCATCGTCGGGAGCGAACGGGAGCGGGTGGCGCTCGCGAAGACCTTGCCGGGGCGGGCGATGCTCGTGATCCCGGCCGGGATGGCGTTCGGCACGGGCGACCATGCGACGACCGCGACTTGCCTGCGCTTTCTCGCCGATCTTAGTGCGGAGTTTGGAGGCCGGCCTTGGGAGATGCTCGATCTCGGGGCGGGGAGCGGGATTCTCGGCCTCGCGGCACGGGTGCTTGGGGCGCGGCGGGTGGTGGCGGGCGATTTCGACCTGCACGCGGTGCGCACGGCGAAGGAAAATGTGCGGCTGAATGCGATCAGCGGGGTCGCGGTGAAGAAGATCGATGTGCGGGAGTGGCATCCGGCGCGGACGTGGGATGTGGTCGCGGCGAATCTTTTCAGCGGCCTGCTCATCGAGACGGCGCCGAAACTCGCGGCGGCGACTGCCGCAGACGGGCGGCTGGTTTTTTCAGGCATCCTTCGCGAGCAGGAGGCGTCTGTCGTCGCGTCGCTCCGCAAGGCTGGATTGCGCATCGACCGAGTCGTGCGGAAGGGCAAATGGGTGAGCGGACTTGCGACGCGGCTTTCGTCTGAAAAAATTGGCAGGGGGTGGTTTGTGCAAGCGTTGTCATCCTGAGCTTGTCGAAGAAGCTCTCGCTATTTCCTGATGTCTGAAGCCCGGAAATAGATGGAGATCCTTCGACTCCGCTGCGCTCCTCTCAGGATGACAGGCTTTTTTTTGAAGCAGATTAGCTACCGAAAAACTCGTTGACGGGCTTCGCTGGGAGCCGATAGCTTTCCGGCCCACAAAAACCCCGAAAAATTTCCAAGAAAAATCCTGCCTGCGTGGGTTCAACGCCGCGAAATCGTGAGTTTCGGGCGATCCGCGCGGGCTCTTTTTATCTATGGCCGAAGAACTTTCCTACGTCCTCGTCACGCCTTACTCGATCCGCAAGTCGCGGACGGGAGGAATTGTCGCGCGCCTGATTTCGCGGACCGGTCTCGAACTGGTCGCGGCGCGGATGTTTGCGCCGAGCGCCGAACTTGTGGAAAAATACGCGGCGGGAATTGTGACCGACCCGGAGCCGCGGCATCGCGCGACGCAGGAGCTGATCAAAAAGTATGTGCTGAGCAATTTCGCCCCGACCGGTCCGGGCACGCGTCCGCGGGTCTTGCTGCTTGTTTTCAAAGGCGAAGATGCGGTGCTCACGCTGCGCTCGACCGTTGGCCACATCGTGAACGAGCGCACGAGCGGCGAGACGATCCGCGACACCTATGGCGACTACCTCGCGGACGCGGATGGCAATGTCACCTACTTCGAACCGGCCATGCTCGCGCCGCCGGATGCCGCTTCAGCCGAACGTGATCTCAAGCTCTGGGCATCGTATTCGGACAGCGACGGTGGCTTGCTCGACGGCGCCATCACTTTCCCTACCGGAACGAAAATTGAAAAATCGCTGGTCCTGATCAAGCCGGATAACTTCCGCTTTCCAAACGCGCGCCCCGGCGGCGTGATCGATCTTTTCAGCCGCACCGGTCTCTACATCATCGCGTGCAAAGTCCACCGGATGAGCGTGGCGCAGGCGGAAGAATTTTACGGGCCGGTGCTCGAAGTCTTGCAGGACAAGCTCAAGGGACGCTCGGCGGATATCGCCAGCGCGCTGCTCGAGAAGGAGTTTTCCATCAAGCTCAGCGACGACGTGCTAACCAAGCTGGGCGAACTTCTCGGCCCGATCAACGGCCGCGAGAATTGGGAGCAGATCGTGAAGTTCATGGCGGGTCTCAAGCCGAGCGAATGCTCCGCCGATCGCCGCCACGAGCCGGGCTCGGAAAAGTGCATCGCGCTGTGCTATCAGGGCGTGGATGCAGTGCGGAAAATCCGTGAAGTGCTCGGCCCGACCGATCCCTCGAAAGCGCCGCCCGGAACGATTCGCCGCGAGTTTGGCTCGACCATCATGGTCAATGCCGCGCACGCCTCCGATTCGCCCGAAAACGCCCAGCGCGAAATGGGCATCGTCAACATCAAGGAAAACAACCTGAAGCCTTTGATCGCAAGCTGGTTTGGAAAGTAAGCGCCCGCTTTTCCTGCCAAACCGAAACTAAAAATCCAAACTCCCAAATGACCATGGAACTCGCCTCCCGCGCCACTATCCTGACTCCTTCGCTCACGCTCTCCATCGACTCCAAAGCCAAGGCCATGAAGGCTGAAGGCCTCGACGTTTGTGGCTTCGGCGCCGGTGAACCCGACTTCGACACGCCCGAGCACATCAAGGCTGCAGCGCAGGCCGCGATTGAAGCCGGCTTTACCAAATACACGCCCAGCTCCGGCACGCCGGAATTGCGTCAGGCGATTTCGGACAAGTTCACCGCCGACAACAAACTCAGCTACAAGCCGAGCCAGGTCATCGTGAGCAACGGCGCGAAGCACTCGTGCTACAACGCGATCCTTGCCACTTGCCAGCCGGGCGACGAAGTCCTCATCCCCGCGCCTTACTGGCTGAGCTATCCGGAAATGGTGCGGCTCGCCGGTGCCGATCCCGTGTTCGTCCAGACCAAGGAAGAAAACGGCTGGAAGATGACGGCGGAAGAGTTCCAGGACGCGATGACGCCGCGGACGAAGCTGGTGATCCTCAACTCACCGGGCAACCCGACTGGCTCGGTCTATACCCGCGAAGAGTTGCAAGCGATCGTCGATGTCGCCGTCGATGAAGAGATTCTGATTCTGTCCGATGAAATTTACGAGAAGCTGACCTACGACGGTGCAGAGCATGTGAGCGTGGCGACGTTGCCCGGCGCTTACGATCTCACGATCACGGTCAATGGTTTCTCCAAAGCCTACTCGATGACCGGTTGGCGACTCGGCTACCTCGGCGCACCCGAGGCCATCGCGAAAGCGATCGACGCGATCCAGAGTCACAGCACCTCGAACCCATGTTCGTTTGCGCAAAAAGGCGCACTAGCGGCGCTCAAGGGCGATCAGCAGGCGGTGAGCGACATGCGCGATGAATTCAACCTCCGCCGCAACTACATGGTGAACCGCCTCGCGGCCATCCCACGCGTCAGCGTCGTGAAGCCGCAGGGCGCGTTTTACGTGCTCGTGAACATCAGCCAGCTCGGCCTCAACTCGACGAATTTCGCCGACCGCCTGCTCAGCAAACATCAGGTCGCCGTTGTGCCCGGTGTCGCGTTCGGCAACGACAACACGGTGCGCCTGAGTTACGCGACGAGCCTCGACGTCATCAAAAAGGGCGTCGATCGGTTTGAGGAATTCTGCAAGACGCTGTAAGCGTTCGCGGACCAAAAATTCACTGAACGCGCCGCCAGGATTTTCTGGCAGCGCGTTCTTTTTTGCTCGTAACCGGGTTGCATCGCATCGCGTCTTGCAAACGTGAAATTGCTCTCCACCTCGCTCTGCGCCTTGTTCCTCGGGTTGGTCGCGGTAGCGAACCCGCCCTCCTATGCGCCACCCGTACCGAATCGGGAGGTGGATACCATCCGCTACGAGTGGCGCGACGACGCGCGGAATCGCGACGTGCCGGTTAAAATCTACTTTCCAAAATCCGGCGCGGAACCGCTCCCGATCATCCTCTTTTCCCACGGCCTCGGCGGCTCGCGCGAAGGTTACGAATATCTCGGCCGGCACTGGGCCGGCTGCGGCTACGTGTCGGTTCATCTCCAGCATATCGGCAGCGACGACCGCGTGTGGAAGGACGCCGCGGGACCGAACCGGTTCCAGGCGATGAAGGACGCAACGCTCAATCTGAGCAACACCGCCAACCGGCCCAAGGACGTGAGCTTTGCCATCGACCAACTCATCGCACTCAACGGCGACGCCAACTCGCCGCTGAAAGGCCGGCTCGATACGAAACGTATCGGCGTGGCCGGGCACTCGTATGGCGGCTTCACGACGATGGCCGTTGCGGGTCAGAGTTTCGGACCAGTGCAGTGGGCGGATTCGCGCGTCAAAGCCGTGATCCAGATGAGCGCGCCGGTCGCCCGCCCGGCCACTCGTGATCGCGCTTACGACGCGATCTCGATTCCCATTTTCCACATGACCGGCACGCTCGACGACAGTCCAATCGGCGAAACGAAAGCCGCCGAGCGCCGCATCCCTTTCGACAAAATGAGCGCCGCCGAAACGTGCCTGCTCATCTTCAAAAACGGCGACCACATGGTCTTCTCAGGAACGCCGCGAACGACTGACGAAGCCAAGGAACGCGATTCCGAATTCCAAAAGCTGATCTGCGCCGGCAGCACCGCGTTCTGGGACGCGTGGCTGAAAGATAACCCTGCGGCGCATGAGTGGCTGATGGACGGCGGATTTGCCGGGCGTCTCGGCACGCAAGGCACCTTCGAAAAAAAGATGCCGGCGAAGTAGGCTCTGCCGCGGAGCAATCATCGTCCCTTCCCGGCTTGTCGCGCCTTCGCGCTCTCTGCCACAGTCTCCGCGTGCCTCTCTCATACTTTCAAATCGATGCCTTCACGAGCCGCGCTTTTGGCGGCAATCCGGCCGGCGTCTGCCCTCTCGACGCCTGGCTTCCCGACGGGACACTGCAATCCATCGCGGCCGAAAACAACCTGTCCGAAACGGCTTTTATCGTGGGCCGCGAGGGCCAGTACGAACTGCGCTGGTTTACGCCCACGGTCGAAGTCGATCTCTGCGGTCACGCCACACTCGCCGCTGCGTTCGTCATTTTTCGCGAGCTCGGCTTTGCCGGCGAAACGATCCGCTTTCAAACGAAAGTCGGCGAACTGGGCGCAACGCACGATGGCGAACTCATCACGCTAGATTTTCCCTCGTGGTCGGCGCAGCGCTGCGAACAAGTGCCAGCCTTGATCGCCGGAGCGCTCGGCTGGCTGCCGCGCGAACTTTTCAAGAATCGCGACTACCTCGCGGTGTTTTCCTCGGTCGAAGAAATCCTCAGTCTCCAGCCAGACCCGGCGCAACTCGCGCGGCTTGACTGCCTCGGCGTCATCTGCACCGCGCCCGGCACCGACTGCGATTTCGTCTCGCGCTTTTTCGCGCCGGGCGCGGGCGTGCCGGAGGATCCCGTCACCGGCTCCGCGCACAGCACGCTGATCCCGTACTGGAGTTCGCGGCTGGGTAAGAAGAAGCTTTTCGCCCGCCAGCTTTCCAAGCGGGGCGGTGAGCTTTTCTGCGAAGATCGCGGAGCTCGAGTCGGCATCGGTGGGCAGGCCGTGCTCTACAGCCGGGCGCAGTTAGAAATCGCGTAACCCTTTACGCGAAACGGAAAACGCCGCACTCCCTTGCGAGAGCACGGCGTCGGGAAAAGAAAGCGAGGAAGGCTTAGGCCAGCGCGTCGAGCTTGGCGACAATATCGCCTTTCGAGCGGGTGTTGAGTTGCTCCTTGAATTGCCCGCCTTTGAAAACCAGCAGAGCTGGGATGGAGTTCACGCGATACTTGGCGGCCAATTGCTGATTGTCGTCCACATTGACCTTGGTGATTTTCGCACGGCCCACCGTGGCGTCGGCAATCTGATCGATCACCGGTGAAAGCTGCACACACGGGCCGCACCACGGCGCCCAAAAATCCACAAGCACGGGTTTGTCGGACTGCAAAACTTCGATTTCGAAGTTGGCATCCGTGACGGTGACGACATTTGCGCTGGCCATAATAAAGTTGGGAATCGAATTACGAAAGTGAACTGGCCTGAAAGACCAGAAAAACGAGCGCGCACGAGGCGAGTGCGAAGACCAGCGCCACGATGCTCAGGAAGCTCACCACGCCGTCGGGCGCGGATTCACCCGCCATGACCGTCGTTGCCACCGTCATTGGCGGCGTCGGAGCCGGAGAGATTCCACTCTGCGTCGCGCCGGGTTGGCGGACGAGAGGCTGTGTTTGCTGCATTTTGATCGTGGCTTTTGGCATCCCAGGCTTTCCACCTTCGGGCGGAAGCGTGATGCGGGCGGTTTCTTTCTTGGGGGACGCGGGCTTCTGCGTGACGGGTTCGACTCCGGACGCCGCGGGTGGAGCCGGGGGTTTGGCAATCGCCGCAGCGGGCGCGGCTGGAGCAGGCTTGAGCGGCACGGCAGGCTTCGCCCCGAGCGTGGGCGGCTTGGGCGGCGGCATCACGCCACTGACGGGCTTCAGCGGACCGGTGCCGAGCGAGCCCGGCGGCTTGGGCGGCGGTGGAGCGAAAGGCTTGGCTCCGGATGCCGACGGCGGCGGGGGCATCGAAGGCGGAACTTTGATCTCCGGCGCCCCGGCATCGTCCATGGCAACAATTTTCGTCGTTTCCTTTTTTGGACCAATCCCGGAAGGCAGCGGAGCCGTCGGCGCGGGCTTGCCGGGAAGATTGATGCGGACGGTCTCCCGCTTGGCCGTGGGCTGCTCCGGCTTCGATGGCAGCGTGATGCGGATCGTCTCTGCTTTGGACGCTTCTTCGGAGGATTCAGAAGGGGCTGGGGGAATGTCGTCGGGCATAAAGAATAAGATTGCGTTGGTTCATCTCACCGGGATTTAGCAGTGTCAATACCATTGTCCCCACGGCGTTTCGGAAAGGGTGTCATATGACCAAATCCCGCGACTTTGAACCGGCAAAGCAGCGACCCCGCGGATGACCGGGGAACTTTCCCTTGCTCCATTTTTCCCGCCTCCGTTACGGTTTGCGCATGAAAGTCCTCCTCACCGGCGGCGCCGGATTCATCGGTTCCAATTTTGCCGACCTCCTCCTCGCGGAAGGCCATAGCGTCAGCGTCTTCGACGACTTCAATGATTTCTACGATCCGGCGATCAAGCGCTCGAACATCGCCGGCTTCGGCAAAGACGTGCCGGTTTACGAAGCCGACTTGCGCGATTGGGATGCCGTCGAGCGCGCCGTCGGCGAGACGAAGCCCGACTGCATCGTACATCTCGCCGCCCGCGCCGGCGTCCGGCCCTCGATCAAGGAACCCAGGCTCTACATCGACACCAACATCACCGGCACATGGCACATCCTCGAGGCCGCGCGGATTCACGGCGTCCCGCGCGTCGTCTCTGCCTCCAGCTCATCGGTCTATGGCGTCATCAAGACCGCGCCCTTTTCCGAGGACATGCTGATCAACCAAACCATCTCGCCCTACGCCGCGACGAAAATGGCGACGGAGCAATTTTGCTCGAACTACAGCCACCTCTACGG
>JBBSDS010000151.1:0-11299 GCA_038240495.1 Chthoniobacterales bacterium | reverse complement strand
TGGTTGTCTTCGGGGCTGAAAGCGAGGAGCGGAAAATCGACGACCCAAAGGAAGTTGAGTTGGTCCTTCGCAGCGGCGAGCAGACCGAGGATTTCGGCGCAGCGAAGGCGGACGCGACCGAGCACTTCGCACACGGATTCGAGCTTGAGGTCCGCGCCGAAGAAGAGGACATCGCCTTCGGCAAAATTCATCCGTTGGGTGAGCGCGGCACGCTCGGCTTCGCTGAAGAATTTGACGATGGGCGACTCCCATTCGCCCCCGGAGCTCCACTTGATGTAAGCGAGCCCCTTGGCCCCAAATTCGGTCTTCACCCACTCCTCCCATTTCTTGAGCTGCTCCTTGCTCAAAAGGGCAGCTGCACCTTTGGCGTTGAGGCCCTTGATGATGCCGCCGCCATCGGCCACGGACCGAAAAACTTTAAACTGAGAATCCTTAAAAATGTCGGCAAGATCCACCAGCTCAAGGCTAAAGCGCAGGTCCGGCTTGTCGGAACCAAAGCGGTTCATGGCTTCACTGTAGGGCAGCCTGGCAAAAGGCGTCGGGATGTCCACGCCGCGGGCTTCTTTGAAAATTCGGACGAGCAGGCCCTCGATCAGCGACTGGATTTCGACCTCGGTAACGAACGACGCCTCGACGTCGATTTGCGTAAATTCTGGCTGCCGCTCGGCCCGCAGATCTTCGTCGCGGAAGCAGCGGGCGATTTGAAAATACTTCTCCAACCCGGCGACTTGCAGGAGCTGTTTGTACTGCTGCGGGGCCTGCGGGAGGGCGTAAAATGCGCCGGGGTTGAGCCGCGACGGGACGAGGAAATCGCGGGCGCCTTCCGGGGTCGGGTTTGACAGGATGGGAGTCTCGATTTCGAGGTAACCGGCTTCATCGAGGAAGTCGCGCGTCGCTTTGACCACGCGATGGCGGAGGCGCAGGTTCCGCTGCATGTGCGCAGTGCGCAGATCGAGATAGCGGTACTCGAGCCGCAGATCCTCGTTCACTTTCGGATCATCTAGCGGAAAGGGCGGGACGTCGGCTTTGTTCAAGATCGTCAGCTCGCTGGCGATGATTTCGATCTCGCCGGTCGCGAGCCGGGTGTTTTCCGTTCCCGTGAGGCGCGCGGCGACTTTGCCAGAAATCTGGATCACGTCCTCGCTGCGCAGACCATGAGAGGCTTCCGCAACTTGCGGATGCTCCTCGGGGCGGAAGACGACCTGCGTCAGCCCCTCGCGATCCCGCAGGTCGATGAAGATGACGCCGCCGTGATCGCGGCGCGAATTCACCCATCCGGCAAGCGTGACAGTTTTGTCTTCGTCGATTTTGCGGAGTTGGTGGCAGTGGTGGGTGCGATACATGGCGGGATAAAACGGGAGCGCGGAATGTAGCGGGATTCGCACGGGAGGGGAGAACAATTTCCGGGGCGATTCTCCTTCTACCTCTGCTTCTTTGGTAATGGCGCAATTTGAAACTAAGTTGGGAACCCACAGTTTCAGATACCAAGTCATCGCATGGCGAAATGCCGGGCAATGGTCGCTTATAAACCTAAGCGGGAGGTAGAACCTATCTGCTGCCCGATCGAAGTCGGGATGAGTGAACGGATCGCTTTGCGCCAGCATTCGCACTACTGGCCCTAGCGACAGCGGGTAGAGCAGCACCACGGTCGAAGCAACCATGACAATTAGATGCCGCGACTTCATTCAATTCAGTAGAGCGATAATCTCGTCCAAAGTCCAAACCATCGGCAACGCCGGCCTCCATCACGGGAGTGACGCGGAGCGACTGATGGCTTCTTCACCGCACTTGACCTCTCCGCCCCGACGCGTGACCGTCCGGCGTGTTTCACTCCTTGAAAATCTGCTGCTCCCTCGTCATTGCGGTCCTCCTCATCTCGCCTGCATTGAGTCCGGCGGCGATCAAAGCGAAGGAACGCAATTATCTTCAAGAGGCCGAAGAGGCGCTGCGGAACAATGATGTCGATGGCGCATTGAGCGCGCTGGACGAAGCGCTGAAGGATAATCCCGAACTGGGTCCGGCGCATTTTTGGCGCGGGCGTTTGCGCGCGGGAAAAGGGGACTTTGAAAAAGCCCTGCCCGACCTCAACGCCGCAATCCGGCTCGAGCCGGTGAATGGCGAGGCCTACGCGCATCGCGGTTACGTTTATCAGAAACTGAGCAAGCTGGACGACGCGCTGGCCGATTTCAATCAGGCGCTGCGGATTGATCCGAACAACAACCTCGCTCTTTTCCTCCGCGGCTTGCTCTTCGGCGACCGCGGCGACAGTCGCGCCGCGCTCGGCGACCTCGATGCTGCCATTGCCGCCCAGCCGGAGAATCGGGAAGCACTCCAGGCACGCGGCCAGGTGTACGTCCTGCGAAAAGAGTGGGACGACGCGCTCCGGGATTTCGATCACTGCATCCAGCTCAATCCCAAAGACCCATCCGGGCACACGGGACGGGGCGGCGTGAATTATTTGAAGGGTGACTACAAAGAGGCGGTCGAGGATTATACCCAAGCCGTCGAACTGCTGCCCGGCGACGCCCGCCCGCTCGCGCAACGCGGCTACGCCCACGCGAGTCTCGGCCAGACCGACAAGGCGATGGCCGACTTCGAGGCCGCGCTAAAATTGAATCCGAAAGATGCGCCCGCGCTGCTCGGTCGCGCGGAACTGCGCCGCACCGCGAAGAGCTGGAAGGATGCGCTCGCCGACTACGACGCGCTGCTCGCGGCTGATCCAAAAGATTTCCGCGCGATGCTCGGACGCGCGTCCACATTTTACGGCTCCGGTGAAATCGAAAAAGCCCTTACCGATTACACGGAAATCATTCGCCGCTACCCCGCCGAAGCCCAGCCGTTCAACGACTTCGCGTGGCTGCTCGCCACGGGGACCACCGATGGCCTTCGCAATGGCCAGCGCGCAGTGGAACTCGCGAATCAAGCGTGCGCACTCACGGAATATAAGAACCCCGCCTATCTCGATACGCTGGCCGCCGCCTACGCGGAAAAAGGCGAGTTTGGAGACGCGGTGAAGTGGCAGGAAGAAGCCGTCAAGCAGGCTGGGGAGGAGGCCGCAGAAGTTCAGGCCGACCTGAAAACGCGGATCGAACTTTATCGGCAGAAAAAGCCGTATCGCGAAATCCTCAAGTAGGGGAACCACTGCAGGGCAATCGCATCAAAGAATCCGGATTCACCGAGACAAACGCGACGCCGCGCGTCGCCCCACACTGTCATTGTGAGCTTGCGAAGAACCTCTGATCTCTGTCTTTGACCACGGCGCTTTCTCCCGAGGCCCGCGCGCCGCCCTGGTTTCGGGACACGGCGGAGAAAGACAATGATCAGAGGTTCTTCGCAAGCTCAGAATGACAGGGGT
This sequence comes from Chthoniobacterales bacterium, assembly GCA_038240495.1. Lineage (GTDB taxonomy): Bacteria > Verrucomicrobiota > Verrucomicrobiia > Chthoniobacterales > Chthoniobacteraceae > Chthoniobacter. The sequence continues at coordinate 7,944 of JBBSDS010000151.1, read as the reverse complement.
TGGAAGCCGCCGCTGGCGCGGCGCTACGACACCCCATTTCGATGCAATTGCCTTGGGAACCACTAGCGTTTTCGAGACCCTCCGCTAAGGTTTGCGGCTCTATGTCACTTTGGAATTCCGCCCACCCCTGGCTGCACGATCTTGTCTCCTACGAGCCGGGAAAACCGATCGAAGACGTCGCCCGCGAACTCGGCCTGAAGCCGCATCAGATCATCAAGCTTGCCTCGAACGAAAACCCCCTCGGCCCGTCGCCAAAGGCGCTCGCGGCGATGCGCGCCTCGCTCGATCGGTCGCACTTTTATCCCGACGGCGGCGGCTACTATCTGCGCGAAGGCATCGCCGCGAAGATGGAGTTGAAACGCGAGAACGTCATCCTCGGATGCGGCTCGAATGAAATCATCGAGTTCATCGGCAAGGCGTTCCTCAATCCCGGCGACGAAATCGTCACCGCCCGGCATGCCTTCGTCGTTTACAAGCTCATGGCGACGCTCTTCGGCGCGAAGACCATCGAGGTGCCCGACCCCGACTTCGCGCATGATCTCGACGGCATGCTCCGCGCGATCACTCCGAAGACGCGCGAGGTGTTCATCGCCAATCCGAACAACCCCACCGGCACGCTCCTCTCGCAGGAGGAAATCGACCGCTTTATGGACAAGGTGCCCGAGCACGTCATCGTCGTTTTTGACGAGGCGTATTTTGAGTTCAACGAGAACCCGCCCGACACGCTGAGGTTCGTTCGCGAGGGGCGCAACGTCGTGGTGTTGCGGACGTTCTCCAAGATTCAGGGACTTGCCAATCTCCGCATCGGCTACGGGCTCGCGAAGGCGGACCTGATCGACGTTTTGCAAAAGACGCGGCAACCCTTCAACACCAACGGCATCGCTCAAGCCGGTGCGCTCGCCGGGCTGGCCGACGAAGAACACCAGCGGAAAACGCGCGAGCTGACGATCGAAGGCCGCGATTTTCTTCAGCGCGAATTTACCGCGATCGGACTCGAATTCGTGCCGAGCTTTGCGAATTTTGTGCTCGTGAAAGTCGGCGACGGCCGCGCGGTTTTTCAGGCTTTGATGAAGCGCGGCGTGATTGTTCGCGACATGAGTTCGTACGGCTTGCCCGAATGGATTCGCGTCTCCGTGGGCACGATGGAACAGAACGCCCGGTTCTTCGCCGAGCTCTGCCTCGTGCAAAATCTCGCCGTGCGTGCCATCGCGGCGGCATAATCGAGTTGGATAAGACAGCGTCCCGTCGCGTTCCGAGATTGGCGACGACCGGAACCCAGCTCTCAACCCAGCAACAGAAACTCCAATCAATGAATCCCCCCAACATCCAGCAATCGAAAAAAACGGGACGATGGAACGTCGGTGCAATGGCAATCGCCAGCGGCATCGCCCTGCTCGCCCATGCGCAAGGCGACGACGACCCGCTCGCGCCGTGGCGCACTGGCGTGCAGATTCGCGAAGCGGCTCCCGGTGACGCGCGGCATACCATTCATTCCTATTTCAACACGTGTCCGGAAAGCCCCGACGGCAAGAGCGTGCTTTTCTTTTCATCGACGACACCCGACGCGCATCATGGCGAAGTTCGCATACGTGATCGCGCGACCGGGACCGAACGTGTGCTCGCGACGAATGTCAATGTCGAGGACGCACATCGTGTGGCCTGCCAGCAGTGGGTTTCTGGTGGAAAGCGCGTGGCCTTCCACGGCGAGCGCGATGGTGAGTGGTTTGTCGCGGTGGTGGATTTGGAGTCGGGCGCGGAACGCGTCATGGCGCGGAATAAATTGAGTTGCTGGGGCCGCCCGGATGCTGACGTCGTGCCGCTCTACGGCCCGCACTGGAATCCCAACGCGCTGCGCGATCTCGAGCTGCTCAATGTCGCCACGGGAGAAATCCAAACCGTGCTCACGGCGGCGGAAGTGAAGGCGGCCTACCCCGATTTGATCGCCAAGAATTTCGGCGATAAACCGTTTTCGATCTTCTTCCCGGAACTCAGCCCCGACCGCTCGCGCATTTTCTTCAAGCTCGCGACGCCCACCGGCGAAGACCCGCGCAGCAAGTCCGCGAGCCAGCGTCTCGGGCTTGTCTGCTACAGCCTTGCTGAGCACCGCTTTCTCTATCAGCGAGAAAAGTGGGGCCATCCCGCGTGGCATCCCGATGGGCGGACGATTGTCGAGGTTGGCTTCACGATGTTCGACAGTAACGACGGGAAATTACGCCGACTGCCAGGTCTGCCGGCAGTGCGTGGTGATCACCCATCGGCCAGTCCGGATGGGAAGCTGATCGTCACCGACACGACGCTTGAGCAATTCGGCGGCACGGAAAAAGAGTGGGGCGTAGTGGTCGCGGACGCGCGGGGAAACGATTACGTCATCATCCATCGCTTCGATAATTCGCACGGGGCAAAATCCTGGCGCGTCTCGCATCCGCATCCGGTCTTCAGCCCGGACGGCCGCCGAATTTATTTCAATGTCAGCAGCACCCAATGGACGCAACTTCACGTCGCGGAAATCGCGGCAGCAAAAGACGCTTCGAAGCCGTAATCCCGCAGGCCAGAAACACCATGAACACCAGCCTCAATTCCTCCCTTTCCCGCCGCACTTTTCTCCGCGGCGCGGGCATCACCATGGCCCTGCCGCTTCTCGAAGCGATGCTGCCGGTTTTCAGCACCGCTTCGGCTCGTGCGGCGCAGGCGGCGGTGCCCCGGCGCATGGTCGCCATCGAGACGAATATGGGCATCATGCCGCAGCTCTTCTTTCCCGAAAAAGCGGGTCTTGATTTTGCGCTGACGCCTTATTTGGAGAAGCTCGCAGCGCATCGGAAAAACCTGACGGTGTTCTCCGGCGTCAGCCTGCCGGGCGTCACGGGCGGGCATGCGGCGGAGAAGTGCTTTCTCACCGGCACACCGCATCCGGAGCGGGGCGGATTCCGCAATTGGGTGTCGCTCGACCAACTCGCCGCCGAGCATATCGGCGTCGCGACGCGCTATCCGTCGCTTCCGCTGGCCATGGTCAGCGATGGCTCGCCGACGCTCAGCTACACGCGCAGCGGTGCGCCGATTCCGGCGGAGAAAAGTCCGCGCAAACTGTTTCAAAAACTGTTTGTCCAAGGAAAGGCCAGCGAGGTGGAGGCAAATGTCGAGGCGCTGCGCCAGGGCCGAAGCATGCTCGATTTCGTCGGCGAACAATCGAAGCGGCTGAACCAGATGCTTTCGAAAGCCGACCAGCAGCGGATGGACGAATATTACACCTCGGTGCGTGAGCTGGAGAAGCGCCTGCACAGCTCCGAGGAGTGGGAATACAAACCGAAGCCTGTCGTGAAAGCGGAGCCGCCAAACGACATCGACGACGCGCGCGAATTCGTGGCGAAGACGCGGCTGATGTTCGACGTGATCAAGCTCGCCCTCGAGACAGACTCGACGCGGATCATCACGCTCTTCATCGACACGACTGTCATTCACAACATCACGCACCACGGCAATCGCCCGGAAGCCGTCGCGGAATTGCGCGAGAAGGAAGAGGCGCAGTTTGGCGCGCTCAATGATTTTCTCACCGCGCTCGAGAGCGTGAAGGAAGAAGGCGAATCGCTGCTCGACCGCACGCAGGTGCTCTACGGCACGCCGATGGGCAGCGCGAACTCGCACTCGAACGTGAACCTCCCCGTGCTCCTCGCCGGCGGTGGCTTCAAACACGGCCAGCACCTCGCCTTCGACACGAAGAACAACTATCCGTTGAGCAATCTCTACGTCTCGATGCTGCAACGGCTCGGGATCGAGAAGAGCGAATTCTCCACCGCGAAGGGAACGATGCGCGGGCTGGAGTTGGCTTGATCGCGCGATTGACCTGCAATCGCTGAGAGATGCTACGAAAGCCCGCGCCCCCTGTGGCCGACGGTCACCCTTCCAAAAGCGGTCGCCAAAAAAGAAGGCGTGTCATCCCGAGCGAAGTCGAGGGATCGGGAAGGTCCGCGGGTGGCGACCACCGGCCCGATCCCTCGACTTCGCTCGGGATGACTACCGTTTTTCCGGTAACGCTCTACCACGGCTACGACATGATCTGGCTGCTCTAAGGTTGAACCGCGGCGCTCGGTGGCGATGACAAGCCCACGGCATTCACGCTGCGAACGCTGTATTGGTGCTTCTCGCCGGGCGGAACGCTCGTGTCCTTGAAACTCATCGGCGGCATTGCGACCACGGGTGTGTCGCCGCCCGTTAGACCTTGCCATAACGGCGTGCCGAGTTTGCCAACGGGCTTCTCCGGCAGGCGGACGAGTTCTTTGCCATCGCGCTCGATGATGAAGCCGCCGAGGCCGCTTTCGAGATCGGCCACTGCGCTCCAAGTCAGTTCGCCCGAGGCGTTGAGGCGCACGTTCGTGGGCGCGGGTGGGGGAGTTGTGTCATCAGGATGTCCGGTCTGATTGTAGGAACTCCACGCTTTGGCAAAGGCGGCATTTGGGAGCCAGTGCGCGGCGGCTTTCTTGCCGTTGAACTCGCTTGCGGGCTGCGCGGTGTTCGAGTCCGGGGCGGCCAGCCATGCGAGTTGCATATCCACGGGTTTGAGCTTCTGCGTGCCGCTGCTTGTATCGGGCAGGCGTTGGGCGAGGCAGGCGTCGAAGAAGGCGATGGCGAGGTAGCGCGAGTCGCCGCACTCGTGACCGCTGAGCGGATCGGACGCGAGCCCGCCCGGAGCGCCGTGCTCACGCCAGGCCTTGAGCATCGCGCGATCGCCAATGCGCGCCGGTCCGTGGCTCTTGTCCTCCGCTTCCTTCACACCGCCGATGAACATGAACGGCACCTGGTACACCGCTGGTGTCAGCGTGGGCTTGGGAATCTCACCGCGTTCCCAGACGGCGTAAGCGGAGCCCGAACGATAGAAGATCGCCGCGATGCGTTCGGGGTGCAGCGTGAGCATGAGGCTCGACCAAAAGCCGCCGCCGGAATGCCCCCACAAACACCACGGCACGGTGGCGAGCTCGGGGTGCCTGGATTCGCTGGCGAAATGCGCGAGCGCTTTTTGAAACGCCACGTCGGAGCCATTGCGCGGATCGCACCAATGGCGGCAGTCCGTGTCGGTGAGCTGTTGATACGAAGGGCCGAGCAGCGCGCAGTCCCACTTCCGCGCGAGCGCCTGCCAATGCAGGTCGTAAGCTGCCGTCCGTCCCGTGACGCCCGAGCCTTTGCCGCAGCCATGCTGGTGAACGATCACGCCGCGCAGCGCCTTCACGCCCTCGGGAAACCAGATCGTGTAAGTCACCGGCATGGCCAGTTCGCCTGACTTGTCCGATGCCTCGTAACTGATCGCGTAATACGGCGGCGCAACTGTGGGCGGTGCATCGGCAGCGACCGCCCACGGCGCGAGCGCGAGGAACAAAAGAGCCGTTTTCATCAGCGTCGCTCGATCAGTCCGAGCGAAGTCAGGAACGCATCCGACTTGCTCAGGCACTCCTCATACAGCGGTTGTGTGCGCATCAAGTAACCGTGCGCCCCGCCTTCGTTGACGACCAGCACGCTGCGATTGCCCGCCTTGAGCATCGCATCGTGAAACATCTGCGCGCCTTTGAACGGACAGGTCGTATCGCCTGTGCCGTGAAATGTGATCGTCGGCGGCAAGCCAGCGCGGACGTTGTGCGCGGGCGACAGCTCCTTCCATCGCTCGCCAATCTTCGAGTTGCCGTAGCCCTCCTTCGAGGTGTCGATCACCGGGAAGAGCAGGACGAGCGCGCTCGGCGTCGGCGAAATTTTCGCGTCATCGCCGGCCTCGTCCACGCCATCGAAAATCGCCGTCGCCGCCGCGAGATGCCCGCCCGCCGAGCCGCCGCTGACGATGATCTTCTGCGGATCAATCCCCAACTCGGCAGCATGAGCTTTCACGTAGCGCACCGCCGAGCGCGCATCTTTCACGCAGTCGAAAACCGTCGTCTGCGTCTTCGGATCGTCGAGGCGATACTGCACGCTGATGCCGACGAGCCCGAGCTTCGCGTAATGATCGGCAAACGGATACATGCGCTTCGGTTCTCCGTTAACCCAGCCGCCGCCATGAATCGTGATGAAGCACGCGCGCCTGTCCGTCGCCTTCCAACCGTCGGGATTGAAGATGTGCAGGTGCAGCTCGCGATCCGCCACTTTCTTGTAAACGATTTCGCGCGTCGGCGAGAGATTCGCGGCGAGCTTGCCGACATAGTCGTTGGCCATCGGCTTTGGTGTGGCGGTCTGTGCGAACGAAGTCGTGGCTAGTGCGGTGACGAAGAGGACAAGGCGGGGGAGTGGGGAGGTCATGGCAGTGGTTTACAGTTTCCGGTTCGTCGAGAACAGCGCTTCGGCGGTTGAAATCTCGAACATTGGAATGATCATCCTCAAGCTGACTGATTCAACGAACAGCTCATCAACCCATGAAAACCGCACTCATCACCGGCGCGAACAAAGGCATCGGCTACGAAGTCGCCCGGCAGCTCGTCGCCAAAGGCTTCCAGGTTTTCCTCGGGGCACGAAATTCTGTGGCCGGGCGGCAGGCGGCGGAGGCATTGGCGAACGGCGGGACGAAAACGACATTCATTCAGCTCGACGTGACGGACGCGGACAGCGTGACCGCGGCGGCGCGCGAGTTTGCCGGGATCGCCGATCATCTCGACGTGCTGGTGAACAACGCCGGCATCCTTTTCGATGGCGACTCCGCAATTCTCGAGGTCGAGCTGGATCTCCTCCGAAAGACGCTCGAAACGAACACGCTGGGTCCGCTGCGAGTGGCGCGAGCTTTCGGAGCGCTGCTCGCGAAAAGTAGTGCGCCGCGGATCATCAATGTCTCCAGCGGAGGCGGACAATTGACCGACGGCGCCGATGGTTGGGCGCCCGCTTATTGCATTTCAAAGACTGCGCTCAACGGCGTCACGTCGCAGCTCGCCGCGGCACTTCCGAAGGTCGCGGTGAATTCCGTTTGCCCCGGCTGGGTGCGCACCGACATGGGCGGCTCGGGCGCAACCCGATCCGTCGAGGAAGGCGCGGACACGATCGTCTGGCTCGCGACGGAGGCTCCGCAAAATCTCACCGGCAAATTCCTTCGCGACCGCGCCGAGATTCCGTGGTGAAGCGATTTTTCCACGGACAGTCGGATATGCTGGCGCAGTCGGAAAGAAGGACGGAATTACGGAATTTTTCTAAATTACGGAATGAACAGACGGCGTCTTGGATTCCGTCATTTGGTCAATTCCGTAGTTCCGTCATTCTTCAAATACAGTCCGAAGATCGGTGGGAGATGGTATAAGGAGCTCAGCTATGCACCCCCGCATTCTCCTGATTGCCACTACGTTCGCTGTCCTGTCCGCGCACGCGGCGGAGCTAAAACTTCCCGATCCGCTCACGCTCCAGAATGGGGGAAAAGTGACCGCCGCCGAAACGTGGCGGCAACAGCGCAGGGGAGAGATTCTCGAACTCTTTCGCACCCACGTTTATGGGCGCGCGCCGATTGGGCGCCCGAACGGCTTAGTATTTGAGCTGACGGACACAGCGCCCGACGCGATGGACGGAAAAGCCACGCGTAAACAATTGAAGATCAGCTTCAGCGGGCCGGGTGGTGAGGGCGCGATCCGGCTCGTGCTTTTCGTGCCAAATGCGACGCGCAAACCGGCGCCGTGTATGCTCCTGATTTGCAATCGCCCGCCGAGCAATATCGACCCGACCCGTGCGGAGAAGAGTCCCTTCTGGCCCGCGGAGGAAATGATCGCGCGGGGCTACGCAGCCGCGGCTTTTTACAATGCCGATGTCGCGCCGGACAAACCCGATGCCTGGACCCGAGGCGTCCACGCAATCTTCGACTCACCACCGCGCGCGGCGGATAGCTGGGGCACCATCGCCGCGTGGGCCTGGGGCGCGAGCCGCTGCATGGACTACCTGACCAGCGACCCTGACATCGACGCCAAGCGAGTCGCCGTGGTCGGCCATTCGCGCGGCGGCAAG
>JBBSDS010000150.1:0-11411 GCA_038240495.1 Chthoniobacterales bacterium | reverse complement strand
GGCTAGCCGCGGCGGTCGACGTCGATCAGGCTCGAGAGGGCGCCGCTGAAGCCGAGGGATGTGCCGACGATGATCAGGGTTTGCGCCAGGTTGGCGTAGCTGATGGCGTCGGCGGAGAAAAATTGTGCCGTTCCACCGGCATCACGAATTGCTTTCGCACGCGCTTCGCCGCGTTCCGCGCTCCGTCCGAGAACGGCAATCTTTGCACCTGCCGCGGCCAATCCTTCAGCCAGGGAGCCACCGAGCACACCAGTCGCGCCGATGACGACGGCGACTTCATTCGAGAGATCAAACAAGTTCGACATATTGAGGTTCGCGGAGCACAGCGGAGAGAGGCCTCTTTGGCAAGAGCGCGGGTCGTGCTAATGTCTCAACGATTCCGCAAGATCGACATGAACACGCGACTCCCAGCTTGGTTGAGTGAATCGGTTATTGCCGGTGCACTGCTTTTTCTCCTTCGCTCGCAAGCTGGTTGAGCTTAGTGAGCGAGCGCCGCGACGAGGAACCAGCCGATCATGAGCGCGGCGATCATCAGCTTCGCAATCATCCCCGCGGTGGTGCCGAGAAATGTGCCCCAGGTTGATTTTCCTGCCGGGAGCAGACCTTTTCCGCCGATCAACTCTCCGGCAAGAACACCGACCAGTGGGCCGACGAAAATTCCGACAATGCCGAAGAACAATCCGACGATGGCGCCGACGATTCCACCGATGGCGCCCCACCGCGTTGCCCCAAATTTTTTCGCGCCGAGCGATCCGCTGATAAAATCGAGCACATAGGAAAGCACGGTGAGCGCGACGAGCCCGCCGAGCGTCCACCAGCCAACGCTCTCCGCCTCACCGAGCATGAAATGATGCAGCACAGCCGCGGCGAGAATGATCGTCGTTCCCGGCAGCAGCGGCACGACCGACCCGACGAGGCCGGTGAGCATGAGCAGGAGCGTGAGGGTCCACCAGAGCGTGGTCATGGGAAGGATTGGTTGACTTGTTCGACGAACGACTTGTTGATTGGCGCCCGCGGATGCGTCGCCGATCACGGCGCGCGGCATCACTCCTCAATCGACAAATCAACAAGTCAACCAATCACCAAATCCCTATGCCTCTCGCAGTTGGAACCAAAGCCCCCTCTTTCACCCTCAAGAGCAAGAAAGCCGACGGCCTCGTGGACGTCGCCATCCCCGCAGCCGGCAAGAGCACGGTGCTGCTCTTTTTTCCCCTCGCTTTTACCAGCGTCTGCACGAGCGAAATGTGCAGCGTCTCGCAGGGTCTCGACGCCTACTCCGGCGCCGAAGTAGTGGCCGTCTCGATCGATAGCCCGTTTGCGCAGGAGGCGTGGGCCAAGGCAAACAATATCGGCATCACGCTGGCCAGTGACTTGAACAAGGAAGTCGCGCAGGCCTACGACGTCATTTTCAAAGGCATCGCTGGCATCGGCGACAGTTCGGCGCGGGCGGCCTTCGTGATCGATGCCGCCGGGAAGATCGTCTATTCCGAGCAGACGCCGACGCCCAAAGACCTGCCAAATTTCGACGCGATCAAAGCCGCACTCGCGAGCCTGAGTTAGCGCGGCGTCGCTTGCGGGGTGTCATCGATGCCGTTAGCGGTAGGTCTGGCATTGAGCACATCTCTTCAAGATCAACTTAGTCGTCCGCTGCGCGATCTCCGGATCTCGGTCACGGATCGGTGCAATTGTCGTTGCACCTATTGCATGCCGAAGGAGGTCTTCGGGCGCGGCTACGATTTTTTGCCAAAGCCGGAGATCCTGTCGTTTGAAGAGTTTGCGCGCCTCGCGCGGATTTTTGTCGGACTCGGCGTGGAAAAATTACGCCTCACCGGTGGCGAGCCGCTGCTGCGAAGAAATCTCGATCAACTCATCGCACTGCTCGCCGGGATTGACGGCCTGCGCGACCTCACGCTGACGACGAATGGTTCGCGACTCGTCGAAGAAGCGCGCGCGCTGCGAACGGCCGGCCTGCGACGGCTGACCGTGAGTCTCGATTCGCTCGACGATGCGGTTTTCCGCGCGATGAACGACGTGGACTTTCCCGTGCATCGCGTGCTCCGCGGGATCGACGCCGCACTGGAGGCTGGGTTCGCTCCGATCAAGATCAACATGGTGGTGAAGCGCGGGGTGAACGATGCGGATGTGGTCGCAATGGCGGAACATTTTCGCGGGCCGGAATTCATCCTGCGCTTCATCGAATACATGGATGTCGGCAATACCAACGGCTGGCGGCTCACGGACGTGGTCCCGGCGGCGGAGATCATCGAACTCTTGCACGATGCAATCCCGCTCGAACCCGCGGCGCCAAACTACCTCGGAGAAGTCGCGCGCCGCTTTCGCCATCGCGACGGTGGCGGTGAAATCGGCGTGATTTCATCGGTGTCGCAACCGTTTTGTGGCGATTGCACGCGGGCGCGGCTATCGGCGGATGGCCGGCTGTTCACCTGTCTCTTTGCCGCCGATGGCACCGATTTGCGGACGCCCTTGCGCGCCGGAGCCGGCGACGAGGAGCTTAGGCGAATCATGTCAGCGGTCTGGCGCGCGCGCGACGATCGCTACTCGGAAATCCGCACCACGCTCACGCCGCAGACTCCGAAAGCGGAAATGTCACTGCTCGGCGGTTAGCGCATCTCTCAGAAATAGTTTCAGCATATGATTGCGCGTCATCCTGAGCGGAGTTTCGTCAGGGGCGAAGGTGGGACGAAACGGAGTCGAAGGGTTCCGGCGATTCTTTGCGACGTCGCCCGTGAATGCGCGGGGATCCTCCGACTGCGCTGCGCCCGCCCTGCCGCCTCCGCTCCGCTCAGGATGACACGCAGATAGGGAACGTGCTCGGCAGCTTCAGTCGGCGGTCGCAGACCACCGCTACAACCCCCAAACTGATACAACTACCGCCGACCTCCGCCGGTGGGTTTCGGCGAGACGGAGCCTTTTGACCCGTGTGATCGCGGACGACGGCGGAGGATGCTCATCCCGCCGAGCGCCAAACCCAAGAGCACTGTGCTGCTCGCTTCGGGCGCCTCGATGGGCGTGCCAGCGGGGTTTTCGTAGGCCCAGTCCACGATGCTGCCAGGGCTCGAGTTGTTGATCGTGATGCGAATCCAGCCGTAGTAATCGGGCCCGCCAACGGTCGTCTTGAAAGCGACGCCGATGAGACTGGGGGTGCCGAGTTGGAACTGGTTCGCCGCCCCGCCGACGTGTGTCGAGGAGCCACTTTCGCCGGCGACAAAGTTGCTCGCGCTATCAATGAGCGTGCCGGGCGCGAGGTTCACAATCTGATTGGTCGAACTGGACCCGGTGCCGGTGCCGACGGAGCGTGAAGCGAAACCGCAATTCAGCGCAGCCGTGCCGGTGAAGCTAGTCGCCGTGTTATTCCCAATATCCTGCGCGGTGATCGTTGCGGAAGATGGGGTGCGGGTCGCGCGCGGGCTGGAGATCGTGTTCCAGGCAAAATGATGCAGCGACCCGATGCCGACGGTGAAGGTATTGCTGCTGCCGGTGTGCCCGAGACCATCGCTCGCGGTCAGCACGACATTGGTATCGAAGGTGTTGACCGTGACATTACCCGTCCAGACGCCGGCCACGAATGCGGTCGTCACCGTGGGTGTGATGGTGTCTGCGCCGCCCGTGCCGCTGGCCGAAAGCGACGCGGTGCCCGTGTAGTTGGCAATAGTCACACTGTTCACATCCTTTGCGGTGATGGTGACACTGAACGCCCCGCCCTTCGTCTGCGGCGAGCCGATCGCACCGATGGCATAATGATGCACGTCGTTATCCAGCACGCTGGTGTTCGCCGTTCCGTTCGTTAAGCCACTCGCGCTTGCCGTGATGGTGACGGTTGCCGTCCCGTCGGTCAGCGCATTGTCCGGCGCGGTGAGGGTGAAGGTCGCCGAAGTCGAACCGGCGGGAATCGTCACCGTCGCCGGGACGGTGAGGCGCGAGGTGTTGTTCGATACGAGCGAAACTGTGAGCGCAGACGTGAGTGTACCGGAGATCGTTGCCGTGCCAGATCCAGTCGCCCCTTCCGTGACCGACGCGGGCAGGGTGACAACCAGGTTCGTATTCTCGTTGTCGAGAACATTGGTCGTCGCCGTGCCATCAGTCCAGTTCGCGACGTGCGCGGTGATGAGCACAGGCCGGGTGCCGTTGATCTTGCTGTCGTCGATGATCGTGATGGTGAAATTCGCGGACGTCTGCCCCGCAGGAACCGTGACTGTTGACGGCACCTGCAACGACGCGGGATCACCGGAGGTGAGCGCCACTGCCACCGCTTTGCCGGGTGCCGCGCTGATGTTTACCGTGCCCGTGACCGTGCCCACACCCTCGGTCGCCGATGCCGGCGCGGTCACGGTCAGCGTGGCGGTTTCGTTGTCGTTGATCGCAATGGTGCCTGATCCCGCAGCGTAACCCGCTCCCGTGGCGGTGATGGTCACGGATTGAGTTCCATCGAGCAGCGCGTCATTGACGATGGTGAGTGGGAAAGTCACCGATGTTTGTCCCGCGAGAATCGTCACCGTCGCGGGCACCGTCGCCTCGGAAGTGTCGCTAGAAGTAAGAGTCACCGAAAGGTTGCTGGCGGGCGCCGGCGAAGCGGTGACAGTCCCCGTCACCGGTGCGCTGCCCTCGGTGGCACTAGCCGGCAGGGTCACTGCCAGATTCACAAACGGATTAAAGGCCTGCGGATCCGAAGCGATGCCGTTGGCAATCACCACAAGGGAATACGGATTCTGGGGCAGACCAGCAGGCAGGGTGAACTCCGCAGTGACCGCGATGTTACCGGTCGCGACACCCGTGCTGCTCCAGTTGTAAGTCCGCGCGTAGTAAACATTACTCCCGGAAGTCAGCCGCACGATTGGATAGTTAGTCGCATTTTGGTTATCGTCGCCATAGCACGATCCCTGGGAGATGCCGTTGAACTGTGTCCCGGTCAGATGAAAGGAACCGTCCCCATTCGGGGTGATCGTCGTAATTCCCGGTTTGCCCGCGGCAAGAGGCGTGCCGCCGCCCTGGTAGCTGTAGATTTGGGAGGTGAATTGGGAGTAGAGCACCGTGCCATCCGGCAGCGTGAGCATGGTGCCGTAGTAAGAGGCGTGACTAATGGTTCCTCCGGTCGGAGTCGCCACCGACGTGAAGGAATTTGTCAGATAGTCATACTCGTAGAACGTCGTCGGTGACTGGAATACATTGCCCGAAATCGGAATCGGTGCGGTGGCACAAAGGATCTTCCCATTGGGCATCATCGCGCAGGCGGCGTCGGGCATGCCCTTGCCATTGGGGAAATCGGGTCCAGCGACCCATGCGCCGTTCGCCGTGGTTCCCGATGGCGTGTAGATCGCCGTGTGCCCGGTGGCACCGAACATGATGACCTTGCCATTCGGCAGCAGCATTCCCGGTCCGCATTCATCGCCGTACGGATCGTAGAGTGAAACCGGCACGGTGGCATCCGTGATCCATTGGTTCGATGCCGGGATATATCGCTCCGAACTCGTGGAAAGCCGATCCACCATCAGGACGCTATTATCGGGCAGTTTCACCCACGCGGATTTGTTATGGATGCCGTTGCAAGTCGGGCCGGTACTCCAGGTATTGGCCACCGGGTCGTAGAGCAGCGTGCTTTTTAGCGATCCCTCCACCAAGGCAATGAGCACCCGTCCGTCGGACAGAATCTCCGAGTTTGCATCGCTAAACGTGTGGCCGGAGGCGGGTGTTTGCGTCCAGACGTTGGTCAACAGATCATACACTTCGCCCGACGCGCCGCCCGTGCCATACTCGCCGCCGGCCATGAACAGTCGTCCGTCCTTCAGCACCTGAGTGCCGCAGTACAGACGTGAACATGCATTGCCTGCGGCGTGCTCCATGTGCCGTTCACATAACTTCCCGTGCTGTCTGGGGTGAGCCGATACCACGCCGTTCCGTTGTCGTTTTGCGCCATCACCGTGCCGTCGGACATCAGCACCATCAGCCCCACCGTGCTCGGCGCCGTGCGCGTCAGCGGAGCCCATGATCCCGCGACAGCATCGCGTCCGGCGAACAGCGCCACCAAGGCAATCAAGGCCATGAGTAGCCTCAGGATTGTGTTACCCGTATCGAGAAGGCGGCTTTGGCCTCCGCGACCATAGCTAACCGAAGGCGAAGAGTTTACGAAGGGACAGCGTGAGCGTGTCCGCAAGAATATCGGAGCGATACGCGTCCTTTGGGGGTCCATCCGGGGCATGTAACGGATACGCGATTTTGCGTGAAGCAAAAACTCCCGGAAAACCGCCGCTGTCAGGTCCGCCTGACGCCGCTCAGTCGTGCCGGGAAGATCCCGGCGGAAAACTGCGGATGGGCCGCAAGGCGCGACCAATCTTCTTCGGAGATGCGTTTGGCGACGCTGTTTTCCGCGCGGAGTGGCGCTGATCGTGTGGAGCGATGAACGCGCTCGATCCACCGACGGTCCAGCGGAAGGTCGAGCAATCCGAGTTCGTTCGAGGCGATGGTGGTCTCTTCTTTCTCGCCCGTGGCGCCCCCTCGTCCGACGTAGAAACCGGCCAGCAACAGCGTGACGCGGACCGCTGTGGAGCGGGTATAGTTTGTCAGTAAACACGGCACGCCGGCGCCCAATCGCACCCGCATGGCGGAGAAGTGCTCCAGCGTCCAAAGAGTCGGATTCGATTGCGGCGAATAGGGATCGTAAAGAATCGCGTGCGGCGGCGGTGCGGTGGACATGCGCTGGCGGAAATCGCCGACGTGAAGCTGCCAATGCAGCGCCCCGGCATTCCAGAAACCTTCGGCCAGCAATCCTTCGGCCGCGTCAGTGTGCGGCACCAGATAGCCGAGTTCAGCAGCGTGCTGGAGCGCAAAGGCCAGCGGTGCGGTGGTGTGATCGAAGCTGTGCAGGATCACCGACGCATGCCTTCGACCGTGAAACGCTTCGAGCACCGCGACAGCATTGGCGGCGGCGCCCAAGCCGACATCCCAAATGACAAATGGCTCCGGCGTTTCCGCCGCCCGCTCGACGAGCCGCTGCTGGCGAACGTGGAGTTCGACCGCTTCGGCCATCGGTCCGACGACGGGATGGAAGGTCTCGCCAAATTCCCGCGAGCGCAGGCTGCGCGCGCCGGATTGGACGGTGACGAGTTCAAATCCCGCGTGATCCTGGCCAGACACGCGCGCAACGTAATGCGGCAGCGCGGCAATCCGCAATGGCTGTGCTAACGTAGAGTGAGAAAACAGTTCCGCGTGAAAAGCATCGCCAACCAGAAACTCAATCTCCCAGCACACGCGCCCGTCATGGTTCTTCCCGGAGCGCAGCTTTTTCCCAATGCAATCCTGCCGCTCCTTATCTTTGAGCCGCGCTACCGCGAGATGCTCGAATGGAGCCTGGAGCAGCAGCGCATGTTTTGCATCGCGCCGATGAAGCCAGGGATTTCCGAGGCCCGCTCAGTCGAGGATTTTCACCACATCGTCGGACTCGGCCTCGTGCGCGCCTGCGTCGGGCACGAGGACGGGACTTCGCATCTCGCGCTGCAAGGTCTGGCGAGGGTGAAGATCATTGGTTTTCTCCAGGAGACGCCGTTTCGCATTGCGGAATTTCGGGAACTTCAATCCCAATCAGCCGATCCCTATGAAGCCGAAACGCTGAGGGCAAAACTGCTCGAGCAGTGCTCGCAGTTGCGCACGAATGGGGTTCCCGTGCCGGACGCACTCGACCGGCAGCTCGCGCAAATCGAAGACCCGGCGGTTCTCTCCGACATCGTCGCGCATACGTTCCTGCGCGACTCCGAGCGGCGGCAGGCGGTGTTTGAGCAATTGTCCATCGGCCAGCGCTTGCGTCTCCTCATCCGGTCTCTCGCCGATGAAATGGGAGATGCGCCGATGGCGTAGGCTTGGGCAGCCGGACAAAACTTTAAAACGCCGTTGTCATCCTCAGCGGAGTTCCAACGCGGGCTGAAGAGGCGGAAGGGACAAGCGGGGGCTGGTGAGTGGGACGGAACGCAGTCGAAGGATCGGGCCAGCGGCGGTTGGTGGCCGCCGCCCGCGGACCTGCCCGATCCCTCGACCTCGCTCGGGATGACACTCCTTCTTTTTGGCTACAGTTGCACTTGATTCGCTCTACTCGGCAGATCGCCGAAGAGCCTCGCGTGCTCCTCGATCAAATACCGATCGGTCATGCCGGAAAGATAGTCGCAGACGGCGCGATGCAGGCCTTCTTTGCGAATCCGTTTTGCGGTGGTCACACCGAGGAGCGACGGCTTTTTCAAATAAGCCTCGAAGACATTTTTCAAGGACAGGCAGGCCCGGTTGTTGGCTCCGGCGACCCGCGGATGGTAGTAGAGATTTTTGTAGAGGAACTTGCGGAGCGTCCGGTTGGCCTTGAGCAGCGGCAGGCTGTAGCGGATGAGCGGTTTCTTTTGCCGACGCACGTCTTCCACACTCTGAACTCCGGAGGCCTCGATGAGTGCGGCGCTCGTCGCGATCACGTCCTGCACCTGCCGATCGATGATGCAGCGGATGACGTAGCTGTTCAGTTCCCTGCCGCGGAGCTTGGGGAAATGGTGATGCACTTCTTTGGAGCTGTGCTGCCAGACTTCGAGTTCGGCGAGGTGCTCCGGCGTGATGAGGTTGAAGTCGAGCCCGTCATCGATGTCGTGGCTGTAATAAGTGATCTCGTCCGCAAGGTTGGCGATCTGGGCTTCGAGCGCCGGGCTGGTGTGTTTTCCCTCGGCGCCCGGCACCGGTGGATCGTAAAATTTTTGATGTTTCTGCAAACCCTCGCGCACTTCCCACGAGAGATTCAGTCCGGCAAAACGCGGGTACTTTTTCTCGATCAACTCAACGATGCGCAGGCTTTGCGTGTTGTGCTCAAAGCCGCCGTGCCCACGCATCAGGCCGTCGAGCATCTCCTCACCGGAATGACCGAACGGCGCGTGCCCGAGATCGTGCGCGAGGGCAATGGTCTCGGCGAGGTCTTCATTCAATCCCAGCGCGCGCGCAATGGTGCGGCTGATCGAGGACACCTCGATGGTATGCGTGAGCCGCGTCCGCAAGTGATCTCCGGTGCCATTGAGAAAGACTTGCGTCTTATACTCGAGCCGTCGGAACGCCCGCGAATGAATGATCCGCGCGCGGTCCCGCTCGTACTCCGTGCGGTGCGGATGCGGCGGCTCCGCGTGCGCCCGCCCGGCGGATTGCCCGGATTTCTGCGCGTAAGGGGCGAGCGTCTCCGCCTCCAGCCGTTCCTTTTCAAGACGCGTGCGAATCATTCCGATGGCTTCTCTTCGTGCTCGCTAAGGTGGTCCTTCATCAGACGTTGGCGCTCCCGCCGCGCCTGGAGACGGACGCTGGCGAGGTCGTAGAAAGCGAACAGCACGATCAGCAGCGTGATCCACGCACACACGCCCCAGTATCCGATGAAAATAAGTGGATGCTCGCGCAGGATGGACCACAGAAACGTCGAGCCGGCGAAGATGAGCAGGAGCACCGCGAGCACGCTGTAAAACATGAGCGTCCGCCGGACGCGCGGCTCGCGGATGAGCCCTTTGCTGATTTGGATGACGAAGCGCAGGTTGTTCACGGTCGCGAAACTCTCCGCCATCCACGGCCAATGGTCGAGTCGCGGCTGCGCGCGCAAGCCAGACCAAATCACTACACGCCGGGCTCGGGCGACGGCGGCTGCGCCTGACCGTTCGGCCCTCCCGCGTGGCTCAATTGCTCGCGCAACTCCCGCTCCGCACGCATCCAATGCTCGAGCGCGCGGCCTTCCGCGTAGCCCTCCTGTTCGTAGATTTCCCGCGCACGCGTGGCTATTTCCTCCTGGGTCGGACGATCGGTGGTCTGGGATAGCATAGACTTTTTCAGAACTGATTTAATCGTCGCATGCGAGTGGCGTTTCACAAACTGGTTCTCTCGACAACGTCTTGCTGTCAGGAAATTTTCGCGAAAAAAAACGATCGGTGCCTTACTCAAGGCTCTGCTCGAAATCCCTTCCGAAGCGAGTTGGAGCCTTATCGGATAATGATCGTCGGAACGATTTGCGAGTGAATGAAATAACAGCAAACACCAAAAGAGGCTCGTTTTTTGCTGGTTACCTGCAGCGTGAAAATTTTGATTCGCTCAATCCCCCTTTGGCTGGTTCTCGGTGGGCTATCCGCATTGTTAGCTTCGGCTTCGGAGGAGACACTGACGCGGCTCCCCGGCGTCACTGCGCTCTTGTTGCTGCCGGTCCTGGCCGCATGGCTCACGGCTGGCGCCGTCGCGGCTTTGCCGGCGCGCGGGCCAAGGAGAATCGCCTTTTGGCTGCCCACCGTGCTTGGGTGGTCCGCGCTGATCATCCTCGTACAAGGCCGCACCGAATCGAACGATGTGCAGCGTTCGATCATCCTGCTGGCCGTGGAATTCATGGGCGTTATTTCGGTATGGCTCGCGATCAAGGCGCGCCGGCTGCCCTCCTGGCGCGTCGTGGGTGAAGCGGTTGGAGCGCTTGCCGTTCTCACCGTCCTGGGAGCGGTCGTCACCTGGGGTTACGAAGCGAGGACGCGCTCCATCGCGGCGCGGGCGGAAGCGCGCTGGGCCGAAATCGGCCACCCGATGTCGGAGTTTGAAAAAACGCTAACTTCGAGCCGCGAAAACGCTGGTTCACAGGTTCTGCGACAGGTGCTGCGCGAGCAGGTGAATTCGCTCTATTACAAGAATGGAACCCGGGCCGCGAGTCTCGAGCCCGCACTCGACCGCCCCGACGCTGCCGAGAGCCGGATCAAACACGCCGTCGAGGTGGTTTCACTCAAGCTTCCTCCGTCGGATGATTTTGATATTTCTTCGCAATCCTTTGCCTCAACCGAATCCGTGAATGCTGAGCTCGACGAAAGCTACCGGCGCATGCTCGCCACGGAACCTGCGAGGTGGGCCAGCGATCCGCAAGACGGCTATTTAATGAGCGTCCCGAATTTCCACGGCATTCGACAGTTTGCGCAGGTGATCGCTGCTGATGCCTTGCGCCGTCTGGCGGCTGGTGATCAAGACGGCGCGGCCCGCGCACTCGCCGCCGGGTTGCGGTTGCGCAAGGGCCTGGTCGAGAATCCGACTTTGGTGTCGCTGATGATCGCCGTTGCCGTGGATGGTTTGCTCTCTTCGAAACAGGTCCGCCTGCCCGCTTCTGAAGATGGCCTGTCGTCGTTGCCTCAGGATGTGGCGACCATGCGCGCCGAATTCCAGCGGAGACTGCAGATGGAGGCTTGGGCTTCATTAAGACAGATCCACCTTCAGATCAGTGAACCAGACGTCGCGATCCACCTTTCAAATCCCCTTCCCGAATGGGCCGACAAGTTCCTGAACGCACCGTGGTTTCGCCGCCAGTGTGCGAACGCGGCGCTCAACGAAGCGGAATACATGGCAATCGAGAAATCGCCGACGACGATGACCCTGCCCGATCT
>JBBSDS010000149.1:0-11481 GCA_038240495.1 Chthoniobacterales bacterium | reverse complement strand
CGGATCCAAAGCTGACCATACTTCTCCACGACAAGAACGAGGGTGTGGGCGGTGCGATGATTACTGGTTTCAAAGCCGCGCTTGAAGCGGGTGCGGAGATCGTCGTCAAGATGGACGGCGACGGCCAGATGGATGCGCGGTATTTGCCCCGGCTGATGGCGCCGCTGGTCGCCGGCAAGGCGGATTTTGCGAAAGGCAACCGCTTCTACGATTTGCGCGCCTTGCGCTCGATGCCGCGAGTCCGGCGGTTTGGAAATTTCGGGCTCACTTTGCTGAGCAAAGCGGCCAGCGGCTTCTGGCATGTGTCCGATCCGACCAACGGTTTTTTTGCCCTGCGCAGCAACGCCCTGCGGCTCCTCAATTTTCATCTCCTCGATACCCGCTATTTCTTCGAGATCAGCCTGCTCATTCAGCTCAACGTCGTCCGCGCCGTCGCCATCGACGTGCCGATCCCGGCAAAGTATGCCGACGAAAATAGCTCGCTGAATCCATGGCGCGCCCTGTGCAGTTTTCCGGTGAAGTTATGCGGGGGATTGATGCACCGCATCTGGTGGCGCTACTTCATCTACGACGTGAACATCGTGACCATCTTCCTCCTCACCGGCGGCCTGCTCTTTTGCAGCGGCGGCATTTTCGGCGCGTGGCGCTGGAGCAGTAGCGCGGTCTTCGGCGGAGAACAGAGCGCCGGAACGGTCGCGCTCGCGATGCTGCCGATGATTCTCGGATTCCAAATGCTTCTCCAGGCAGTCGTCCTCGACATGATCGACAAACCGACGGAACCGTTGAGCGATTCTATGGACCCGATGTGACCGCTCGGTGCGCCTCGTTGCTGGATCGCGAGCGTGTCCATTTTTTCCGAAGCAGCGTGCCGACGAAATCCAAAAGGCAGAAAAAACCGAGGAGGAACCATGGCTCGAAGCTCAGGCGGTAGCGGGATCGCAGGCTGCCGGACAAGCAGATGACCAGTGCTTGAAACACGAGCATGGCAATCCAGAGTTGTTTGCGCGAAAGAGTTGCGCCTTCGCGAAAAGCCACGATGGCAAAGCCGGCGACAGCGAGCAGATACAAGAGAGGCAGAGCGGGAAGGGTCTGCACTCCGACCTTCTCAGCCGGGAGGCAGGGGACGCCGTATTCCCATTTGTAAAACGACTGCTGATACCGGCTCAGCATGTCGCCGGGGAGCACTCGATACAGCCGCGGCAGATCCTGCTCCAACTCCTCCCGCGACGAGTATTCGCGGCCCAGATAGAACTTCATCATCTTGCGTTCTTTCGACGGCCTCTCGCCGGGCAAACCAAAGATGATTCGCAGTTGCTTTTCATGGGCCCACTCGGAGCCGAAATTGGGCGCGGACGGTTCCTCATGCATGGCGCGGAATTTTGTGGAACGCGAGCACTGGCATCCTCCAGAAGTTGCGCAGCGCGATTTCCATGGCGAGCCGCTGGTAGATAGCGCTGCTGGTTTCGCGGACTTGGTCCTCATCGATCCCGCGTTCGTTTCGGAGATGGTCTTCGACTTCGCTGATGATCAGCTTTCGCGATTTGTTGTGATCATCGGGATACGCCGGCCAAAGCGGCTTGAAATGCTCGCGCAGCTTCTGCACCCGTGCCGAGAGCGCCGGTTCCGACCACAACCGATCGGGAGCAAAGTGGATCAGCGAGGTGAGCAGCATGTATCCGCCTTGGGAGGTTTTGCAGAGCCTGGCGATGCCGACCGAGAGCACGAGCGCGAGCGGCACAAACACGCAAAACTTCTTCCACTCGCGCCAGAAGGCGCGAGCCACGACGGCGACTCCGAAGACGAGGAAAAGGAACCCTTCCTGGCGCGCGCCTGCCGCCAGAAAAAGCGCGCCGAAGAGCAATCCAAACGAAAGGCTCCCCGGCTTCTCCGAAAAATGAAAACCAGCCAAGCAGACCAGCATGACCATGAGCGCAAAGGTGGAATCTGGCAGCGCGAAATGTTCGTACCAAAGCAGCGTGGGCTGAATCGCCATCAGGATCGTCAGCGGAACGATCCACCAGCGCCAGTTGCAGAGCCATTTGGCGGCAAGGTATCCGGCGGCCAGAATCGACACCAGGCCGAGCAGATGTTGGAAGATGGCGACGAAAGGAAGAAATGGAATGCCGAGGCGCCCGGGTGCGCCATAGATCAGTTTTGGCAAAAAAGTTCGGCTGCCGCCGATCAAATGCGAGGCGAAGAATTCGTTCGTATCGGGGCTGTAGAACGCCCGTGGCATGTAGGCCCGGAGGACAATTCGCAGGGCCAGACCAACCAACAATGCGGGCAGGCAGTACTGCAGAATTACGCGGTGACTGCTTTCTGGAACCGGGACTGCGGCCGAGACCTGTTTCGATGAAGTCACGATCGGTGTCGGAAGGAGAGTTGAGACATTCTCAGGGCCGGTCGCCGTTGAGACCGCGGGCACGAAGGCATCAGAAATTCGGGGGCTGTCAAGGCGGACGGTGAAGACACTGGGCAGGATCGGATGTTAACGGAGTTAGGGAATCTCGAAACCCGATTGGCTTGAATCTTTGTCGGCGTCCGCTTCACTCACCGCTTCATGCAAACCCTTTCCCGCGCGAGCGACGCCTCGACGCGCCAGGCTATTCGCCAGTACCTGCTGCTTTGTCTTCCAGCGCTGATTATCGGCGCGGCGTTGCGCATCACCGTACTGATGGCGCTCCCGGATGCTTACTACGGGTCGGACAGCAATTCGTACTTCAAGACGACAGCTTCGGCATGGATCGAGAAAAAATTCGGTTTTCCCGCCAAGCGTCGCTGGGTCTATCCGCTGCTCCTTGTCCCGACGCCCGTCCTGCCCGGCCCGACTTTGCAAATCATCGCCGTCGCCCAACACATTCTTGGTTTGGCCACAGTCCTCGGCATCGGCTGGGTAGTGCTGCATCTCACGGCGTGGCCGAAAGTATGGGTGCCGCTGGTGACGACGCTGGCCGCAATCTGGCCGCGAATGGTGTGGCATGAGCACGAAGTGATCGCCGAAGTGCTCCTCCTGGCGATGGTCGTGCTCGCGGTGGCGCTGGCCTTTCCGGCAGGAGCGTTGCGGGATCGCCGCCGGCTCTTTTGGTTCCTGATCGCGACTACGGCCATCGTTGCAGTGAAGCCGCACGGTAGGCCCATCTGGCTGGGGCTGATGCTCGCCGCGATGCTGATCGCGGGACTCCCATGGCGCTGGGGAAAAAAGAATGTCATCACCGCGGTGGCATCGGTGGTGGTGATGTTGAGCGCGGGGAGTTCGTCGCAAGGTGAGTGGTTGTTGCTGAGTTCGACCCTGCCGCTGGTCAAAACCGAGGGCACGAAATGGGCCGAATACCGGCAGATCCTCCAGCCACATATCGAAGAGGCGCGCGTGGATCTTTCGCAGTACGCGTGGATGCAGTCCAAGTACAAGAAGATGCTCAGTCGCGGGAAAGAGGATCTCGGTCCCGAATGGGCCAGGCTCTTCGCAAATCCCGAGAAATTTTCCCGCGTCGCCCGTGATCTGGCCTTTGAAGGCATCCGGGCTGCGCCCCTGGACTTCATCCGTCTCACGCTGATCAAGATCGGAAAAACGCTTTGCGACGACGACGCGGGATCACGACTCGCGCCGCGAGAATTCTGGAAGGAGCAGGTATCGAACAACGCAAAACGGTGGGAGGAGCGGCCCGCGGAGATGAAGTTGATTTACGAATTGGATCGCGCGGGCTACGACGCACTCGTCGCTGAGCGGAAGCAGCGGCACATGTGGTATGAACCCTACCTGCTTCATTTCACAATGGCGTTTGAGTGGATGCAGGAGGTGCGCAAAGAGCGGATTGGGGTTCGCCCGACGTGGTTTGGAGCGCTGGCCTTTTTTGGGCTGCTGACCTGCTGCCTGCCGTCGCGGTTTAAAGCCACCTCGCCGCTCTGGCTCCCGCTGCTGCTCTACATGGGAATCATCTTTGCGATTGGCGATGGCGTCTCGCGCTACCTGCAACCCATCGAGTGGATCTTTCTCATCTTCATCGCTCTCGGGCTCGACTGGCTCTCGCAACTCGCGATGAGCCAGGGGCGACGTCTCGCCGAGCCCCTGTCTGAAATGTCGCCAGCCAAAACGTCGCGCTAATTCCTGTCCGATTTGTCCAAGCCCCCGAAGGTTTTTTTCCGTTCGAGTCTGGCGTCGCTCGTGACTTTTTTGCGCGAACCTCCGCTGGCGCTGGAAACGTTGCTCTGGCTCGTGCTCGGAACGGTCGTGGTTGGAATCCGTCTCTACCTCTGGCATCTGTTGCCCGCATATTTTTGGTCGGACGACGGGAATTCGTATGCGCACGCCGCTTTCCACTGGATCGATACCGGCGAGATGATTTTTGACGGGCGACGCGGGCCGACGTACAGCCTGCTTATTGCTGCGGGTCTGAAGTTATTCAGTGCTGTCAAAGGTGTGATCTGGCTTCAACACGGACTGAGCAGTGTGTCGATTCTGGTGACGGTGGCGGTGGCGCGGATTTGGTGGGGACGTGTCGCCGTGCTGCCGTTGTTTGTGTGCGGGTTGGCCCTGGCTCTCTACGGACTGCCTTTGCACCTCGGGCATCTCATCCGCAACGAAACGCTACTTTTCTTTTTCTCTTCCATTGCCTTCGGGGCGTGGTGGCTGGATCTGAAAGCGGAGCGGATTGGCTGGCTGTTTCTCGCTGGACTCGCGACCAGTCTGCTGTCGATGACGAAAAATGTTTTCGTGGTCTTTCCCATTGTTCTCGTCGCGAGCATTTTTGTGTATTCCAAGCCCGGCTGGCGTCCCCGGCTTTTGCGTCTGGCGGGCCTTGTCGCGGGTCTGGCGCTGCCGTACGCGGCGTTGAAAATTCACGACGCAACGGCCAGAAAAGTCGCCCCGTCGGAACCGCAGGCTGGCATCCTCTTTTTCGGACGCACCGCGCAGTGGACCAAACTCGACGGCGGCATCGAGCCAGAGTTGAAGGAGGTCATCCGCGCCGACATCGAGGACTACCGCCAGCGCCCGAAACTCGATAACAACATCATCATCAAACGGACCGCTGTTCCGCACCTTTGGCTAGCGATCCATGCGCGTGGAGGCACGCTCAAAGATCTGGACCACGTCTGCCGGCGCTTTGCAGTCGAGGCGGTCCGCGACCAGCCCGCAGCCTGGGCGCACCAGATTCGGGGCGACCTGTCGCAACTGCATTTTCGAGCCGGAGTGAAAGACGAATTTCCCAGCGAAAAGCAGATCATCGACGCGCGCAAAAGCCTCGATGAAATCCGCCACCAGCGTGCTCTTCCGCCGGCGATGGAGGACACAGCGATGGACGCCGTGCTCGCCGCGCGCCTCGAGGGCGATCCCTTTCGTTTTTTCCACAAGTGCCTCGTCCGCGCCTGGCTGTTTCAGAGTTTCCCGGTGCTTTTCACGACGCTCGCGCTGCTGGTTCTGCTCCTCTGCACCCGGAAAAAGACGTGGTTTTTTTTCTGCGGCGTGGCGGCCGTCTGGTTCTCCAATATGATCCTTCTTTCGACCGTCGGCCGCCCGCTCGAACGCTACCTCATGCCCCTTGTGCCGCTCATGTTTTGGGCACTTTCCGGGGTTATCCTGCTCGTCTGGACGACCTTGCTGCGACTGGCGGCTGGCTTGACCTGCCCGGCTCCTTCGCCTACGACAGGCGCTCCTCACGAATCCCATTAACGTGCCCGAAACCACCCTTTCTCCCACGCCTATCGCTGCCACCCGGACATTCGACCTCGGTCTCTCGGTGCTCATTCCTGCCTACAACGAGGAGGAATCCATCGTGTCAACGGTGGACGCCATTCGCCAGCACGCGAGTTGCGTCCGGGAATTGGAGATTATCGTGATCAACGACGGCTCGAAGGATCGGACGGGCGAGATCGCGCGCACGCTGCCCGTCACGCTGATCGAGCATGAGATCAATACCGGCTACGGCTCCGGCTTGAAGGACGGTCTCCAGCAGGCGAAGCACGAGTTCATTCTCATCGCCGACGCCGACGGAACGTATCCGCTGGAGGACATTCCGCGGCTGCTCGAAGACGCCTCGCAATACGCGATGATCGTCGGCGCGCGCACCGGCGCGGTCGTCAAAGTGCCGCCGCTGCGCAAGCCGGGGAAATGGATCATCACCCGCCTCGCCGAGTACCTCAGCCAGCGCAAAATTCCCGATCTCAATTCCGGTTTTCGCATTTTCCGCAAGGACGTGGCGTTGCGCTTCATCGCGCTTTACCCGGATGGCTTTTCATTCACCACGACGATCACGCTGGCGATGCTGACCAATCACTACAAGGTCAAGTTCGTGCCGATCAACTACCACCGGCGCGTCGGCAAATCGTCAATCAAGCCGCTGCGCGATTTCACGAATTTTACCATCCTGATCATTCGCATCTGCGCCTACTTCAAGCCGCTGAATGTGTTCGTGCCGCCGGCGCTGCTGCTCATTCTCGCTGGCGCGACGAAAGGCGCGATCGATTATACGCATCAAGGGCATCTCGGACTTTTCGGAATCGTGCTCGCGCTGACTGGCGTGCAGATGCTCTTCATCGGGCTGCTCGCTGATTTGATCGATCACCGGATGAAACTCTGATGTTCAGCCAGATGCCGCACGCCCTCCGCCTCTCCTCTTCGGATCGCATTCTTTTTTTCGCGCCGCATCCCGACGACGAATCGATCGGTGGCGGTGGCTTGATCCAGAGAGCGGTGGCGGCCGGCGCGCAAGTGTGTCTCGTCTTTTTGACCAACGGCGACCGCAATCCGTGGCCGCAACGCGTCATGGAACGCGCCATCTTTCTCGATGCCAAGACGCGGCGGCGCTGGGGTGAGCGGCGGCGGTCCGAAGCGCTTGCGGCGCTGGCGGTTTTGGGACTGGCTGCGCCCGCGGAGGCCCATTTCCTTGCTTGGCCCGATCAAGGCATCACCAACCTGCTCATGCAGGCCGACGAAACGGCCATGGCGACGATTTGCCGATTTCTCGCTGAGTGGAAGCCGACGCTCGTCTTCACCCCCGCGGCGGAAGATACGCACCCGGACCACAGTGCCTTCTTTGTGCTTTTGGAGATCGCGCTCGACCGGATGCGAGCGACCGGCGTCGAACCGCGCGAATCATTGAGCTATCTCGTGCATTCTCCCAAATCCCGCCTCCAGCGTGAGATCCGTTCCATGCGTCTTACGGCCCAGGAAAAGGCGACCAAGGCCGAAGCCATTCAGGCGCACGAGACGCAGATGCTCTCGCGCAAACGCTTTCTCGCGCACGCTCGCGACGTGGAAGAATTTCATCTGCCGATTGCGCCGCAAGCCCGGCACACGCACCATCCGGTGACCGCCGGAGAGATCGTGGACGGTGCGCTGCGACTCCGCTTGAAACTCCCGAAACCGCTGCTGCGATTTCAAGGCGCCGTGCTGCATGTGGCCTTGGAAACGATGCTCGAAGGGAGCCTGCGCTGGTCACTGCAATTGCCCGGCAAATCCGCGAAAGCGCAGGTCGTCGATGCGCGCACCGGACAGCCACTGCGCTGGGCGACGGTGCGCATCACCGGACGCGCCGCGGTGGTCGCGATTCCGATCATGAATGCCGTCCCGCTCACCCGCATCTTCCTGAAGTTTGATCGACGGCCGCTTTTCTTCGACCTCGCGGGCTGGCGGGAGATTGCGGTCGATGAAAGCCGGCGGCCGACTCTGCACTTGCATCGCTTCAGTTTGGCGCATCCGCACACCGCGGATTAAAGCCTTGTCATCGGCGCGGCTCTTTTGCATCTGAACCGGATGTCCGTCCTCGTTGTTGGTTCCATCGCGCTCGATACCGTCAAGACTCCCGTCGAAGAACACGCCGATTTGCTCGGCGGCTCCGCTTCCTACGCCTCCGTCGGTGCGAGTTTCTTCTGCCCAGTCAGCCTCGTCGGCATCGTCGGCGACGACTTCCCCAAGGCTCACATCGACTACTTCGGCACGCGTCAGATCGATCTCGCCGGCCTCCAAATCGTCCCCGGCAAGACCTTCCGCTGGTCCGGCGAATACATGTGGGATCTCAACACCCGCGAGACTCGCAGCGTCGAGTTGAACGTCTTCGAGACGTTTGAGCCCAAGCTTCCGACGGGGTATCAGTCCACGCCTTACGTCCTCCTCGCCAATATCGGCCCCAACCTTCAGAACCACGTCCTCGACCAGATGTCGCGCCCGCGCTTCGTCATCGCCGACACGATGGATCTCTGGATCAGTATCGCGCTCGACGAACTGCTCCGCCTGCTGACGCGCGTGGACATGCTCATCCTCAATGACAGCGAGGCGCGCATGCTCACCAAGGAAACGAGCCTGATCAAAGCCGCCGCCAAAATCCGCAGCCTCGGTCCGCGCTATCTCGTGATCAAAAAAGGTGAACACGGCGCGCTGCTCTTTGGGCCGGACGGTCAATTCTTTAGCTGCAGTGCCTATCCGCTCGAAGACATCCACGATCCCACCGGCGCGGGCGACACTTTCGCCGGCGGCCTCGCCGGCTACCTCGCCGCGCAAGACCACAGCACCGTCACCTTCGACTCGCTGCGCAAGGCCGTCGTCTTTGGCAGCGTGCTCGCCAGCTTCAATGTCGAAGCCTTCAGCCTCGAACGCCTCCGCGACCTGACCCAAGCCGACATCAACGAACGTTATCAGAGCTTCAAGCTGATGAGTCAGTTTGAAGTGCTCGCGTAGGGAGCGCTCAATCAAGCAATGACAGGTGCGCCGGGCCGGCGTGCCTCGGCCCGCCGCGCTTTCCACTTCTGCATTCGGACTCTCATGTGCTCGAAGCCGAGATAAATGACGGGCGTGGTGAAGAGCGTCAGTGCTTGCGAGACGATGAGACCACCGACGACGGCGATGCCGAGCGGCTGGCGCATCTCGGAGCCGGTCCCCGTGCCGATGATCAGCGGGACCGCGCCGAACATCGCGGCGAGCGTGGTCATCATGATCGGCCGGAAGCGGATGATGCAGGCTTTATAGATGGCGTCGTCGGGACTGAGGTTTTCGCTGCGTTCAACGTCGAGAGCGAAGTCGATCATCATGATGGCGTTCTTCTTCACGATGCCCATGAGAAGGATGATTCCGATGAAAGAAATGAGTGAAAGATCTTTGCCCGTGACCATCAGCGCAAGCAGCGCGCCGAGGCCGGCGCTGGGCAGTGTGGAGATGATCGTGAAGGGATGCACGAGGCTCTCGTAGAGCATGCCGAGGACGATATAGACGACGATCAAGGCAGCCGCGAGGAGCAGTGGGAGAGTGGAGAGTGAAGCTTGGAAAAGCTGCGCGGTGCCTTGAAAGCGGCCCTGGATGCTGGACGGCAGGTGCAGTTCGCGCGTGGCGTTTTGAATGATCTCGGTGGCGTCGCCGAGCGAGACGCCGGGAGCGAGATTGAACGACAGGGTGACGCAGGGAAACTGGCCCTGGTGGGTGACGGAGAGCGCGGAATTGGTGGTTTCAAAATGCGCAACGCTGACCAGCGGCACCTGCGCGCCGCTGCTGGAACTGACGTAAACTTTCTGCAGGAGCGCAGGCTCGCTCTGGTACTTCGGATCGACCTCGAGCACGGTGTGGTGCTGGTTGTAGCGCTTGTAAATGGTGGAGACCTGCCGCTGGCCGAAGGCGTCGTAGAGTGTGTTGTCGATGGCCTCGGGCGTGACGCCAAGGCGCGCCGCGGCATCGCGGTCAATGACGATGTTGGTCTGCAATCCACGCGACTGCTGGTCGCTGTTCACGTCCTTGAGCTGCGGAATCTCCCGGAGCTTGCTGACCAGCTTGGGCGCCCATTGGTTGAGGTCTTCGAGCTTGTTGCTTTGCAGTGCGTACTGGAACTGCGCCTTGCTGTGGCGAGCGCCCGACCGGATGTCCTGCATGGCTTGCATGAAAAGCGAGATGCCTTGCACGCTGGCTGCCTGCTTGCGCAGCCGCGCGATGATTTCTTCGGCGCGGGCCTGGCGGATCTTGCGCGGCTTCAAGGCGATGAAGAGGCGGCCGTTGTTGATCGTGGAACTGCCGTAACCGCCGCCAATGAAAGAGCCGACGGTCGCCACGTCGGGATCGCGGAGCACGATGTCGGCGACTTTTTTTTGCAGCGCAGCCATCGCGGGAAACGAAATATCCTGAGAGGCTTCGGTGACGCCGGAAAGCATGCCGGTATCCTGCTGGGGGAAAAAGCCTTTCGAGACTTCGCCGTAGAGCCAGACGGTGACGGCGACGGTCGCCACGACCACGAGGAGCATGAACGGCTGATGCCGCAGCACCCAGCGCAAGGCCGTGTCGTAGATGCCGAGGACGCGATTGAAAACGTGCTCGCTGACGCGCGAGACGATGTTCGTGGTCTTGTAGGCCGACTCCGGTTTGAGAAAGCGCGAGCACATCATCGGCGTGAGCGTGAGCGAGATGACGCCGGATACGAGAATGGCCGCGCTGAGCGTGACGGCAAACTCGTGAAACAATCGCCCGATCAAGCCGCTCATGAAGAGCAGTGGAATGAAAACGGCGACAAGCGAGAGGCTCATCGAGATGACGGTGAAGCCAATCTGCCGCGCGCCTTTGAGCGCCGCCTCCATCGCCGTGTCGCCTTTTTCCACGAAGCGGAAAACGTTTTCAATGACGACGATCGCGTCGTCCACGACGAAGCCGACCGAGATCGTCACCGCCATGAGCGAGAGATTGTCGAGCGTGTAGCCGCAGAGATACATCACGCCAAAAGTGCCGGCGAGAGCGAGCGGCACGGTGACAGTGGCGATAAACGTCGGCCAGAAGCGGCGGAGAAAAAGAAACACAACCATGACGACGAGGGCGATGCTCAGCAGCAGCGAGAATTGCACTTCATCGACGGACGAGCGGATCGTCACCGTGCGATCACTGAGGATATCGACCTTCACGCTCGGCGGCAGCCACAGCTCCGTCTGGGGCAGCACCGCGCGGATGCGATCGACCGTCTCGATGACATTCGCGTCGGCTTGCTTGAAAACGACGAGCAATACCGCGGGCTTGGTGCCATGCCAGCCGCCGAGTCTCGTGTTTTCGACGTCGTCCACGACATTGGCAAATGAACTGAGCAGGATCGGAGTGCCGTTTTTCTGGGTCAGCACGAGACCGCGGTATTCGTCGGCGCGCAGGAGTTGGTCGTTGCTGTAGATCGTGTAGGTGGCTTGCTCCCCGTCCACGCTGCCCTTGGGCGTGTTCACGTTGGCTTGGGCGAGAAAGGTGCGAACGTCTTCGAGGCTCAGACCGGTCGAGGCGAGCGCGGTGGGATTCACCTGCACGCGCACGGCCGATTTCGCCGTGCCGCTGATCGTGACCTGACTGACGCCCTCGACCTGGCTGAGCCGCTGGCCAACGATTTCGTCGGCCATTTCAAAGACCTCGGTCGGCGAACTGATTTCCGAGGTCATCGCGAGCACCATGATCGGCGCATCCGCGGGATTCACTTTGCGGTAGGTCGGCGGATTGGGAAGATTCGCCGGGAGATCATTCGTCGCGGCGTTGATCGCCGCCTG
>JBBSDS010000148.1:0-11574 GCA_038240495.1 Chthoniobacterales bacterium | reverse complement strand
CTTTTCCAGCTTGGCGGAAGTCAGGATTTCGTCCTCGGTGTGGTCCGCCAGGGCGTGGTTCACGGCCACGCGGATCGGCGTCGCTGGCAGGAAACGATCGACGTGCAGCGCAGCGGGCGCGATGCATTCCACCACGGCGTAAATTTCGAGGAAAATCGATTCACTGCCTGGCGATTTCCAAATCCCGAATGCGATATTCCCGGCTTCCGCGCCGAGCAGAAGATCCCACGAGCCGCGCACCAGCGGATGATCCGCGCTCATGAAGCCGAGGTCCTCGCGGCTCAGCGCCCGCGCCCGATCGAAGGTCACGGACATCCCGTCTTCCGGCAGTGAGGGGAACGCGTCTGTGATCATCTGGCCCGGCCGCAACAGATACGTCCGGCTCCCGAGTTCCTCCACCTGCACGCCGAAATGATCGAGCACGCGGACGAAAAAATCCTCGAACTTCTCATCGGCATCAAGGCTCCGGATTTGCCGGACCAACTCCGCCGCTTGTTCCGGTTTGCAGGAGTTCAACTCAAGCAGCCGGTCATGTCCTTGCTCCAGTTTCTTCGCGACCTTGCTCCGTTGTTCCCGCGAGCGGACGAGCAGTTTTTCCAGCTTCGCGGCCGTAAACTTCGTCAGCACTGCGGAGAGTTCTTTCTCCAGTGCGCGCACGATTTCCGTCGCCCCGTGCAGATTTTTTTCAAACGCGTTGAGCCCCTCGTGATACCAGCGCGCCAGCACCTCCGATTCCGTGCCGCGGATGTAGGGCACATGGATTTGGATTGTCGCGGTCTGCCCGATTCGGTCGAGGCGTCCGATCCGTTGTTCGAGCAGTTCGGGATCGGTCGGCAAATCGAAGAGCACGAGATGATGCGCGAATTGGAAGTTCCGCCCTTCGCTGCCAATCTCCGAGCAAATCAGAATCCGCGCGCCATCCTCCTCGGCAAAAAACGCCGCGTTTCGGTCGCGCTGGAGGAGTGTCAGACCTTCGTGAAA
The DNA here is from genome assembly GCA_038240495.1 of Chthoniobacterales bacterium. Classification (GTDB taxonomy): domain Bacteria; phylum Verrucomicrobiota; class Verrucomicrobiia; order Chthoniobacterales; family Chthoniobacteraceae; genus Chthoniobacter. The sequence goes on along the minus strand of JBBSDS010000148.1, from coordinate 10,593 downwards.
TAGCCCGGCGGCGATGTTGATCTCGCGCTGGAGTTTTTCGGAGATTTCTTCAGCCAGCTCCCGCGTCCGGCAGATCAAGAGCACCTTGGCCTCGCCGAGTTCTTTCAATAAGCCGACGAGCCATTTCACTTTCACGACCGTACTCTCCGTCGCGCCATCGAGCGAAACGAGATGCGCCTCCCGGTCCGGAAAGCCGGTCAAAGCTGCGCGCGTATTGCGGAACATCACGCGACCAGTCCCGAACTCATCGAGCAACTCCGAAACGAGACGTCGCCGCGCTTTTTCATCACCCGCGACCAGCTCGTCGCAATGCCGGCGAACCCGCGCGGACTTTTGCCCGAACAGCTCGCGATCCTGCTTGCTCAAGGGCTTGCCGTCGATCAGGCGGTCGATCGCCCTGGCAACTTGCTCGTAGTGTTCCGCTTCTTCGAGGAACTGCGCGAGGTCCGCGTAACGATCCGGATCGAGCAGGCGCAACCGCGCAAAATGGCCTTCCGGCCCGAGCTGCTGCGGCGTCGCCGTGAGGAGCAACAAGCCCGCGGTCTGTTTCGCGAGCGCCTCAATGAGCAGGTATTGCGGGCTCGCCTGCGCCGGACTCCACGCGAGATGATGCGCTTCGTCCACGACGAGCAAATCCCAACCCGCCTGCAAAACCTGTCCGGCGCGCGCGCGATTCTCCGCGAGGAACCCGACGCTGCAGATGACGAGCTGGCTATCGAGAAACGGATTCGCCGCCGGATCGTGCTGCTCGATCGAGACGCACCGCTCCTCGTCGAAAAGGCTGAAGAGCAAATTGAATCGCCGCAGCATCTCCACGAACCATTGATGAATGAGCGGCTCAGGAACGAGAATCAGCACCCGTTCCGCGCGTCCCGTGAGATGCAGCCGATGCAGGATCAGCCCTGCTTCGATCGTCTTGCCGAGGCCCACTTCATCGGCGAGCAGCACCCGCGGAACAAGGCGCGAAGCCACTTCGCTGGCGATGAACATCTGGTGCGGCAGAAGGTCCACGCGTCCGCCGACAAACCCGCGCGCCGCCGACTGACGGTTCCGGCTTCGGCGGTGCAAGGACTCGACTCGCAACTCAAACGTCGCGAGACCATCGACCTGTCCGGCGAGCAGCCGATCCTCCGGCTTGCTGAAGCTGATCGTGTCGGACAATTCGGCTTCCGCGACCTCGCGCCCGTCCGTGCGATACACGAGCAACCCGGCCCGTTCTTCGACCGAGACGACGAGCAAATTCGCCCCATCGTGCGCCTTGATCCGATCGCCTTCCTGAAACCGCACGCGTCGCAGCGGAGCCGACTTCAGCGCATACTGCCGATGTTCATTCGCCGCGGGAAAGAACACTTCGACGCGGCCAAACTCCGCCTTCAAAATCATCCCGAGGCCCAGCTCGGGCTCGCTATCGCTGACCCATCGTTGACCGGGAAATGGCTGATCCGTCGGCATTGGAAAAGGGGCGCGATCCTACGCGAGCCGCGCCTTCCTGCAACGGATTTTGCCGCCGTATTTTCCGACCGAAGAACTGCCGGTCCTCGGACGCGATCTTGCTTGAGGAAAATGCCTCGTGCCTTGTTACAACCCCGCCGGGTGCCGGGCGGCGAAGCCCCAGGCCGAGCGCGAGTCGCGCCGCCAGCGCGGGCCGTCTTCCCCGCCGAGTCCGCTCGTGTCGAGTCGCAAGCCAGCCACTTCGGCGAACGTGTGTCCGTCGCGGGCATAGACCGTGATCCAGCGTCCGCGACCGCCATCGCCGTAGCCCGTCAACTCTTTGGAAGCAGCGGGGCTTCGGAGCACGCCGGCATGGCGGAGCATGAAGGAAACAGTGCCTGAGCAATCGTAACCTTCCTCATAAAAACTCGTGTGGCCGCCGCCCCAGACGTACGGCTTTCGGGTCAGGAAGTTTGTCGCCCAGATCGCGCGCTTCACGGCATCCGGTGCCTTTTCGGGCGCATACGCGATCCCTCCGCGCAGCACGGCGCGGTTGCCGGGAACGGTCGGACCGCTGGTCGGCGGAGTGGCCGAGGTATATCGGGCGTGGCTGTTGGGGACGATCGACAGCAATGCGAGCAGTGCGCCGAAAATGGGAGCTGAGGAATTGTGAATGAAGGGCATGGAAGTCCCTGTCGCAAGAAAAGAGCCAAGCCTCCCGGTAATTATGGAAAATTGAATTGATCCGAATAAATACGACCGTCAGACGAGATTTCCGAGGCGGCGAAACTGCAAGACCGGCTCGCCTTTTGCGCGGGATTCGTCGAGATCGACCTCGAACTCCGCGACCCAATCATTGTCCTCCGCGGGATCGACGAGCATCTGCTGGACGCGCCAGCGGCGCTTGTCTTCCGAGGGCGTGATGTAGGTGTGGCGCAGATTGCGCGCAGCCGGATCGAGGCGGATGCGTTCGTGCCCGACATGGTAGGCGTCCATCGCCTGACGCAGCCGCTCGACGGTCCAGGGTTCGGCGTCGGCTGAAGCACTTGGACCAGTGGTTGCGAGGGCCGCTTCGAAGTCGCCGCTGACGAGGGCGCGGAGCAAGGTGAAGATTTGGTTGCGGATCGCGGCGGTGAAAGCTTTCGCATCGCGAGTGATGTCGCGCGCGGCTTCGTCGGCGCCGGGTGGACGCACTTCGGCAGTTTCGCCGCGCGGCTGGTAGTTTGGGTCGCGCATTTTCTCCCACTCCTCGAGCAGGCTGGAATCGACCTGGCGAAGCATCGTCGCGAGGTAGAGTTCCATCTCGCGGATCGCGTCGTTTTTGGCCGTGTCGGGCACGGTCTGCGTGAGCACTTTGTAAACGCTGGAGAGATGCCGCAGCAGCAGTCCCTCGGCGCGCTGCAACTCGTAGATTTTGATGTAGTCGGCAAAAGAACGGAACTCCTCGAACATCTCCCGCGCGATGGATTTCGGACGGATGTTTTCCGTGCCGACCCACGGATGTTTGTCGGCGAAGGCGTTGAACGTCGAATAGACGAAATCGCCATTCGGCTTCGGGCATTCGAGCTTTTCGAGTTCCTCCATCCGCTGGTTATATTCGAGCCCCTGCATCTTCATCTCGGCGATGGCCTGGCCTTTCAGCTTGTCGAGTTGCTTGCGCAGGATGAGGTCCGGATCTTCGAGGATGGACTCGACGAGCGTGAGCACGACGAGCGCGTAGTCCGGCGCCTGCGGGTCCATGAGCGGGAGCGTGTCGTGGACGTAAAGCGACAGCGTCTGGTTCATCGAAAAGTCGCTCTGCAACTCGACGTTGACCCGCACCTTCGCGCCGTCGGCGGTCTGCGGGATGAATTCGACAATCTTCCGCTCCACGAGCGAGCGGAAGAGCTGCCAGCCGCGCCGGATCAGTGCCTTTTTCGCTTTCGGCATTTCGTGAGAACGCGCGATCAATTCCCGCATTGCGCGGCAGCCGTCGCCCGCGCGGCCGAGCACGTTGAGCAGCATCCCGTGCGTGACTTGAAACTGGCTCGTCAGCCGCTCCGGCGGAGCGGCGATCAATCGCGCAAAAGTCTGCTTGTCCCAGTTCACGAAGTTCCGCTCCGGCGGCTTGCGCTTCACAAATTTCTTCCCGCCACCCGCCTGCTTTTGTTCGAGCTGCAAATTCTCGATGAAGTGCGCCGGCGCTTGCGCGACGACCCAGCCGACGTCGTCAAAGCCCTTGCGCCCGGCGCGTCCGCTCACCTGGTGAAAATCGCGCGCGCTCAGGATCGCCGTCTTTTGCCCGCTGAATTTGCAGAGCTGCGTGAAGAGCACCGTGCGAATGGGCACGTTGATCCCGACGCCGAGCGTGTCCGTGCCGCAGATGACTTTGAGCAAGCCGCGCTGCGCGAGTTGCTCCACGAGCACGCGATACTTTGGCAGCAGTCCGGCATGATGCAGCCCGATCCCGTGCCGCAGCCATTTCTTGATCTCCGGCCCGTACGGACTGGTGAACTTGAACCCCTCCAGCGCGTGCGCGATCACCGCCTTTTCTTCGCGCGTGCAGACGTTCGTGCTCATGAAATCCTGCGCGCTCTGGGCCGCTTCCAGTTGCGTGAAATGGACGACATAGACCGGCCCCTTCCCGCCGGTCACGAGCTCTTCGAGCGTCTTCGCCAGCGGCGTCTCCGCGTAGGAAAATTCGAGCGGCACCGGCCGATCCTTCGACGCGACGGTGACCGTCGCGCGGCCGGTCAACCGCGTCAGTTCCTCCTCAAAAAAAACGGTTTCACCGAGCGTCGCCGACATCAGCAGAAACCGCGTCTGCGGCAGCGTGAGCAGCGGCACCTGCCACGCCACACCGCGCTCGCGATCGGCGTAGTAATGGAACTCATCCATGATCACGTCCTGCACGTTGGCGTTCGCGCCTTCGCGCAGTGCGATATTGGCGAGAATTTCCGCGGTGCAGCAGAGGATCGGCGCGTCGCGATTCACCGACGCGTCGCCCGTGCTCAGCCCGACATTTTCCGGCCCGAATTCGCGGCACAACGCCATCCATTTTTCATTCACCAACGCCTTGATCGGGCAGGTGTAGATCGACCGCTTTCCCTGCGCCAGCGCCTTGAAGTGCAGCGCCGCCGCAACGAGCGACTTCCCCGAGCCGGTCGGCGTATTGAGGATGACATTATGCTCCTCGAACAGCTCCAGAATCGCCGCCTCTTGCGCGGGATAAAGCTCCAGACGTTTGCCCGCGACGTATTCGAGGAAGCGATCGAGCAGGACGTCGTTTGTGGGTGCGAGGTCGCGCGGAATAAGATCGTGGAGCGTGGAAGAAAAGATGCCTGCACCTTTGGTAGTGGCTCAGTTTGAATCTGAGCAACGCTCTGACTGAATGTTCCCCGGCTACGCGAATGCAGCGTCCACCTCGAACACTTTTTCTAGTTCACCCTCGGGAATGCTAAGAACTTTTCTGGCGACGCCCTTCAAGTGATCAAGGCACATGAATACAACAGCTATCGGAACAATGTAGATGAACCAAGCACCCATATTAGCGACGAACGCAGAGCGGAAGGCGCGACGCGTTTCCTTTACAATGGTCTGAAATTCCTCGGAGGCGTATTCGTCCACCAATTTCATCCGACGTTCAACACGATTCCGCATTGCTTCATCCTCGCGTAATTGTTGCTCGAATTTGGCCAGCGTTGCTGGATCGGCGCGGCTGAGCATCTTGATGGAATTGTTGATGGCTGATTGCTGGATGCGGAAAACTTCTCCGGCATCTTCATTCCGCATCAACAGCGTACGCAATTGATCACGAAGGGCGAACAACTTGAATCGCAGAGAAAGCCGGATCGACGGTAGAACGATTGACTCGTAAATGAAATGCATCACCGCAAGGCTAACGAGGATGAGGATGGTGGTTATCATACTATGGATCGCTGGACTCAATCACATGAACTGTTTGTTGGTCTTGTAGGCGATTTCGTTCATCTGCGATACGCTGCATCTCGCCGGTAATCGCCTTTCGCTGATATTTTGCGTGCAGAAACCAGCCGAATGTCGTCACCACGGAGAGCGCGTAGCCCACGAAATACCCCCGCTCTAGAGCTTCAACAAGTCCAAAGACCAGCTTTGACACATCCTCGCTCGGCATCTTCCAGATCATGAGCGCAATAATACCGGCGACCACAAACAGAGGCGCTTGCCCTTTACTCATGGACGCAATCAAAACCTTTTCAATCATTCCATAGAGGTTTTGGGGGCCGCTCTTAGCTCCTGCCATCCGGTCATGAACCTCGAAAGCCGGCGCTCTGTCGAGCAGACTTTCCAAACCGAAATAGTCTTAATTCAATAGAGAAATGATCTGGTCCAGAGACCAAACGTGATCGACAACGCCGGCCTCCATCGCTGGCGTGACGCGGAGCGCCAGATGGATGACTCTCAACCTTTTTCCAGAAGCTATTTCTTTCGTTCCCAAACCAGTGACAGGCATGCCGCGCCTCCACCGTCCATTGGCCCTCAGTCGTTCCGCTCAAACCGCATCGCGAAGCACGGTTCGCAGATGGCGAATTTGTGATCCTCCGGCAGCCCGTGACCACAGCGACGGCAGCGGCGGACGATCTTCTTTTTCAAGGAGTTTGAGATGAACTGGTTTGTCGCCGACGAGATGGCGAGCGCTTTGTCGAGGTCCGGGAAAAGCTCGGGCATGCGGTGATGCATCCAGCGGTAGGCGGCGAGGAGGCGCACGCGGCCCTCGGCGCTTTGGAGTTGGGTCGGCGAATTCGTGCTCCCAGTCGGCACGAATCTCGGCCCGTGCGGCACCGGCGACGGAACGTCTTCGGCGACCGCCGCGACCCACTGCCGCCAGACGCGGATGTGCTCGCCGCTGCGCGTGTCCACCGGGCAGGCGCAAAGTGCGAATTGCGTATTCAGCGGCAGGCTGAAGTCGCCGATTTGCGTCGCCAGTTCGCGCATCGACGAAACGTCCGCTTTGCAAAAAAGATCGGTGTCGCCCGGAAGCGCGGCGAAGCAATCGAGCAGCGAGACGAGATCGTTCCTCCCGATTTCTTGCGCGAGGAACTCGAGCATTTTGATGTGCGGTGCGATCGGCGCGATCGTCGGCAGCGGATCGACCGGTGCGGCCATGGCTTCGCGAATGTGAGCGAGGTCGTGTTTGTTGAGCGCCGTTACGAGGCCGACTTCGTGCATGCCGAAACGGCCCGCGCGGCCTGCAATCTGGCGGATGGAGGAATCGCTGAGGGTGATCTCCTTTTCACCGTCCCATTTCGTCAGCGTCGTGAAGACGATCGTCTTGACGGGTAGATTCAAGCCCATGCCGATCGCGTCGGTGGCAGATACGATCCGGGCCTCGCCCGCGACAAAGCGCCGGGCTTCTTCGCGCCGGACTTCCGGCGAAAGCGCACCATAAACCGCCGCGCAATCGGACGTGCCGAGCGTTTGTTTCCAAGCGAGGACATCGCGCCGCGAGAAGGAGATGAAAGCAGAGCCCTCTTCGACTTTCTTGTCGGGGTCGAGCGGGGTGTCGGCGACTTCCAGCGGGCTGAGCCGCTCGGTGCGCTCGATTTCAAAAGGCTCGCCGAGGCGCGACGCGATTTCGCGCAGGACGTTTTCGGCGTCGGGCGAGCCGACGAAAATCACGAGCTTCGCGTTGACGCCGACGATGGCCTGCGTCCAGGCCCAGCCGCGGTCCTTGTCCGCGATCATCTGCGCCTCGTCGATGATCGCCACGTCGTACTCCGCATCGGTCGCGAGCATCTCGATGGTCGAGGAAATATGCCGCGCGTCCGGATCGGGAAAGCGCTCTTCGCCCGTGATGAGCGAGCAGGGGACGCCGGCCGCGCGCAGTCGGTCCCAGAACTCCGCGGCCATCAATCGAAGCGGTGCCAAATATACCCCGCTCTTCGCCGCCGCGAGCTTTTGGAAAGCGGCGTAGGTTTTGCCGGAGTTCGTCGGCCCGGCGATGAACAGGAGCTGGCGTTGGCGCGCCCGCGCACCGGGGAAAGTCTCGTGAAAGCGGTGCAGCGCGATGCCTTCGGCCATGCGGCGGTTGGCGGCGCGGAGCGAAAGCTCACGGATCATCCGCGAGGCGCGATCGATGAAATGCCGGACCGAAACGCGGTCCTCCAGTTTGCTCAACTCTTCATGAATGTCGGCATCGGCCAGCCGGTCGCGATGCTCGGCGATGGCCTGCTCGATCCGGGGAATCTGCGCCAGAATCTCGGCCTTGATAGCGACGGCGCGGCGCCCCGCCTCCGCGGAAAGCTGCTGGAGTCTCGAAGTCAGCACCTCGGCCCGTTTTGGCCGGTTGAGCGACAGAATCTCGAAGACGTTGAGCACGCAAGGATGGCCGCCGATCAGCGCGCGCTCAGAGACCTCAGAGACGATCATAGTGACGTCCCGTTCACAAAACAGACCCAACTCCCGCGCTTCCGGGAGTTCCTGAATCTCGTCCCACATGTCCCGCAGCCACGACTTGAAGATCGGTCGGCCTTGGCGCGTGACGATCGGATCGAGACCTTCCTCGACGCGCCGCCGTTCGAGCCATTGATCAAATTCGGCTCGGGAAAAACTGTTTGGGCGTCGGTTAAGTGTGTGCATGAAAGCTTCGGAGGCGGAAAATCGGAAGGAGTGACTCGCCCGGAGATGGACGACAGGCAAGCGATCAATAGGGTCAAAGCCGCTTCCCGTCAGTAAATCTCCGCCATGACCCAAATCTACAGACCGCAGGATTGGCTCGACATTCTCCCGCGAGCATCACCAGATGAGCGGGTCACCCCTATTATTAACCATGAATCCCCCCAGCGATAACCAGAGCACCATTCTTAGCGACGTAGAAATCATCGGCTCGATCATATTCAAAGGCCATCTGACGTTTGACGGTCAACTGAGCCAGGGGGACGTCAGAGGTGAAAGCCTGACTGTTGGACCGAAGTCACGAATTAACGGGAACGTCGAAGTGGACACACTCACCCTTCATGGCGCGGTCACGGGCGACGTATTGGTTGCCGGAAAATGTGATCTCAAAGGCTCGGCCAATCTTGTCGGGAGTCTGACGACGAACCGGCTCGTGATGGACGAAGGGGCGACGCTCATCGGCAAGGCGGAGATCACGCCAGATACAAAGAAACGACCCGCTGCGCCGACTGACGGGACGGGGAAGGACTTTCCGCCCGGGCTTGCTTCGTTGCGAGCCATGGGCCGTTAGCAGACTGTTGAAAAACCTCAACAAGGCCAGTCATCCTGAGCGGGGCGCAGTCGAAGGATCGGGTAGAGTCGCCGAAGGCGCCCGCAGCAAGCAGCCATCAGCTTTCACGAAGGGCGGCCAGATTCTGGAACGCCCCTCCAGGGCTTTTCATATTTCCGATGGCAAACCCAGGGCGTTGCCCTGGGCTGGCATGGTTCGCACCGTTGGCGCTTCAGAAGTATCACGCACTGAAATTGCATAACAGGGCTCTAAAAAGGAGCGGATGCGCTGATTCGCCGACTCGCCCGTGTTCGGGGGCTATCCGCCTGACAGTTTCCGCGAATTACACCCGTTGCGCGACTTATGAACTGCGGCGAGTCGGCAGAGTCTTGGGCTTTTCCTTCTTCGGCTTTTTGACTTCTTTCTTATGACTGTTGTTACCTTTTGCCATATTGGGGAATTGTAGTTTGGGTTGATGTGATTAGCCGCCTGGCCTTACCGCACTTAACGGACCGGTATGGCTTTGGGGCCGGTGATTGTATCTTTGGAGCTCACGGCATTAGTTGACTCGCCGAGGCCCAAATCGTCTGCTCTCTTCTTTGCCTTCCCGGCGGCAACATCCGCAAGGAGGAGCTTCGAGGATGCAGCCGCCATCGCCTCCCGCGCCGCTGAATTCGCGTCCGTGGTCGAACGCTCACTCTTCACCCGCCTCTTCTTTAACTCAGCAATCTGAGTCCTCAGTTTTGAGGCGCCTTCCGTGTCGGCAGGATCTCCGCCATCCGAGAGCGCTCCTTCTGACATGAGTTTCAACTCCGCTGCTCCGACCGCTGCCCGGAGGTCCATGTCCTCAACGCGGTTTGCCAGGGTGCCCAGCGCTTTAGTTTGCGCATCGCTCAACATCCGCAAGCCAGTCAATTTCGTTTTCTCAGCTTCGATTCGTAGATTGGCCACTTCCAGCGCCTGGGTCAGGCGTGTCCTCTCGGCCGATAATTGATCGAGATGACCGGTCGTCTCCGCAATGGCAGCTTGCATCCCGCCGATGCTTTTCTTCAATTCGTCTGATTCGTTTCGCCCTTTGGAGAGGTCTTCGTTCAGTCGATTCAAATCCGTCTGTTTGGCCGCGACCTGGCGTTCAACTTCATGCTTCTTGACTTCGTGGAGCAGAGCGCGCGAATCCGCAGGGGATTTGGTTTGACTGTGAGCAGGCACCGAAAAGGTCAGCACAAACACGGCTACGAACAATCCGGAAACTATCGCTGGGGACGTCTTAAATGTCTTCATGCCCACCGCATACATCACATGCCTCGAATAAATTCAAGGCATTCGCGCAGCCATCTCGTTTATTTCGCTTTCGGCATTTCGAGCTTTCGGATGGACAAGCGTGCCGTCTTGGAGCCGGCGCGAAAAACCGGCACCTCATCACCCATTTTCAGGCGAACGCTCCCTTGCATATTCGACGCGACGAGTTGCGTCGGATCTTTGCCGGCGGACACGGGCGTCTGCCACCCAAGTTGGAAAGTGACGATGGCACTTTCGGCATCCGCAATTGAGATACTGCCGGAGAAGTTAAGATTGTGCTCCCCGAGCGCGGCTTGGAAGTAAGGCGAAGAGACGACCAATTCAATTTCTGTCGAGGCGGCATTCTTGTCCGTGATGGTTAGGAGCAGCGCGTAGTTGTCTGGAAAGACATCCGGCACACCTTGCGGACCCTGCCGCAGATAGCTATGAGGGAAGGTCGCTGGCTGGAGAGGCGAAGGAAGGGAGATGGGTTGCTGCGCGCAGAGGGTCGCGCCGAAGGAGAACAGGATCAGGATGATAAATTTCATGGCACGATATGATGGATTGGCACGAGCGAGTGTCACTCACGAACGTCGGCGGAATCTTACTCTCGTCGCTTCGGGAAAATGTCTGAAGGCATCCCCGGATAAAGTTCCAACAAGCTTTTGACAAAGATGGAGCTGGCGTCCGCCGGGTGCCTG
>JBBSDS010000147.1:0-11680 GCA_038240495.1 Chthoniobacterales bacterium | reverse complement strand
TTCACCGTGAATCCCCATTTCGTGCGGCCAAAGGGCAGCTCAACCGGCTGTATTCCTTGGAAACCCGGCACGAAATTCCGCACGCCCGATTCGATCGCTTCCATCACATCACGCGCACCGGCACGTTCTATTTCGCGCAAGATCGCTCCTAGCCGTTCACCGTCACCTGCCATCCCCGCAGTCGCCCCGGCTTCACATGGGCGTCGTGCAGCCTCGGGACTGATCGAAAAACTGGACCAGGATTCCACGTTCCGGCCCAAGACGGCCATCGGCTCACCAAGAAAACTTGAAGCACCGATGAGCTTGCCTTGCTCCAAAGGACCAATCGCCTGCACCAGGTCACGTCCGCCATTATTGGCGAGCGGGTTTTGAATGCGGAACTCCGTCTCGCTTCGCTCTGCCAAAAAGACTTCTGGCGGCTCGCCGGGACGTTCAATGGCAGCCTGCAGGCGCTCCGATTTCACGATCGGACTATCGCTGTCAGCTCGGAAATCGGCTTCGAGTCGATAAGAGATGTGACGAATTCCAACTGGAGAAACCGAACTCGGCAATTCGGGGTTTTGGATGCTGACATCGAAAATCACCGGCTTGGGCGTCTTGTTCTCCCTCAGTCGCAAATTACGAACTTCATTGTCCGCGGCGGCAGCCTCCAATCCTTCAATCAAAGCTGTTCGGAGAAAACGAAACGCGCCAAGGAAGTTCGATTTTCCCGAGCCATTTGCACCCACGACGAAGTTCAAAGGCCCCAGCCGGAGCTTGTGGTCATTCATGCCGAAGCTCTTGAAGCCCTGAACTGAGAAGTTGGTAATCACTGCGTGGATGCTCTCTCTCGATTCGCGGTTCTGTCGAGCCGCAACGGGCCTCCTGCGGGACAGCTTAACCGTTCGGCTGAAAACTCAGTTCACCGCGCCTGTTTCCCATCAGGATTTTTATGGGAAACTCTACTCCCCTTCTTCCCAGCACGCCTCGACCTGCGTAAGCACGGTGCGAAAGGGGATGGTGGCGTAGCGGGCGAACTCGGGGCGTTTGGTGAGTTTGGCGCGGGTGGTGGCGGGGCTGGTCAGGCCGCAGAGGAGGCGGGTGACGGCGCGGGGCGTCGCGAGCGAGGGGATTTCCTCGAAGATGAGGGCGCGGAATTCTTCGGCGTCTTCTTCGGTGAAAGGTGGGATCGGTGTGGCGGGGAGGCTGGCTGGTTCGCCGGGTTCGCCGGTGCGGCAGAAGTGGCAGTGGCCGCAGTTTTCTTCGGCTAACGGTTCGCCGAAGTAGCCGAGCAGGCGGCAGGTGATGCAGCCGATGGCGCTGGCGAAGTCGAGGATTTGCGCGAGGCGCTGGGAGTCGCGGGCTTCGCGTTGGGCGAATTGTTCGGCGAGCGCGGCGGCGACGGTGGCGGGGTCGCGCTGAGCGGCGTCGGCGCTGAGGCGGTAGCCGTGGCGCAGGCCGGCGGGCTTCTGCGTGATGGCACCGGTTTCCTCCAGCCAGGTGAGCGCTTTCACGATGCGGTCGCGCGGTTCGCCGAGCTTTTGCGCGGCGGTTTCGAGGGTGAGCGTGAGGTATTTCGGCCCGCGTTTTCCGGCGGCGAAGAGCGCGGTGAGGAAGTGGCGGCGGTCGTCGTTGAGGCCGCTGACGATGGCGCTTTCGGATTTCAAAAACTGCACCTGCGTGCTCTCGTAAAAGGCGCGCGTGGGGCGCAGCAGGCCGTCGAGTTCGAGATAGGTGATGACCGTCTCGACGACGAGCGGGCGGATGTCCGTCTCCTGGCTGAGATCGTAGCGGCTTACGTCGAACTCTTCGCCCGAGCCGAGCATTTTTCTCACGAGCGCCTCGACCGCGGCGGGCTCGGGCGTGTCGCCGAGGGTGAAATTTTCCAGCGGCACCGCGTCGTCTGCGCAGGCAAGCAGTTCTCAAAGTGAAGGCTGTCCGTCGCGGCCCGCGCGCCCGATTTCCTGCTGATAGTTTTCCAGCGTCTTCGGCAGGTTGAAATGGATGACGCTGCGGATGTCCGCCTTATCGATGCCCATGCCGAAAGCGATCGTCGCGACGATCACCTCGCACTCCCCGCGCATGAACGCCTCCTGCGTCGCATCGCGATCCTCCGACTTCATCCCCGCGTGATACGCTCGCGCCGCGAGGCCCGCCGAAGCGAGATGCGCGGCCACGTCCTCCGCGGTTTTTTGGAAAGTCACATAGACCACCGCAGGCCGCACTTTCGCGCTGGCGAGGCGCTTCGTGAGCACGTCCAGCTTTTGACGGGCAGCGCAGGGCGTCACTCGCAGATGCAGATTTTTCCGGCGGAAAGAAGTCTGCACATGACGCTCGTCCGCGATGCCGAATGCTTTGCAAATGTCCCGCGCCACATCCGGTGTCGCCGTGGCTGTGAGCGCGAGCACGGGCCGCAGCGCCAGCTCCTCCGCCACCCGCGCAAGGCGCAGATATTCGGGGCGGAAATTGTGACCCCACTCCGAGATGCAATGCGCCTCGTCGATCGCCAGCAGCGAGATCTTCACCCGCCTCAACCGCTCGATGAACGCCTCGCTCGACAACCGCTCAGGCGCGACGTAAAGCAGCTTCAGCGTCCCCGCGCGCAAGTCGGCATACACGCGCTGCGTCTCTTCCGCCGTGAGGCTGGAATCCAATCGCGCTACCGCAATCCCACGCGCCCGCAGCGCATCCACCTGATCCTTCATCAGCGCGATGAGCGGCGAAATGATGAGCGCCGTCCCCTCCAGCAACACCGCCGGCAATTGATAACAAAGCGACTTCCCCGCACCTGTCGGAAAAAGTGCCAGTGCACACTCGCCATCGAGCAATGCTCGAACCACCGCTTCCTGGCCCTCACGAAATCCCTCGTGCCCGAAGTGTGTTTGCAGGGCGCTCAGCAAATCCATGCCGCTCTCGTAGCCGCCTGCGCGTTTTCAGACAAGCGCGCAGGAAACTTCGCCGCTCAGATCACCTCGCGATACACGTCCGGGTGCGGGCGGGAGATGACGACGGCGTTCACGAGCACGCCGGCTTCGGCGATGATGGCGCGGCCGGCGGCGACGGCGGCTCGAACGGAACTCACGTCGCCGGTCAGGGTGCAGAAGGCTTTTCCACCAAGGGCCATGGCGAGGCGAACTTCGAGGAGTTGCACGTCGGCGGCTTTAGCGGCAGCGTCGGCGGCTTTGATGAGCGTGGCGACGTTGAAGCTCTCGAAGATGCCGAGCGCGCCGGTTGGCTCGACGGGCGACGTGCGGCTGATGGCGTTGAGCACGTCGGGGTGGAGATTCGAGATGACGATGTGGTCGATCAGGCAGCCGCCCGCCGTCTCGTTGCCCGTGGCGATGGCGGCCTCGACGCTCGCGGTGTCGCCAGCAAAGAGGATCATGTATTTGCCCGAGCAAATCGAGCGCGAGAGCATGAGCTTCACGTTGCCCGCTTTCAGCGCAGAATCCGCGACGGAGAAACCGGCGGCGATGCTGGAGAGTTCGATGAGGCCGACAGATTTTTCGTTCATGACTTGGTGAGGGTGATGCGGTCGTTCGCGATGGCGGTGACCTTGCTGGCAAAGGGTGCGTGGATGATGGCTCCGAGGGCGTTGGGCGCGGGCTCTGAGACGGGCTGGCCGGCTTTCACGGTGTCGCCGACTTTCACGAGCGGGACGGTCGGGCCGCCGGCGCTTTGTTTCAGCGGAAGGACGACCTGGCGAGTTTCGACGACGCCAGCGCGCAACGGAGCAGGGCTGTCGTATTGCTCGACGTGCATCTTCTTCATCAGCGTCTTGATCGGCACGTGGCGGCCATCGCGCATCGGGTGGACTTTGATGTCGGTCTTGCCGGTCCATTTGAAATTCTGCTTCCGCAACACGGCCTTTGAGTCGTCGCACGCTTCCTTCGGATACAGCTCTTCGGGGCAGGCGTAGAGCGTGCAGAGTCCGCATGAGCAGCAGAGCGCGGCCCATTCGTTGAAGCGCTCGGCACCGGTGCCGGTGAAAGCGAGCGTGCGCATGACCTGGTGCGGCTCAACCTGGTATCCGAGGAGAAACCGTGGGCAAAACTCGGTGCAGTACCGGCATTGGTCGCACGCGGATTTGCCGATCGCCGCCTGCTGTTGCGGCGGCTTGAATTTCTTCTCCATGATGTGGTGATCGCGCGGAAGAATGATCGCGCCGGTGCTCGTCTTGACGACGGGCTTGTCGAGATCGTCGGTCGTCTCACCCATCATGAGCCCGCCAATGGCGAGCACGGGATCAGCGCAAGTCGCGCCGCCCGCGGCCGCGATGCACTCGCGGAAGCTGATGCCGATTGGCACGGTGAGCGACACGGGCTCGGCGACGGCGCCGGCGATGGTGATGGTTTTGTGGGTGACCGGCTTGCCGTCGGCGGCCTGCGCGATGTTCACGAGTGACTCGACGTTGCTGACGATCGCGCCGACGTGGATGGGCAGACCGGCAGGCGGGATGAGTTTTCCGGTGACGGTATAGACGAGATCGTATTCGTCGCCCGCGGGATAAAAGTCGCCAAGCAATTGCACGCGGACGCGCGTTCCTTTGCATGCCTCTTCGACCGCTTCGACGGCCTTTTTCTTCTTCGCCTTGATGCCGATCACACCTTCCTGCGCGCCGGTCGCGGCCATGCACAGCTCGACGCCGCGCACGAGATCCGGCGCATAGTGCTCCATGACGGCCGCGTCCTTGTGCAGCAGCGGTTCGCACTCCGCGCCATTGGCGATGATGATGTCGGCTTTCGAGCCGAGCTTTACGTGCGCCGGAAATCCCCCGCCACCCGCGCCGACGACGCCTGCAAGTCTGACCTGATCGATAAGTGACATAATTTGGTGTGGGTGACGTTTTAGAGGCGGGCCGCGAAACACGCGAAAAGACGCAAAATGGTCAGCAGGAAAATTCCTTCGCGTTGTTTAGCGTCTTTCGCGGGCATCTCCATTCGGCTAATTGGGAAGACGCTGGCGGAGCCGCGCAAGTTGTTCGTCGAGGCGGGCGCGCGAGGACTTGGCGCTGGCCGGACTTTGTTCGGGCGCACCGGCGGGCTTGACGATCGTCGAGCCGGAACCGCCATAGCTGGTGATGCCGGAGGTGAGTTGCGAGTCTTCTTCGAGTTTGCGCAAAGGTGCGATGCCGGAGGCTTGCAGCACGCCATGGTAGGCACGCACGGCTTCCTCGGGCGTGATCTCGTGCTCGACGATCCGGCGGAGCATTTCGATGAACGCGAGCGGATGCTCGGCGTGGTTGATCTTACGCCCATACAAGGCAACGCGCGCGCCGTATTTCTGCGCCTCGGAGATGAGCTTGAAAGCATCGTAGGTCGTGCCGGCGCCGCCGCCGAGAATGCCGACGATCAAGTTTGGATCATAGGCCGCGAGTTCCTCCATCGCTTTCGGACCGCGATAGACGATTTTCAAAAACACCGGCCGCCCGCGTTCTGTCACGCCCGCGAGGCTGCGAATGATGTGGTCGTTGATGAAGCCATCGACCATATCCGCGGAGATGCCGGGGTTGACGTTCGGATCGAATACTTCGAGGAAGTAACGGAAGTTTTTCCGCTCGGCCTCTTCGCGGAATTCCTTGAACGCACGCAGCGTCTCGTAATCGAGCGTGAGGTTGTTGGTAAAAGTAACGGAGTAAAGTCCAAGGTCCGCGCCGCTGTGTGGAGAGTTAGGTTCGCAGTCGATCTTGCCACACTTGATGTGGTCGATCGTCGCCGTGCGAAAAGGCCGCGACGGCTGCTGGACATATTCCGCGCCGCGAATAACCCAAATGTCCGTCGCGTCATTGGCACGCGCCGCCGGAGTGATGTGCGAGTTATCGAAGAGCCGCTCGTTAATGGCTAACTGTTCGATGTTCGACGCGGAGCAAAGCATGATGTCGATGAGCCCCTGCTGCACCACGTCGCGGATTTGCTGCCGATATTCCGGGAGCGTCTTCCAGCGAATCTCCGATTTCAGCACGCGCTCGGGATTGAGCGGACGCTTCTGCCCCGGCGCGGTGATGCCAAAGGCCATGTCGGCATCCTTCGCGTCGGCGATGATGAAGGCCTTACTTCCCGACGGATTCGCCAGGATGTCGGCGATCTTCTGGTCGAGCGATTTTTGCATCTCAGGAATCTTTGATGGCCGCGAAGTGCGCGAAAGAACGCGAATGCATCTGCGTTAAAACTTTTCGCGTCATTTCGCGTGTTTCGCGGGCCGAACTATTTCGAAAGATTGGCGACGATTTCGTCGGTGAGCTTTTGCACGAGTGCCTCGATGTCGGCGTCGCTCGTGGACGCACCGTTGGACATTGGGTTGAAGGGCGTGACGGGTGACGAACAGCCGTGCGAACCGCACATCTGCGTCCACGGGTCAACCTCGCACAAGCCCGCGGGCTTGAGGTCGTAGCGATCGTCGGGCAGGCCGAGCGATTTCTTGATGTTGAGCAACTCGGGCAGCTTGTCGCAGGGGATCGAAGCGGAGCCTGGGATGGCCTGCGCGAGAATCACGGTGCGACAATACGCATCAGTAATCTCCATTTTAAAGTAAGCGTCCTCGACCGATTTGCCCCAACAGATAACGCCGTGGTTGCCCATGAGGATCGACTGATGCTTCGGCGCAAGCGGGAAAATTTCCGCGGCAATCTCGGGGCTGCCGGGAGTCTTGTAAGGCGTGTAGGCCACGGTGCCGACGAAAACTTCCAACTCGGGAATCAAGCGTGGCGGTGGCTGCATGCCTTTGATCGCGAAAGCACCCGCGTGGCACGGATGCGCGTGGCAAACGCTCATGGCTTCTGGCGTCGAGTGGAAGATGGCCATGTGGGTCGTGATCTCGCTGGAGCGCTTCCAAGTGCCGCCGACTTGCGTGCCCTTCCCATCGACCATGCACATCATGTCGGGCTTCATGAAGCCTTTGCTGACGCCAGTCGGCGTGCAGATGAAACGGTCCGGTCCGATGCGTGCGGAGATGTTTCCGCCGTTGCCATCGCAGTATTCGCGCATCCAGATGCGACGGCCGATGTCGCAGATTTGTTCTTTGATTTCGTTCGCTTCTTTCGAGGCGAAAAGGCGCACGTCATCCGCGCTGTAAGCACCGGGCGCGGCGACCGGCGCGTAACCTTTCGAGGCCGCCGGCGCACTCGAGCCATTCGAAGAATGCGTCGCGCTGCCGTCGAACACAATCTTCACGCCCGCGTCGCTGAAGACGTCCTTCGCGCCGGGCGTGAGGCGGATTTCACTGTTCTGGCGGAACTCTCTCGCGCCGGTTTTCACAAAGTCGGCGGCTTCTTTCTGGGCGATCAATTGCATAGTTTACTCCTTGTAGAAAAATTCATCGACGAGCGCGGCGCAGTAAGCGTCCACGGGGGTTGGCTTCTCAAATGGGCACGCGGCTTCGCGGCCTTCGCTGATGGCGATTTGCTGACCGACTCCAGCACCGAACTGGTCATAGACGACGATGGCAGGGTCGAATTTCTGCGCGCCGGAAAACGTGTCGGTCTTCCACGGCAGCGTGAGCAGGAGACGCTCGCCGATGTATTTCTTCGAGCGCACGGAAAGCGTCACGCGGCCAATCACAGTCCCCATCCTCATATTGCGAGTGTCCTTTCTGGATCAATGATGCCGAGCACCGTCCAGCGCGCGGGGCTCAATTCGCTGCCGACCATTTTGCGCGCTTCGCTGCCGTCGCTGGAAATCATAACCTTCTGCCCGATGCCCGCGCCAAGCGGGTCGAGCACGATTTGCGGTGCCAGATCAGGACTGTCAGGAATCGCGATAAGCAGCCGCCAGCCCTCGAGGCTTTTGTGCTTTATCGTCGCAGTGACGTGTCCCTTGATGGTGGCGATGCGCATTTAGAAGAGGTTCAAGTTTTCGACCATCACGCAGCGGCGGGAGCGGGTGAAGGTCATCGGCGTCGTGACGCCTTCGCCGGTCGGCGTGGCGACGCTGAAACTGAGAAACCCTTCGCCGCCGAGGCCGAGGCCGGTCATGCACGGGCCGTTCTTAATAAAGAGCGTGGTGTCCACGACTTGCGCCATCTTCGTGAGGTTGCGGATGTTCTGCGAATGCATGATCGCCGTGTGTTTATAGCCGTGCTCGGCGTGGATGGCGGCGGCGATGCCGGCATCGACATTCGGGACGCGCACGACGGGGATGAAGGGCATCATCTGCTCTTCGTCGACAAAGATGTGGTCCGCTTTCGTCTCGCCGAAGAGAAGCTGCGTCGCAGGCGGAATGTCGAGGCCGATAGCTTTCGCGAGCACTGCGGCATCGCGTCCGACGAGGTCGCGATTGACAACCGGATGCGGACAGCCGGCGCCTTTGCCTTGGGGAAAGACGAACGCCTTGTCCGCGAGCGCTTCGATTTGTTTCGCGTCGAGTTGCACCGCTCCGGCGCGCTTGAGCGCGGCGATAAGTTTGTCGGCGACGGCTTCGACGACAAACACTTCTTTCTCACCGATGCAAAGCAGGTTGTTGTCGTAGCTCGCGCCCTGGATGATTGACTTCGCCGCGACATCGAGGTCGGCAGTTTCATCGACGACGACGGGCGGATTGCCTGGCCCTGCGCAGACAGCGCGCTTGCCAGTTTTCATCGCCGCAGCCACGACGGCGGGGCCGCCGGTCACGCAGAGCAACCGGACCTTTGGGTGCTTGCACATCACGTCAAAGGTATCGAGCGTCGGTTTCACGACGGTAGTTAGTAAGTCGGAAATACCTATCTCCTGATAGATAGCTTCGTTGTAACTCCGGATCGCAATTGCGGCGCACTTAGCCGCTGCGGGATGGGTGTTAAAAACCGCCGCGTTACCCGCGGCGATCATGTTAATCGCGTTACCTGTAAGTGTCGGGACGCTGTGCGTTGAAGGAGTTACTCCCCCGATCACACCCCATGGGGCGAAGTCGATGATCGTAAGTCCGAAGTCGCCGCTGAAAGCCATGCGCTCGAGGAATTCAACGCCCGGCACGAGGTCGCCGCAAATCTTGAGCTTCTCGATCTTGTGGTCGAGCCGACCGATCTTTGTCTCGGCAAATTCGATCTCGCCCCACTCCTTCGCTTTCGCGACGCACATCTTGCGGATCACCTGGATCGCTTTGCGGCGCGCGGACACACCGAGGTCGCGCAGCTTTTCAAAGGAGCGATGCGCCGCCTCGCAGGCATCTTCCATTTTTTCATACACGCCGAAGCTGCTCTGTCCCGAGGAAGCGACTTTGGTCTGCGTCTGCAATCGGGCGAGCACTTCGCTCACCACTTTGGTTACCAGTCTTTCGTCAATCGTTGCCATGTCTAGTTAGCTGAAAAGTTGTTCGGGTAGCCCCGCGAAACACACGAAAGGACGCGAAAGCATGAGAGTGGAGATTGTTGATTCCTTTCGTGTCTTCTTGCGTGTTTCGTCGGCATAAAAATCACTGCGCCTTGTAGAGGATGTTTTTGGCGACATCGACCGTGTCCACAATGCCGATCACGACGGCATCCACGGGTGCGTTTTTGTCGTCAGCGGCGAGCCGCGCGGAGCTGCCTTGCACGACGAGCACGATTTCACCCTCACCTGCGCCGAGGGTATCCACGGCGACCAAGGTGCTGGTGCCGGGCTTCCACTCTTTGGCTGTCGGCGAATCGATCACGAGGGGACGGACGAGCAGAAATTTCTGTCCCGTCATCTTCGTGTTCTTCTTCGTCGCGACGATGCTGCCTTCGACTCGGGCTAAGATCATGTTCGGTTTATTGGCCCGCGAAATACGCGAAACACGCCAAGGTGCTCTGCTTCCGCGCCTATTGTTTTTTGCGTCAGTTCGCGCCTTTCGCGGGCATCGAGTTACTTGGCCTCGGTAGCACTGCGACGAGGTCGCCGTGGGGACGAGCGATGACGCTGACGCTGACGATTTCGCCGAGCGATTGCGCGGCAGTTTTGCCGGCTTCGGTCGCGGCTTTGACGGCAGCGACATCGCCGGTGACGCAGACGGTCACCATTGCGTTGCCGACCTGGGTGATGGGGCCGACGAGTTCGACGTTGGCCGATTTGAGCATCGCGTCCGTCGCCTCGACGAGTGCGACGAGTCCGCGCGTTTCGATCATTCCGATTGCTTGTTGTGCCATATAGTTAGGTAGGTTGGTTAGTTGAGTGTTGAGAGTTTGGCCCACGCATTGCGGGCGATGATGAGTTCTTCGTTGGTGGGAATGACGCGCACTTCGATTTTGGAGCGCGGCGTGGAGATGACAGCTTCGACTGCGCCGGTTTGGTTATTCACGTCGCGGTCCAGTTCGAGGCCACAGAAGTCGAGATTCGCGCAGATCTTTTCGCGCAGCTCCGGATTGTTTTCAGCGATTCCGGCGGTAAAAATGAGCACGTCCGCGCCGTTCAGTTCGACGAGGAACTGCCCGACATATTTGCGGATCGCGCCGACAAAAACGTCGAGGGCGATCTGCGCGTCCGCGTTGCCTTTTGCAGCGGCATCGAGGATGTCGCGCACGTCGCCAGTCGCGAGACCGGATAGCCCCTTGAGGCCGGATTGCGAGGTGAGCGCTTTTTCCACAGCGTCGATGCCGAGGCCGAGGTCGCGGGCGAGATAGATGAGAGCGAAGACATCGAAGTCGCCCACGCGATTGTTCTGCGGCAGCCCACTTTGCGGAGTCATGCCCCAGCTTGAATCAATCGCTTTCCCATCGCGGACCGCGGCGATCGAAGAACTGCCGCCGAGGTGGCAGGAGATGATGCGCAGCTTGTCCGTGCCGCGCAGTTCGGCGCAGCGCTGCGAGACGAAACGGTGGCTCGCGCCGTGAAATCCGAAGCGGCGGATGCCATACTTTGTTTCCCATTCGCGGGGCACCGGGTAACGCGTATTTTCCGCGGGTACGTCGTCGTAAAACGCCGTCTCGAACGTGCCGATGCACGGCAGGTCCGGGTGCGATTTGTGGAAGCTGCGGACGGCGGCGACGTAGGGCGGATTGTGCGCGGGGAGGAGAGTGTTGATTTCCTCCATCGCCCGCAGCACTGGCTCGTCGAGGACTTGCGTGCCAGAGATTCCGCGAGCCATCACTGGCTTGAAACCGACTGCCGCGAGGCCACTGAATCC
Source organism: Chthoniobacterales bacterium (assembly GCA_038240495.1). Classification (GTDB taxonomy): domain Bacteria; phylum Verrucomicrobiota; class Verrucomicrobiia; order Chthoniobacterales; family Chthoniobacteraceae; genus Chthoniobacter. The sequence continues at coordinate 650 of JBBSDS010000147.1, read as the reverse complement.
GCCGAGCGCCTTTTCGACGAGCGCAATCGAGGCCGAATGATCAGGCAGCACGGCGACGCCTTTCTGCTCCGCACCGCTGCCGACTTGATACTTGTAAGTCGATTCCGCGCTGCCGATGCGCTCAACGCCACCCTTCGCCAGCACGCGCTCGGACGGCATTTCGATCAAGCGAAACTTGAAGGAAGTGCTGCCGATGTTGGCGACGAGGATGTTGTTGGGTGTCATGGGATCTGCGCAGTCTTATCCGTCCCATGTGTCTCATGGGACTAATTAGACCTTATGGGCCTACTTCGCGGCAGCGGGTTTGCCGCCGAGGAATTTTCCGAGACCGTGAAGGTCGTCGTGCGGACGAGGGATTACGTGGACTGCGACGACTTCGCCAATCGCACTCGCGGCCGTGGCGCCAGCTTCGACGGCGGCTTTCACCGCGGCGACATCGCCACGGACGAAGACGGTCACATAGCCCGAGCCGACTTTGTCCCAGCCGATGAGTTCCACATTCGCAGCCTTGGTCATCGCGTCCGTTGCTTCGAACTGCGCGACGAGGCCTTTGGTTTCGATCATTCCGATAGCTTGTCCAGCCATGATGTTATGTTCCTTTCGAGGGTTAGGAGGTGAAGAATTTCAACAGTTCCGGCGTGGGCCGGGCG
>JBBSDS010000146.1:0-11680 GCA_038240495.1 Chthoniobacterales bacterium | reverse complement strand
CATGTTATGTCCATCACCTCCTCGTAAAGTTGCTAAGACCCTTGCATTTTCCTTTTACAGATCCAGCACAACGACAGTGGATTCCGGTCGTTTTTCGACAACACGCCAGAGGGTTTGCATGTCGCTACCGAAGAATCCATCAAGGTAATTGGAGCCGCACCGTTTCTTCCACTCTACCAGAAAGCGCATTTAATTTACCACGCGCCTAAAGCGGATTTAAAGTTGCTCGACAGACAGCTTCGCCCGGTTGAAGACGACTTCTATCTCGTCAGCAAAAAGAAGAGAGTTGCCGGGTATCTCGGTGACTATATCAAGGCTCATTCCGAGATTTTCGCCAAATGACCGCAACGCCTAACGATGCGCTCCAGCGCCTATGAAGGATTGTCAAGGAGCTAGTTAGAAGGGACAGTGTTGAGGCGGAGCTTCGGGGTAAGTAAGGAGGGTAGAAATGGCCCTTTATGTTCCCCCCCGAAACGAGACTATCGGAGCACGGCGTGGCCAGCGTGGGAGTAATGGGTAGGCTATAACATGGGCAGGCGTAATGGACCGCGCCCTGTTGTTCGCCTCTGCCATTGAGGACGCCGAGAACCTTTTCGTGCCGGTCATTTCCATTTACGAGGTCTTCAAGAAGGTTCTTCGAAAGCGCGGCGAGGATGACGCGCTCCAAGTCGCCAGCATGATGCAGGGCGGCCGACTTATCGACCTCGACTGTGCGTTGGCACTGGAGGCTGCGCGCCATCCACTGCCGCTGGCAGACAGCATCATTTACGCGACGGCGATGCGTCACAAAGCAACTCTCTGGACGCAGGACGCACACTTCAAAGACTTTCCGAATGTGCGTTATTTCGCAAAACAACCAACGGCCTAGGCTCAACTTTGAAATGCAACATGGGTTAGTTGTAAAGGAACGGTCTGCGCCGACCCTGGCCATTGTTATGCACTGATGAGTAAGGCGGTGTGGATCGGTCTGTTCGAGCCGGCCGAGCGAGAAGAGATCATTGTTGCCATGGCCTTCAGCATCGACCTGCCGACCCATCATCTTACTTCTGCGACTCGCTCCCGATTCGTCTCATCGAGGTGTCAGTCGCTGGCAGTTCCGGCTGCCGCGATGAATTTTTCCACGGCGATTGAAGTCGTCCCATTCCGGCAAACGGCACCTACAACAATCGGCGACGTCGCAGGAACGAATGGGACGATTTTCAGACGCGGTCCCGCCATACACGCCATGCAGCTCGGTACGAGTGCAATTCCGCGGCCGGCTTCGACGGCGGCGATCAGACTGGTCACGCTGTCGAGTTCCTCCGCAATGACCGGGCGGCGTTCGACCGGTGCAAAGATCTCTTCGAGGCCGGCGTGATATTCGGGATAGCCGGCGCGGCTGTAGGCGATGAGCGGTTCTGTCGCGACTTTGGCAAGCGTCAGCAAGCGGCTGCGGGCAAAGCGGTGGGTTGGCGCAACGGCGACGCACATCGGGTAGCGCGCGAGTTCTAGAAAGCGCAGGCCGCGGAGTTGGTCGCCGCTGGGCTGGACCATCAAGGCGACGTGCAACTTCCCATCGCGCAGACCGGCGAGCATTTCTTCCGTCGAAATATCGTGGAGCAAAATACGCACGCCGGGAAACTTCGCCTGACAACTCCGCAGGGCACGCGGGAGAATCTGCACGGTGAGCGACGGCGCGTAGCCGACGTGCAATTCTCCGCTCAAACCACCGGCCACCGCACGCGCCGCGCGGATCGCTTCCTCGCTGCGCTGGAGCACGGCGCGGGCTTCGGAGAGAAAGACGCGCCCTGCTTCCGTCAGTCGCACGGCCTTTGCACTGCGCTCGAGCAATGTGAGTCCGAGTTCATCTTCGAGATCGCGAATTTGCCGGCTCACCGCGGGTTGCGAGACGCGCAGTTTCGCGGAGGCGCGGGTGACGTTTTGCTCCTCAGCTACGGCGACGAAGTAACGTAGATGACGGAGTTCCATGCGCCGCGAGCATGCCTTTGGCGCATGGTAAGGCAAGGAACATGGTATTTCCGCAAGCACGGCCGCGGGGCGTAAGCTCCGCCCATGATCACTCTACGAAAAGCAAACGAACGGGGCCACGCCGCCCACGGCTGGCTCGACAGCTATCACACCTTCAGCTTCGCGGATTACTACGACCCGAAGTGGATGGGCTACCGCAGCCTGCGCGTCATCAACGACGATCTCGTCATGCCGCGCATGGGCTTCGGCAAGCATCCGCATCGCGACATGGAGATTATTACCTACATCCTCAGCGGTTCGCTCGCGCATCAGGATTCGATGGGCAATGGCCGGGTCATTACCACGGGAGAGTTTCAATACATGGCCGCGGGCACCGGCGTGCAGCATAGCGAGCAAAATCCGTCCGCCACTGAAGCCGTGCATCTGCTCCAAGTCTGGATCATGCCCGACAAGAAAGGCGTGAAGCCACGCTATGCTGAGAAGTCGATGAGGGATGCCACGACTGGCGCGCTTCATCTTATTGCGAGTAAGACAGGACGCGACAGCTCGATGGCGATCCATCAGGACGCCGACCTGTGGCTGGCCAAGCTCGAGGCGAACCGAAGCGTGATCCACTCGCTCGCGCCAGGCCGCCAGGCGTGGATTCACGTGGCCGAAGGAGAAGTCGCACTCAATGGCCGCACGCTCGTCGGCGGAGACGCAGCGGCTGTGGACGCTGAGGACTTGTTGGAACTCCGCGGAAGTAAAGCATCGCAAGTCCTGCTCTTCGATCTAAACTGACTAACTAACTAACCCACATAACATCTTATGACTGAGCTACTCGATTTGTATCGGCGAGGTTGGCGGCGTCGTTACCAGCACTGGCATAGGCGATCACAACGAAATTACGATCGGTAGGTTCCACCACACTCATCGCAGCCGCAAACTGCCCGCGAAAAGTTAGAGATCCTTCGGCAAGCTCAGGATGACAGGTTGGAAGGGTGGCCTTCGGCCACAAGGGGTTCGGACTTTCGGTACACTTTCTTACATCCGAGTTACTTCACGCACGCTGCACGCTGCCCGCGTGGCCAAAACGGGGATTGCGGCATGCCTGTGCTTGCGACAGCCTTTGCGGATGAAACTTCCCCTGCTTCTCATTTTCACACTCTGCCTCGGCCTCGCTTTGCCGGCCCTCGCCGAGACCGTGAAGGATCGTGAAGGCGCCGTGCGCCACGACCGGGCGGCCATGGAAAATGATGCTCGCTGGATTTACAGCGACTGGCAGCGCGGCTTTGAAGAAGCCAGGCGCACCGGCAAGCCGCTCCTCGTCGTCCTGCGCTGCGTCCCGTGCCTCGCTTGCGCGGGCATTGATGCCCAGGTGCTCCTGCACGAGACCGATCTCGCGCCGCTGCTCGACCAGTTCGTCTGCGTCCGCGTGATTAATGCCAATGCCATCGATCTTGCCCGCTTCCAGTTCGACTTCGACCTTTCCTTCACCACGATGTTCTTTAATGGCGATGGCACCACTTACGGGCGATACGGCTCGTGGATGCACCAAAAGAACGCGCAGGAAAAGAGCACGACCAGCTTCCGCCGCGCGCTCGAAGCCGCCCTCGCGCTCCATCATGGTTACCCGGCTAACAAGGCCGCGCTGGCTGGCAAGCAAGCTGTCGCTCTGCCTTATAAGACACCAGTCGAGATTCCGTCGCTCGGCCGTAAGTATGCGCTCGATCTTGATTGGACGGGCAAGCTCGTGCAGAGCTGCGTCCACTGCCATCAGATCGGGGATGCCATCCGACTTAGCTTCCGCGAAAACAAGCAACCGATTCCCGCCGAATGGATCTATCCTCAACCTATACCGGAAACCATCGGTCTTACCCTCGCCACCGACGACATCGCCCGCATCGAAGCGGTGGCCCCCGGCTCACCCGCGGCGCAGGCCGGCCTCAAGGCCGGTGATGATCTCACGACCCTCGGGGGGCAGCCGCTGCTTTCCATCGCGGACGTGAGTTGGGCGCTGAATCGGGCTCCCGGACGCGGGACTCTCGCGGCCATAGTGCAGCGCGGCGGCAAAGCGGAAACCGTCAACCTCAACCTGCCGGCCGACTGGCGCACCAAAGCCGACATTTCCCGGCGCGTCAGCACATGGCCGTTGCGCGGCATGGCCTTCGGCGGCCTCAAGCTCGACGATCTCGACGACAGCGCGCGTTCGGCCCACAGCCTCGGCGCGAAAGCGATGGCGCTCTCCGTCAACAGCGTCGGTCAGTACGGCAAGCACGCCGCCGCAAAGAATGCCGGCTTTCAAAAAGACGACCTCATCGTCGGAATCGATGGACTCGATCAGCGGCTCACTGAGGGCGAACTCCTCGGCCATCTGCTGCAAAAGCACCCGATCGGCGACCAGGTCTCCGTCACCGTGCTCCGCGGCAGCGAGCGCTTAACGCTCTCCTTGCCGATGCAATGAGTTCCTTTCCAAATGGAACACGCGGGAGCGTGTCCCTCCGATAAGCTCGATCAACTGCGGAACACCCGCTGCGCATTGTCCCAGAGCAGCTTTCGCTCGATAGCCTTGGACGGCGCAAGGCGGCGAACCGCGTCGAGGATTTGCGCGCCGGTGCAGTCTTTTCCCGTGCCGGTCACGTCCGTGCAATCGCTGCCGAACATCAGCTTGTCTTGATGCCGGTCGAGAAATCCGCGGGTGTGGTTCTCATCGCGCGTGAGCGCCCCGAGACCTGAGCCGGCTGATAGATCGCCAAACATATTCGGATAATCCCGCAAGAGACCGTCGGTGATGCCGCCGGGCGTTACCGGGCCTTTCGGATAGAGGACGGTCTGGTCCGCGTGGTTCGCGTCGATGTTTGCCCAGAAGGTCTGCGCGTGGCCGATGAAATTCACGCGCGGGAATTTTTCGAGCACCTTGTCGAAGCGCTCGATTCCGAGGTTGTAAGTGCCGTGCTGGAAATGTAGCAGGACGGGCACGCGGTATTGCTCGGCGAGCCGGTAAATCTCCTCGCTCTCCGGCGAGTCGCAGTCCACGCCAAATTTCTGCTCTCCAATCACCTTCGCACCGAGCTTGAGGTAGCGCTCGATTTCCGTCCGCGCGTTTTCGAGATCGGTAACTTCGTTTGCACCGAACAGGAACAACTCTGGATGCGACTTCGCCAACGTCATCACGGATTCATTGCCGCCACAACGCGCGGCGAGGCCGTTCGACTTGCCGCCGTGCGTCGAGGGGCGGCTGACGACTGCCCCGGCGGGCAGGAGCACGGTTCGCGTGACGCCCATGCCGCGCTGATGCGCGATGAGATCCTCGTCGATCCGCGCGAGATAGTTGGTGTGTTGGTGGATGTCGAAGATCGGCTCCGCTTCCGCGGCGTCGAGCGTGCGCGCGAGGAACGCCGCGCCCGTCGTGAGAAGAAAATTGCGGCGCGAGATCCGGGGAGACTTATCCATGAGGATCCTTTGCCATAAGAACCGGCGGTTTCAAAATGCGAGAGAGGGCGGTCAGCGCGTCACGGTCACCGCGGGCAGCGCGGCTTTGAGTTTCTCTTCGATCTCTGCCGGCGCGTCCGGGCCGATGGAAATATTCTTCAACGCTTTGCACTTCGAGAAAGACTTGAGGGCGGCGGCGGTGACGGGAGGGAGTGCGAGATTGAGGCCGCTGAGTCGCGGAAGCCTGGCGAGGGCCGCGATCCCGGGATCGGTCAAGTGCGCAGCGGGAATATTCAGGCTTTCTAGACTGTCGCATTTGGCGAGATGGGACGCGGCTTCGTCGTTCACTCCGTCGCCCGCGATGTGGAGGCTGCGCAGGCTCCGCAAATGGCTGAGTGGCGCGAAGCCGGCGGCGGTCAGGCCAGTCGGGGCCGCCGTGAAATCGAGCTGCTCCAGTTTTGAAAATGCCGTGACGATGCCTTTCAAGGCTTCGTCGTTCACGCCGGGTGCGCCGTCCATACTGAGCGCAGTGAAGGACGAACGCGGAGGCCATTTGAGGAACACCGAACCACTGACGCTGGTCCCGTTCAGATTCAGAGTCTTCAATTTTTTCAGGGCGCTGAGGGGCGCCACGTCGGCGTCAGTAAGTGGATTGCCGGAGACGCTGAGCGAATCGAGATTGGGACAGCGCGCCACGGCTTCAACCATCTTTGAAGTAACTTGAATCCCGCCAAAACTCACCCTGCGCAATGCATGGCAATCCGGCAGATGCGCAATGCCGGCGGAGGTTATTTTTTCGAGACCATCGAGGTCGAGTTCTTCCAAGGCCGGCAGTTTGCCGATGACCGCCAATGCGTCGTCACCGATCGGCAGGCTGGCGAGGATGAGCGCCTTCAGGCGGTGAAGCTGACCGATGGTTTTCATCGCTTCGTCATTGGTCGGCAGGGAGCGCAGTTCCAACTCGCGCAATTCCGGCAAGCCGAGGAGCACAGCGTAACCGGCGGTCGTCACATTGGCGCCGTCGAGCGCGAGGTGCTTCAGGGCGCGAAACCCGCGGAGCCTGGCGACAGTCTCATCGGTGGCCGCGGGGCCCGCGCGCAAGAACAGTTCCTGGACCTCGCTGAGTTGATCGAGAATCGCGAGATCGTCCACCGTGGTGGCAGACTCGTCGGGGTGCGTGGGTCGGAACTCGACGCGGGTAAAGGTGAATCTGTCGGCAAGGATTTCCGTCAGCGACTTCACCTCGGAAAGAGCATTGCCGCGCTGGTTGATCCACACGCCTGCGCCGATCGAAAAGAGTTTTTCGGCGACTTGTCGCGCCGGCATTTTCACCAAGGCTGGCGGCGCCATCGTGCTTCCGAGGGCTGGCTTCGGCGCGGGCGTGGCGGCGGGGGTCGCAGAGGCTGGGGCGGGCGCGGCGCCGACACTCGCGGGCGGCTTGAGCCACGCCGCGTTGAGCTTCTCGCGCAGGGTCTTGATTTCGAGAGCCTCGTCGGTGCGCTTGCGCTGGACCAGCGCGGTTTGATTTTGCGCGAGAATCGCATCGACGCGGGCAAACAGCGTTTTGGCATGATCGAAGCGCGTCTTGTCCAATCGCGCATAGGAAGCGCGATAGCCCTCGCGGAGTTTCTTCAGCGTCGCGGGGACGATGGACTCATCTTTTTCCGGCACGTCTTCGCCGGCCGCGACCCGTTTGCCCTCGCCACGAAAAGCCGCGGCGTCATCGAGCTTTTTGGCCTGCGTGGCGCTGGCGAGCTGGGGTTCGAGCGAGGCGGCGTATTGCTTTTTGAGGTCGGCGACGCCCTTCTCAAATGGCTCGAGCACGTCGTGCTCATAGGTCGCCTTCCATTGCAGTTCTAGGCTCGCGAGCCATTTCACAGTCTCAGATTGCGGCGGAGGCGTGGCTGGCGCGGGCGTGGACGCGGGCGGGGCTGGAGCGGCGTTGGCGACAGCGGGTGCAGCGGGAGCGGCTTCGGCGACGACCTCGACTTTCGGCGCGAGCACTTCGACGAGTTCGAACCATCCGTCAGTGGCATCGACACCCCATGTCCCACCCCCTTCGCCGCGTTTTCCTTTCGCCTCGATCACCGTGGCGCCATTGACGAGAGCGGCGATTTCACTGCCTTCGGCGCGCAGTTCGAGCAGAACGCGATCGCCGGGCACCAGCGTTTTGTAGAGCCGGTACTTGCCGAGTTCGTGGGAGCCGGCGGTGTCCTCGTGGAGCAGGCGCACGAACCGCAAATCGGGCGGGATCAAAAGCCGGTAGCGGCTGCCGTCCGGCAGGCTGCGCAGGATCACGCTGGCCCCGCCCGAGCCTTCGCGGACGACGACTCGCGCCCGGATCGATCCGTCGGCGGCGGCCTGCGGCTTTTCAAATTTCTCGCGCAAATGCAGGAGCCCGTCCTGGAATTCGCGCCCTTGGACGCCGACCGCACGCCATTCAGACTCGGTGAATAACAAGGCCCAACCCGATGAGGCCGTGGCCATCGGAGCGGCATCAACCGATTCCTCAAGATCGACAGCGACTGGCCCCGGTGCGGCTCGCTTTAACCGGAAAGCCCCGGCGTCTTTTTGAACGGTGGCGACTTTCTGTCGAATCAGCGCCACCAGATTTGGCTGCTGCCGCAGAAACGTATAGACGCCGCTAGCGAGCACGGCGACGGCGAGCAGGAAGCGCACGACGCCCCACGCATTTGATTTTCCCGCGCGACGCGGCGGCTGATCCGGCGGTCGGGAGATGGCGCGCATCTTGAACGCGGGCGGCTTGCGATAAACGCCGGGGGATTGGCCGACGGGGATGCCGCCAAGCTTCTGCGGGGGCGCGGGATCGTGCGTATCCGGCATGAGGAATACATTTGCCACAACGTCGCGGACTGGCGAGCGCGGAGTGCTAAAGCTGCGACACAAGAACCTCGCGCAGTTTCATCATCCCGCGACGGATCCGCGCCTTGACCGTCCCGAGCGGTTCGCCAAGGTGTTCAGCGATCTCCGTCTGCGTAAGCCCGGAAAAAAAAGCGAGTTGAATGGCTTCGCGCTGGTCCTTCGAGAGCTTCTCGATCGCGCTGCGGACCAGGGCGCCCTTTTCCATGGCTTCGACAGCATCGACCGAATTCTTGCCATCGAACTGCTCGAAGGTCTGCGCCTCCTTTTCCACGTCGTCTTGCAGGCGGTTGCGGCGTTGCGTCGAGCGCAGGCGGTCGATGGCTTTGTTGCGCGTGAGGGTGATGGCCCAGGTCAGCGGCTTGCCGCGCTCCGGGTCGTAGAGCGGAGCCTTTTCCCAAATCTGGACGAAGACATCCTGGAGCACGTCCTCGGCGGCTTCCTGATTATTGAGCACGCGATACGCCATGGAAAAAAGGACGCCGGAAAAGCGCTCGTAAAGCTGCTCGAAGCTCTCGCGATCACCCGCGCCGATGCGCTTCAGGAGCGCGATCTCGGCAGCGAGGTCGATGGCAGGATCGGGCTCCATATTTAAGGGAGCTAACTAACCGTTCCGCCTTGGCGATGGGAAGCGGTTTCTCGGCGCACGCGGGCACCTCGTTCCCCTGAAATCCGGGAGAATATCCGGATCGAACCATTCATCGGAAATACTGCCAGCCGGGCTCGTTCGGGAGCGGCGCAAATCCCAACTCCGCAGCTCTGGCCCAAAGCACCGCCAGGTTCTTCTGGGGCGCATCGGGCCGAAACTCGTGCGAACCAATTCCAAGGTCGCGCGCCCCGGTGCATGGGGTTCCGTCGAGCACGCCACTCACGGGCCGTCCGTCTCCCCAAGCGACGTAGGAGGCCGGCACCTTGATCTCAAATTTGACGGGCATTCCCGCGCCAGTTTCTTCGCGAGCGAGCACGCGCCCGGCCACGCGCATTCGCCCCACGGGCAGATAATTCTCCGTCATGAAAAGGCCGGCGCTTTTCGGGTACCAACGATTCTGATTGAGCACCACGCAGGTCTTCGTCGCCACGAGCCGCTCGGCAACGGTGTCCGGGATCATCCCGCGGCGCAGGCGGACGAAAGTGAGCGGCTCCATGACGTAATAAAAGGCGCGTGGCCGGAAGACGGACTCCCCTTTGAAATCCATGACGAACTCGCCGGGGTGCGTGAGGCGCAATACTTCGGAAAGAATTTCGCGCTCCCGCTGCGTGCCGTCGATCCACGGAGGCCGTCCGCCAAGGACCAGCGCAACTTCCAGAAGTCCCGCGGCTCCAAGCAGCCAGGGCAGACGGCCTTGGATTTGGACGGAAAACGACGCGGCGAACGAGAAGAAGAATGCCACTGCGAGCACCATCACCAGCGGATGGAAGGGCAGATAATCCTGCCGGGTGAGCAGCGTCCAAAAACTGTAGAGCGCCGTCACGTAGAACCCGGTGACCAAAAAGAGAAATGCACGTCGTGCAGCCAGCGCGGAGTCGGGAGCCTTCCGGGCAATGGCGGATGCGGCGAAGAGCAAAAATGGGAGCGCGATCGGGAAAACCAAACGCAAACGCGCGGGGTGATTTCTCTCATCGACGCCCGGCAGAATGTTGTGCTGGATCACGCCGTAAAAAAACTGCGGCCAGGCGCCTTTCGCGGCGAAGAAAAGACAAATGGCGGCAGGAGCGATCAGTGCGCCCGCGATCACCGGCCAGGCAGAAACGAGGATTCGCTTGGCGTCTCGAAAAACCGGCCGGCGGGCGCAGACAAAAGGGGTCGCGACCGCCGCAAGAATGCACACCGCGAAGAGCAGCGAGGTCTTCATCGAAACGGTGAAGCACAAGCCGAGTAGCAAGCCGGCGGCGAAGCAGCGCGCCTTGGAAAGCCGCTCTGCGACCAGCACGGCGACCGCACCAAGCCACAGCGGCGTCCACAAATTATCGGTGCGATATTCCACGGAACAAAAAAACCACCACGGCAGCAGGCTGATGAACGCAGCCGCCCAAAGCCCAACGCGCGCGGAAAAAAGCCTCCGGCCAATGTGCCAGACACACCACAGCGAAATGAACCACAGCGGCACCATCGCCGACCGCATGAAGGTCAGGACATCCGTGCGCTCGCCGACGAGGGTGACGAGCGGCGAAAAAAGGATGTGAAAGAGCGGCGCGTGGTTGTCGAAGAAGTCGCGGTACTGGAGCAGCCCCTGCGTCCAGCCCCACGTCGTGTGCAGGTGCTGGGGTTCGTCGCTGTCGTAACGATAGCGGAGAATGTAAAAGCAGCGGAGCACGAACGCGGCAGCCAGCAACCCTCCGGCCACCCATTTTTCCCGAGCCGGGAGCGAACTTTCTTTCTCCGATCGACTCATTCGGCAACCACGGTGAAACCGCCGCGGAATGGCCATGGAAATGCCAGCCGGCGATGTTCAATAATTCCGATTTCCGAGGTCAAAGACACTCCCGTTGTGAACCCGAAAAAACATCCAGAGTCAATATGTCTGGTGGCCGCGCAGTGGCTCAGTTTGCGAGTTGTGGAGGTGGCTCTGTCGCGCTTCGGCGGCGCCAACCTCAGGTGTGCAAAGGCGGCACGTCCTGCGGACAGAGCCGCCTCTACAACGCTCATTCCGAAAATGAGCAACTACCGGCGACTGCGGAAAGCGATGGGCACAAACAAAAAGCCGCCGCTCCCGATGACGGAAGCGGCGGCTGAAGTTGGGAGGCTTGTTTAGGCGTGAGCCGGGGTCGGTGCGGTCTGCGCAGCTTCGCCACGTTCCTTCATGGCGGCTTTGCGCGAAAGTTTCACGCGGCCCTTTTCATCGACGCCGATGCATTTCACCCAGATGACATCGCCTTGCTTGACCACGTCTTCGACGCGATTCACGCGGAAGTCAGCGAGCTCGCTGATGTGGACCATGCCGTCCTTGCCGGGCAGCACTTCGACGAAGCAGCCGAATTCTTTGATCGTGACGACGCGGCCCTGATACATCTCGCCCACGCCAATTTCCTTGGTCATGCCTTCGATGATCTGCTTCGCGCGGAGGAGCGAGTCGCCGTTGTTCGAGTAGATGTGCACGGAGCCGTCGTCCTCGATATTAATCTCGGCACCGGTCTCGGCGACGATGCCTTTGATCGTCTTGCCGCCAGGGCCAATGATGAGGCCGATCTTGTCGGGATTGATGCGGATGGTCTCAATGCGCGGGGCATATTTGCTGAGTTCCTTGCGCGGACCGGCGAGCGCGGCGTTCATGACGTCGAGGACTTTCATGCGAGCGTCGCGGGTGCGGTAGATCGCTTCTTCCATGAGCTTCAGCGAGATACCGGGGAGCTTGAGGTCGAGCTGGAAACCGGTGATGCCGGTGTCGGTGCCGCAGAGCTTGAAGTCCATGTCGCCGAAGTG
>JBBSDS010000145.1:0-11709 GCA_038240495.1 Chthoniobacterales bacterium | reverse complement strand
GCTTCCGTGCGTCGGCCTCTCTTCATCGGCGTGCTTCGCTTCATGCCTGTTTTCCGAGCGAGCGTCGTTTTACGCTGCGGCAGTGGCTGGCGATAAAGCGGCTTTGAGTTCTTATTGGTTGGTTTCTTTTTCATCGCGGAGGCTCCGGTGCAGATCGTGTCAGAAACAGCGATGATTGCCATTCCGAACGCGAGCAATTTCCTCAATGGACACGGACAGTACTGACAACTCCAGCCCTGGCGACGGGCACTCGTCACTCGACACGTCCGCCGCGATTTGTTCGGATCGGTGCCTTATGAGTTCTCTTTGGGATCGCTATCAAAAGTATCTCCTGCGCCACGACGCGCTGGGCTTCTCTCTCGACGTAAGTCGCATGCGGTTCGGTGACGACTTTTTCGGCAATATGGAGTCGCTGGCGCAGAAAGCATTTGCCGACATGAAGACGCTGGAAGGCGGCGGAATCGCGAATCCGGACGAAAAGCGCATGGTCGGCCATTACTGGTTGCGCGCGCCGCGGCTCGCGCCGCAGACCGAGCTGAAGCAGGAGATCGAGCAGTGCAATGTGGCGATCCGTGAGTTCGTGGGGAAGGTTCATGGGAGCGGGCGTTTCACCGATGTGCTCCTCATCGGCATCGGAGGGTCCGCGCTCGGGCCGCAGTTCATCAGCGATGCGCTCGGAACGGATGACGACCGGTTGCGGCTCCATTTTTTCGACAACACGGACCCAGACGGAATGGACCGCGTCTTGATCAGCCTCCAGCACCGGCTGGAACACACGCTCGTCGTGGTCATTTCGAAATCGGGCGGCACGGCGGAGACGCGCAATGGCATGCTCGAAACGGAGGCCGCTTATCGGAAAGCGGGTCTGGAATTTGGGAAGAACGCGGTCGCGGTCACGGGCACTGGCTCTGCACTGGACAAGCATGCGACCGACGGCGGCTGGCTCGCGCAGTTCCCGATGTGGGACTGGGTCGGCGGGAGAACTTCGGTGATGAGCGCGGTCGGCCTCGTACCGCTTTGGTTGCAAGGTCTCGACATGCAGTCGCTGCTCGATGGCGCGGCGGCGATGGATGAGTGGACGCGCACCACGGACACGCTTAAAAACCCCGCCATGCTCCTCGCGTTGATGTGGCATTTTGCCGGCAATGGGCGCGGGGAAAAAGACATGGTGGTCCTCCCCTACAAAGACCGGCTCGTGCTCTTTTCCAAATACCTCCAGCAACTTGTCATGGAGTCGCTTGGCAAGGAACTCGACCTCGACGGAAACAAGGTGAATCAAGGAGTCGCGGTCTATGGCAACAAAGGCTCGACCGATCAGCACGCCTACGTGCAGCAACTGCGCGACGGCGTGCATAATTTCTTCGTCACGTTCATCGAGGTGCGCAAAGGACGCGCCGGCGAGTCGATCGAAGTCGAGCCAGGTGTCGTCACCGGTGATTTCCTCCAGGGCTTTTTGCGCGGCACGCGCACGGCGCTGTATGAAGGTGGCCGCGATTCTCTTACGGTGAGCATCCCTGAAGTGACGCCCTACAACGTCGGCGCGCTGATCGCGCTCTATGAACGCGCCGTCAGTTTTTACGCCTCGCTGGTCAATATCAACGCCTACCACCAACCGGGCGTGGAGGCTGGCAAGAAAGCCGCGGCGGGCGTGCTCAAGACGCTGGGGCGGGTCAAAGGCGCGCTCTCCGCCGAGTTGCAAACCGCGCCGAAAATTGCCGCTGCTCTCGGGGAAGATGTGGAGGCCGTTTACCACGCGCTCAATCACCTCGCTGCCAATGACTCCCGGGTGCAGACGACATCCGGCGCCAATGCCACGGACGATACCTTCGCGCTGCGTTGATGGCGGGTGCGCCGGAGAACGATTCCGCTCGTGATTGATTGAGATGGGTGCTGTTCCGCGCCGCAATTTCCGCGACGAGATGATTCGCGAATTCTCGCGGATGCGGCATTTTGCCTCCCGCATTTCCTGCTGACCATGCTCCGACACCGCGAAAAAGTCCTGGCGCACGCCGAGCAGCAATTGCTCTCCCAAGGCCAGCTCAATTCCGCGGAACTTCTCTCGCTCTACAAGAAGTTCCTCAAGATCGAGAACCATCGCATCCGGCTGAAGCACTACAGCGGAGGCAGCGGGCGGGAGATTTGTGCGCAGCGCGCCAGCCTGGTGGACATCGTGCTTCGGCATCTGCTCGAGACCGCCAACAAGACGAGCCCGGGCACCGCCCGGCTGCCCCGGCTCGCGCTCGTGGCCATCGGCGGTTATGGACGCGGCGAGCTGAATCCCTTCAGCGACGTGGACATCATGTTCCTCCATGAAGACTCGACGCGGCAGCTCGATCCGCGGGTCAACGAAGTGGTGCAGCAGATTCTCTACATGCTGTGGGATGTCGGATTCAAAGTCGGGCATTCGACGCGGTCGATTACCGGCGCAGTCAAGCAGGCCAATGCCGACATGCTTTCCAAAACCGCGCTCCTCGAGTCGCGCTACATCGCGGGCGACGAAGCGCTCTTTGCCGCTTTCAAGACGGCCTTCGTCAAGCATTGCGTCGAGGGCTATGTCGATGAGTACATCGCGCAACGCGTGAAAAACCAGGCGGAGCGCCACGAAAAGTTGGGACGCACCGTTTACCTGCAAGAGCCGAATATCAAAAACGGGTGTGGTGGACTTCGCGACTATCAGAATCTGCTCTGGATCACCTACTTCAAGGAGCGCGTCATCACCACTGCCGGATTGGTGGAAAAGAAGCTTCTCAACGAAGCCGAGCGCCGGCAATTGGATCGCGCTTATGATTTCCTCCTGCGCGTCCGCACGGAGCTGCACTACATGAACAAACGTCCGTCGGACGTGATCATTATGAGCCAGCAGGTGCAGCTCGCCAACAAGCTCGACTACCCGCAGAAAAACATTCTGCGCCGCAGCGAGGCCTTCATGCGCGACTACTACCAGCACGCGCGGAATATCTACTCGATGACAGAGCTGCTCACCGAGCGGCTCCGTCTCAGCCAGATTCCGAATCCCAAATCCGGCGGACTGCTGGGGTTTTTGCGGAAAGGAAAACCGCCCCGAAAAACCGAAGAGTTCGACGGCTTCTTCAGCCGGGACGGGCTGATCTATGCGGAGTCGCCGACGATCTTCAATCAGGAGCCGGCTCGCATGATGAGGCTCTTCCAGCACATGCAGCAGCGCGCGCTGAGGTTCAGCCCGGAGCTGTCGCAGCTCGTCCGCCGCCGCCTGCACCTCGTGGATCGGACCTTTCAGTATGCCCGCGCGACGCGCGAGACCTTCCTCGCGATCTGCTCTCGGAAAGGAGCGGTCGGCGCGATTCTGCGCGCGATGCATGAGGTGGATTTTCTGGGGCGTTACGTACCGGAATTTGGGCAGCTCACCTGCCTCGTGCAGCATGAGTTTTTCCATCGGTACACGGCCGACGAGCACACGCTCGTCTGCATCGAGAAGCTGGACATGCTGGTCGATACTGAGGAACCGAAATTCGCCGAGTACAAAAAACTTTTCCTCAAACTCGAAGACCCCTGCGTGCTCTATCTCGCGCTGCTTTTGCACGACACGGGAAAGGCCTCCAACGCCAAGCTCCATGCCGAGGCCAGCGCGGTCTTTGCGCAAAAGGTCGCCCGCCGTCTCCAACTCAACGCCGAGCAGCGCAAGTCGCTCGTCCTGCTTGTGGACAATCACATCATCCTTTCGATGACGGCGCAGCGGCGCAATCTCGACGATCCGGCAACGATTGCGGAATTTGCCGCGCTGATCCGGAGTCAGGCCAATCTCGATGCGCTCATGCTGCTGACCCTGGCCGACGGGCAGGGGACCGGCGATGAAAAGTGGTCGGATTGGAAGGAAGCGCTCGTCTGGCAACTCTATCGGAGCACCTCGTTTTACCTCGCCGACGGCGAAGCCTTTTACCGCCAGCGCGCCATTGAGCGCGAGGCGTTGCGGGAACTGGTGAAGAAAAAGCTCGCGGCCCAGTACCTCGAGGAAATCGAGGCGCATTTCGAGCACATGCCCGAGCGCTATTTTCAAGCCTATGCCGTGGACGACATCGCCGAGCACATTCGTCTCTTCCGCACGTTCCTGGAAATGCGCTATCGCGACGATTGGGTGCCGCTGACTCCGGTAGTCAAATGGCTCCCGCACCCCAATCGCGGGCACAGCGAGTTCCTCTTTTTTGGATGGGATCGCAAGGAACTCCTCGCGCGAATCGCCGGCTCGCTCTCCGTCGCGCAGCTCAACATTCTCGGGGCCGACGTTTTCACCCGTTCGGACAATCTCGTTCTCGATATTTTCCGCGTCTGCAACACGCAGTTCGAAGCGGTGACGGATGAAAACGATATCGCCCTCGTCGAGAAACGATTGCGCCAGGCGCTCCAGGTCGAGGAATTTGATTTCGATCCGCTGCTGGAAAAATCGATGAAAAGGCGCGGTTTCCAGCTTTCCCAGGAACTCGATTTTCCGACGCGCATCATGATCGATAACAAGGCTCATCCCGTCTATACGCTCCTCGATATTCAGACCCCCGATCGCCTTGGTTTGCTCTATCGGCTGCTCCGCGCATTCGGCGAGACGGGCGTTCAAATCGCGCTTTCCCGCATCGCCACCGAGAAGGGCGCGGCGATCGACGCCTTTTATGTGACGGACGCCGACGGAAAAAAGCTGCGCAATCCGTCGGCGCTGACGCGTCTGCAAAGGGCGTTGCAAGTCGCCGCGCAAGCGGCGGCGCCGGCGTGATGGCTGGGAGCGCCCGGTGCTCGATTCTTCGCTGCACGACCGCCCGCGCTTGCTGATCAATTGAGCATTCGCCAGCCATGACCCGCCAGTTCCCGCGCATTTTCGTCTGGCACGTCGTGCGCCATGTGCGGCGACATCCGCTGCTCGCGCTGCTCAATGTGCTCAGCGTCGGACTCGGCATCGCGGTCTATCTCGCGATCCAGATTGCGAATCACAGCGCCAATCGCTCCTTTGCCGCCGGCATCGATCTCGTGGCTGGCAGGACGCACCTCGAAGTGCGCGGCGACGTGGATGAAATGCTTTGGCCCACGCTGGCTCGACAGCCCGGAGTGAAAGCGGTGACGGGCATCGTGGAAGGTGTCGTCACGCTGCCGGATTGGCCCGGCGAATATTTGCGGGTTCTCGGCGTGGACCTTTTCAGCGGCGAGTCATTCCGGACATTTGAGATCGGCGTGCGCGGTGGAAATCTCTCGCTCGAAAAATGGATGGGCGAGGCGGGCATCGTGGCGTTGACCGATGAATTCGCGCAGCGCCATGGGATAAAAATCGGCGATCGGCTCCGCGTGCTGGTGAATAGCAAAATCCGCACGGTGACGGTCGCGACGCTCTTCGGCGGTGGCGATTCGCCCGGTTCGGCGCAGCCGCGGTTTGCGATCATGGACATTGGCTGGGCGCAAGAGCTGTTCGGGCGACAGGGCCGATTGTCGTCGTTGCAATTGCTCCTCGATGATCCTGCCCAAGCCGCGCCAGTCGCGGCTCGGCTCGCCGGCGTCATGCCGCCCGGTCTGCGCGCCGAAGCACCCCGGCAGCGCAGCTTCCAAGTCCAGAACATGCTCTCCGCTTTCCAACTCAACCTCACCGCGTTGAGCATGGTTTCGATGCTCGTCGGCGTGTTCCTCATCTACAACACGATCTCCGCTTCGGTCGCGCGAAGGCGGGTCGAGATTGGCATCCTGCGCGCCATCGGGACGACGCAGTGGGAAGTGCGTTTGCTCTTCCTCGGCGAAGCGTGCCTCCTCGGATTTTTGGGAATCGCATCCGGCGGGGTGGGTGGAGTCGCGCTCTCGCAGGTGCTCACGGGCGCTGTGGCGAAGACGATCTCCTCGCTTTACGTCCTCCTGAGCATCGACCGGCATTGGTTCGATCCTGCGCAGTTCGTGGCCGCGGCGATTTTTGGTTTCACGGCCGTTCTCGTCGGCGCGTGGATGCCGGCAAATGACGCGGCAAAGATCGATCCGGTGGGCGCTCTTAGTCTCGGAGGCAACGCGGAACGCAGCATCGAGCGCGCTCCTCGCTGGACCTGGCTCGGAGTGGGGTGTCTCGGTGTGGCCGCGATTTGTGCGTGGTGGGCGCTGCGGGTTGGTCCCGCGGCGTGGAGCTTTGGCGCGGCGTTTTTCGTGCTCACCGGTTTTGCGCTGTTCGCGCCGAGTGCGACCGTGGGCTTTGGCAGCCTCGCCGGTGCGGGCGTGCGTCTGGGAATTCTCTGGCGATTGGCGGCCGATCATCTCCGCCGTTCGATCCATCGCAATGCCGTGACAGTGGCTGCGCTGGCGGCGGCGATCGCGATGATGGTCGGACTGACGGTGATGATTTTTTCTTTCCGCCAAAGCGTGGACGCGTGGATCAACCGGGGTGTCATCGCCGACCTTTTCATCGCGCCTGCGGCCAATGAAACCATCGGCCTTGGCGAGTCGGTGCCGCCGGCTGCAATCGCGTGGCTGAAGACGCGGCCGGAAGTTCGAGGCGTCGATACCTTCCGGGAACTCGAATGCGAATTTCACGTCAATCGGTCGGGCGATCTTCAATCGGAATCGCTTTCCGCCCGGCTTGCAGTCGTCGACGGCGAGTATCGCCACAATCTCACTCTTCTCGGCGGCGACGATGAGCGAAAAATGGCGCGCGTTTTCGATGGGCACGGCGTGGCCATCACCGAATCCTTTGCGCGGAAATTCGGCGTTCACGATGGCGACCGGTTCGTCCTTTCCACACCGCGCGGACCCAAAGAGTTGGAGGTCGCCGGAACCTATTCCGATTTCACTCGCGACCAGGGCGTGATCCTCATGGCACGTCGGAATTTTGGCGCGTGGTGGAGCGATCCGAGCGTGCAATCGCTGTCCGTTTATCTGCGAGTGGGCGCGGTTGCGGAGACACTGGCCGACGCCTTCCGCGCGCAGTTCAGCCGCGACGGAGAGTTTGCGATTTATTCCAATCGCACTTTGCGTCAGCGCATCCTCACGATCTTCGACCAGACCTTCGCTGTGACTTATGTGCTGCGCACGGTCGCCATTCTCGTCGCCGTGGCGGGCATCTTTTTGTCGGTCACCACATTGGTTGCAGAGCGTGAGCGCGAGACCGGCGTGCTCCGCGCCATCGGTGCTTCGCGCGGACAGGTGCAGCGGCTGCTTATGGCGGAAGCGGGGATGATCGGCGCGGTCGCGACGTTGCTGGGACTCGCCGCCGGCGTGGTGCTCGCGATGACGCTGACGTGGGTGGTGAATCCTGCATTCTTCGGCTGGACGATCGTGCTGCAATTTCCGTGGACTACATTGCTCGCGACGCCACTCTGGATTCTGCCAGCGGCTTTGCTCGCCGCGTGGTACCCGGCGTGGCGCGCCAGCCAGAATCCCATCGCCGCCGCGGTGCGGGAGGAATGATGCGAATCACAAGCGCCACGATGAAGGTCACTCCGCTGGTCGCGCTCTTGATTCTCCTTGTGGTGAAATCGCCCGCTGCCGATTGGCGGACAGCGCTGCCCGGCTGGCAGTTTGAATTTCCCCGCGATCACCACATTCATCCGGATTTCAAAACCGAGTGGTGGTACTTCACGGGCCGATTCACGGACGAAAAAGGCGGAGTGTTCGGCTACCAGTTCACGTTTTTTCGCCAGGGATTGCGGCCGCCGACGAGCCGGGGCGGCGAGACCTCGCGCTTCATCGTCGATGATTTGAAATTCGCGCATTTCGCGCTCAGCGATGTCGGGGCACAGCGCTTTCATTTTCAGCAAAAGACCAGCCGCGGAGCCTTTGCGGAAGCGGGTTTCGGGCTCGATAACCGGCTGGCCTGGATCGAGGATTGGACGCTGGATTTGCAACCCGACGGCGCGTTTGCGCTTCGCGCCAAAGGCGAACAAGCGGCGCTCGAATTGCGCCTCGTCAGCACCAAGCCGTGGGTCATTCACGGCGAGCAGGGGATCAGTCAGAAAGCGGAGGGGGAAGGGCGGGCGTCGCACTATTTTTCCGGCACGCGCCTCGCGACGACGGGCACCTTGTCACTCGGCGGCAAAAGCACGCGCGTCTCCGGCGAAAGCTGGCTCGATCGCGAATGGGCGACCAATCAACTCACCGCGGAACAGGTCGGGTGGAACTGGTTCAGCATCCAATTGGATGACGGCACGGAATTGATGCTCTACCAAATGCGCACGCGCGCCGGAGGGCTCGACCCAAACTCAAGCGGGACGTTTGTCGCCCGCGATGGAACTGCGCTGCACCTGCGCCGCGAAGACTATGAACTCACGCCATTGCAGTATTGGACGAGCAAGGCGAGCGGCGGTCGATACCCCATCGTATGGCAGCTCGCCGTGCCGAAGCTTGGCGTGCAGATGCAAATCGAAACACCGCTCCCCGCGCAGGAACTCGTGCTCAAACCAATCGTCTATTGGGAAGGCTTGATCGACGTGCATGGCACGCGATCGGGCGCCAAGGTGCGCGGGCACGGCTACATGGAGATGACGGGCTACGCGGGAGCGCTTGTCGGGTTATCCGAGTAAGCGCGGCGACCGCGGCGGAATCGCTTGCCATCGCGCCGGGCATTCGCTGAGGCTAATTTCCATGTTAGGCGTTGCTACGCGCGTCCTGTAACCGACCAATACAAATCCAACCAACACCAACACCATGATTATCTGGAGCGGTCTCGGCTTTCTAGTCGCAGTCATCATCTTCGGTTGTTCGCTCGTTCTCAACTTCGCCATTAACGCTTGGCTGGGAGACGGCTACTACGACACGCACAAGTGGCCATTTGCCATCAGCCTTTTCCTGTCCGCCGTCATCTGCTGGTTTCTTGGCGCGGCACTCCGCAGGCGCACCTCGCAAGTCGTCATCGACAAGGAAACCGGCAAGGAGATTGTTCTGAACCGTAGCAACCACAGTCTCTTCTTCATACCAATGCACATCTGGGCTCCCATTCTCGCCATCGGCGGCGTTATCGTCCTTGTAATTGACCGCCTCAAATGAGCTTTCCCGTCGCTGAACTTCAGGTCGTTAGTCCAATCAAATCACATCGTTAACCAAACACTGTGAATACGAGACGAACATTTCTTCTCAGCCTGCCAGTTGCGGCAGCGGGAGCGGCGACTGCACAGACCACAACTGAATTAAAAATTGATCCGGTTGATTCTGCAAAGACTCTGGAAGAAATCAAAACGCGCCTGCCGTTTGACGACCTCCTATTGGCTGCCATCAAATGGAGGGAGGCAACATTTGCGAAACAAAAGTATCTGTTTGCTGTCACCAACGCTGGCGATGGAGAGTCGTCCATTGAACTCCACGGATGGATCTATAACCTGTTCTTCAAGGAATGGAGGCGCTTACTGGCGATCAAAACTCGCGGCATAGGCAACGCCGAGCTACTGATCGACGAACAGAAGGGTGTTGTTTCGCTGCGGGGGAGAGCGAACAACGATTTGGACGGCGTGGAGGTGTTTCGCTTTGATCTTCGCGCAACTAGTGATGACGCAGGCTATGTCCATTAACAATCATTCCCGGAAACCGTGGCTAAGCTTGGGGTTGATACCTCGAAATTTGCGTGACGGATTGAAGCTTCTCACTGCGGCGATACTTGGTGCGGCGGCGCTGACAGCTTCCGCGCGAGCGGCTGAGCGGATGGATGAAATCCCACTGCGACACGACCAGATTTCCAAAGCGATCGGCACCGAAACCATCGGAGGACATTTCGATGAGCTTTTGAAATCCGACGCTGAAGTCGGTGAATTTACAAAGTTCTCAGCACGGCGGCTGAATCAGGCGAACGGCACGGCGAATCCCATTCGGCTGCTGGCGATCTACGCCGTCGATCCCGCGAAAAAGCCTTACATTTTCAGAGACCTTCCGATCGCTCGCTTTCTCATCTCGGAGAGTCACGCGAAGAGTAGATTCCCGGACGATGTTGAGGTCAGAGTCACGAGAGACACCAAAGATCGGATTCTCCGGTTGGAAGTGAGGGATGCGTCCAATCCAAGTCGCAAGCTCGCCGTCACAAAAGTCACAGCCGAGCAGATCACGGAGGAGTCGTTGAAAAAAGTGGCGGAAGCGGCGAAGCCAGCGGAAATCGCGGGCGGTGGCAAACTCTTGAAGCAATCGATCGGAGTCCGAACGCGAGGAGGGGTCTATAAAGAAATCCTCCCGCCGGGTTCTGGCCCTACGGCGGTGAAAGATCACTTCCATGACATTTGCACTTCACAAAGTGGTCAGATGACGTGCCGGCTGCCTGTTTACGAAGGCAAACGTTCCGCCATCGAAGATTGCAAGCTGTTCGAGACCTACGCGATCGCAGGGCTCCAGCCCAGCAAAGGCATTCAGTATGTCCGCGTCACTTTCGGAGTGAATGACGCTGGCAAGCTCCAGCTTTCCGCGGGGCTGCTCGAAGTGGACAAAAACGGAAACCTGCGCCGTTGGAATGGGGAGCCGCGTTTGTCCAAGACGGAACTTCGAGTGGAACGACTGGCCGCCTTCCAGCGCCGCGTTGCACGCGGGGACGAAACGCGACTGTCGGAGCAGATGTCGCCGCAGAAATCGCTTTTGACCGGCAAGAAAGCAGCGCTGCCGGCCAGCTTGTTCAGCAGCGAACTTTAATTCCGCGCGTTCACGCGCGCGCATGCACGAGGATGCGAATGCGCCGGCGACGCGCCTAAATCAGCCCCAGTTTCATCTTCCCAGCCTCGCTGATCATTGCCTGATTCCACGGCGGATCCCAGACGAGTTCTACATCGGCTTCGCCGACGCCGGGCACGCTCAGCACCTTCGATTTCGCCTCGGCGGCAATCGTCGGACCCATCCCGCAGCCCGGTGCGGTCAGCGTCATCTTCACGTCCACTTTCGCGCCCTGACTTTCGCGCGGCGTGATGACGCAATCATAGACGAGACCGAGATCGACGATATTGACGGGAATCTCCGGATCGTAACAGGTCCGGAGCTGATCCCACACGGCTTTCTCCTCGACGGGTCCGCTTTCCGTGGACTTCGGCGCCGCGGCTTGGGTGGGCGCGGGTTCCAAGCCGAGGGCATCGGCGTCCTGGTCCGCGATTCGCGCCAGCCCATTGTCGGTCGCGACGGTGTAGCTGCCCCCCAGTGCCTGCGTGATGAAGACATGCGTTCCAGCGGAAAGGGTGATCGTTTCGCCGCTCGGGATGCGGGTCGCGCTGCAATCGCGCTGCAGAGTTTTTTCGGAGTTTTCGTGCATGGTCAGGAATTCGGAGTTTTGAGAACGACCTTCACTTTTTTCTCGGAAGCAGTGCCGGCATGAAGTTGGTCGAAAAGGGTTGTTGCGGGCGCGGCGGGTTTTGCTGCCGGAGTTGCCGCGGCGGATGCGGGAGCAAGCGCGGAGCGGAGCGCGCCCTCGACGAGCTGCGCGCAATGAATCTTCATCGGCGGGAGCGCACCGAGCGGCGCGGAAAGATCGGCTCCCGACATCGAGAGCGCTTCCTCGACGGTTTTCCCGGCGATCAGTTCGGTGGCCACGCTGGCGACCGCGATGGCCGTCTCGCAGCCGAAAGTCTGGAACGTCGCGCGGTCGATGACTTTCCTGCCGCCTTCGTCTTTGAACTTCACCCACATCCGCAACATGTCGCCGCAATCGGCGCTTCCGACAGTGCCGACGGAATCGGCGTTTTCCATTTCGCCAATGTTCTTCGGATTGGCGATGGCGTCGTGGATGCGCTGTTCGAGGTCGGTGCTCATGATTTTGAAACGGAATTACGG
>JBBSDS010000144.1:0-11784 GCA_038240495.1 Chthoniobacterales bacterium | reverse complement strand
ATTCTACGTGCAGCCGTATCCCGAGGCGAACATCACCGACTTGCACGCCTTCACCACGGATGCCAGCGGGCGGCTCATCACCGATCGCCCGGCAAACCAGCCCGGCGACCGGCTCGTGCTCAGCCTCTGCGTGCGCCGCGCGCTCCGGCCAGACCAGATCGCGGGTTTGAAATTCAAAGGCTACAAGTTCCGCATCCACCTCGACACGGGCGCGGCGGTGCGCCTTTTCGATCCGGCCAGGACGCGGGCCGGCGACGACTACGCTGCAGCGCGAAAGAAGCTCGACGAGGAAGTTAAGAATAACGTCGCCGACGCCGTCGCGCGTCGCAGCGCGCTCATCGCCGGGTATCAGGAAGACAAGCAGATGCAGGCACTTTACGGCGGCATCATCGAGCAGCCCGAATCGATCGCGCCGACGGTGGAATTGGAATTCGAACTCAAGCTCGAGAAGAGACAGCCCGGCGAGCAATCGCAATGTTACTTCACGAAAGTAACTCTCCAAGGTATCGCCGGCCCGAGAAAGCTCACAACGGAAGAAGGTCCGGTGCCCCTGCTGCCGGTGGACGACACGGGCAAACCACTGCCGAACGCCACGCAGCATTTTGAACCGGGGATGAACTATTTCCAGACGGGCATTTACGACGATCCGTTCATCTTCCCGCGTTTCTTCCGGCGCAATGTCGTGGCGATGGTGGCGAGTATTCCGCTGGAGAATCTGCCGCCCGCGAAAGGACCGATCCTCATCTGGGCGACGTCGCATGTGGATGGAAAGCAGTTCGATCACGTCGGCCGCTCGCTGCGCACGCAGTTACCACGCTTCGGATACCTTAATGACAAGGCGCCTTCCGAGCACGTCGCGGCGATCCATGGCGCGGCCGAGAAGCCGGACGTGAAGCAGGACATGCTCGCGACTCTGATCACGCCGCTCGTGGCGCACCGGCATTACGACTTCGTGCCGGATGTGATGGTCTATGACTTGAACAAGCCCGCGCACTTCCCAAATGGGCGCGTGCTCGAGGACGACGTGGCGCAGATTCTCACCGATGCCGGCGAGCCGCTCCTGCTGGAACTCGCCTATACAGAGTCGAACGACTTCCCGCGCGCGAACAAGAACGACAAGGAATTCTCGCGCTTTTTTCCGTATCTCGCGCCGCGATGGACAGCAAAGGAAGTCGCCGCCAACGTTCCCGCGGGCACGACCATGCCGAAGACCAAACCGCCGCACTCCGCGGCGACCGAGGCGAATTGGATGAAAGCATTACCGGAGAATCTGGACGGCCTTTTCGGGGTGCCACGCCGGGGCGAGCCCACGGCCATCGCGTTCAAGTCGTTTGAGGAATCGACTTGGAATACCTTCTGGCTGCTCGAAGTGCTCGCGCTCGTGGTGCTGACGCTTTCGCTATTATTAACATTGCGCTCCGGCATCGTGCGCACGGCGATTGTCATCATCTTTCTCATCACGCTGTGCCGGCTGCAGCTCGTGCGCGCGGAGAATATCAAGGAGCCGACGCCCGAGATGATGCAGCAGCCCGGGCAGAAAGTCTGCCGGCTGATTTTTGGCGGCGGCGTCATCGCGGTCTTCGGCGTCTGGTGGCTCGTCGCGCTCGGTCGCCGCTGGGGCGCGAAATACGCGCATCCTGAATCGGAGTATCCGCCGCTGCGGCAGGAGCTGACGACGGGCGAAGCCATCTCGCCCTACCTGCACGGGGAATCGACTTACGAAGAGATTGCGGACGCGCTTTTCGGGGATGGGGAAAAGTCCGGGCGATATTACAAGGAGTGGGGCGAACCCAACAAGAAGCCGCTGCCCATTTACCGCGCTACCGTTGCCCTGCTCGCGGGCGGACTTTTCCGCGCGGGCAAAGATTTCGCGATGCTCTCCGCCGCGCGCCGCACGCTCAAATCGCGCGCCGATTTGCGCTGGGGTCCGGACAAAAAGGGCTGGCACCGCATCGTGCATACCATGGGTGTTTGTCTCGAAGGAACGTGGACGATCGATGACGAGCCGCAGGACAATAAGACTTACACCGGTTACTTTGCCAAGGGCCGCACGGGCCGCGTAATCGGGCGCTACTCGCTCGGCGGAAATGAAGTGCGCAACGGCCATAAGCGCTCGCTCGCGCTCGTCGGCAAACTCTTTCCGCCCAAGGAAAAAGACGTGCCGGGGAAGCCCACGCCCCGCGCGCATTTCATCACGCAGGAAGATCTCGGCGGCGCTTACACCGACTCCGTTACCGACGCGCAACTCTTCAACTCACCGCCGGTCACGCTCTTCAATCGCGGCTCCGGCATCTTCTCCTTTCTCGTCGTGATCTCGGCGCTCATGCAAGCCGACAAGGAACCCTCCGAGCGGCAGCTCTACGAAATCGCCGAACTCGAAAAACCGGACGACGAAAAGACGAGATGCCCGCGCTTCATGCGCCTCACGATCGACAAGGGTCAGAACTATCCAAAAGTCGTCGGTGACGAGGCCGACTTCCGGGAGGAAATCCTCAGCCTCATGTACAAAGGCTCTGGAACGCCGCGCCCGCTCGTCTTCAATATCGAAGTGTCCGACACGGGATACCGCACGCCGTTGCAAAAACTTCGCGGCCAGGAGCCGTGGCACCGCATCGGGCAAATCACTTTTAACGAAGCGGCGGCCTCGCACAACGGCGATTTCGTGGTCCACTTCCATCATCCCGCATGGCGGACGGACCGCAACGATCCATCGAGCATCGCGCGGTCGGAACACAAGTCGTAACGGACGTTCGAGTCGCGCAATCTATTCATGCGCCGGCTCGCTTGGGACCGAGTGCAACGATTTCCCGATTGAATACTGATACCAACTTTCACAATTCTTCGGACAGTATTTGAGGGACGACGGAATGACGGAATTTTTCTAAATTACGGAAGGAACTGGTGGCGCCTTGGATTCCGTCATTTGGTCAACTTCCGTAATTCCGTCCGCCTCTGCCACAATGTCAGCTTAATTCCAGAAGATGGTATGAGATGCATAGTCAGCAACTATTATCGAGACGTAAGAGCTGAGGGTTGTGCAATAGGATGACACCGTTTTCCGAGGAAGATTAACTTCAGTCTATTCCACGCAAACGACGAGCCAGACAGCAACTTCGACACTATGAAACGGATTCTCACGCTATACTTATGCATGATCCCAGTTTTCATGCTCCGGGCCGAAATTCCGGAGTTGTTTTTGAAAACGGAATTCAACGCCAATAGTCTGGCCGCAGTGGTGAATCATTATGTGGGACTCGGCCAAATGCGAACCGTAAATGAACTAGTGGCTATTGGTAGTTTTTATGAGAACGGCAAGACAGATGACATCGAGTTGGATAAAATATTGGAAACGCGTGAGGACTTGGACCTTCTCGAGCGAGTGGGGTGGGTCTGCCGTGTGCTCTTTGAAGCGAAGCCGAACAAGGCTCTTCGTGAACCGCGATTTGGAGGGCTACTCATCCCTTTTCTGACCATGCCGGCGAAAAATTGGCCCTTATTTCCGATCGCACATAGCGGACATACCTATTTCGTTCTAGGCGAAGGATACGGCCTCGCGGGTGGGGAGGCCGAATCTACGCGACACTACCTCGAG
Organism: Chthoniobacterales bacterium; assembly: GCA_038240495.1. Classification (GTDB taxonomy): domain Bacteria; phylum Verrucomicrobiota; class Verrucomicrobiia; order Chthoniobacterales; family Chthoniobacteraceae; genus Chthoniobacter. Next base: position 8,192 of record JBBSDS010000144.1, on the reverse strand, counting down.
TATTGCCGAAAAAATGGTGTGTTCAAAACGGAGCGCATACCGTTGCCAACGCGGGAACAAGCAAAAGCGGACGCTATCGCACTGTGGAACAGTCCTGCCTGGAAGGTCATCAAGTGGACCGATAAAGCGTTGAATGTAGAATACACTTTCCCCGAGGGGAATACACGCCATTTCATTGAACAACAGTACGAAACCATCGTTAACGATGCAAAAGTCCGAAACTGAAAGAATCAAACCCGGTAATCGAAGATGCCCATGTCGTGCGACAGTTACGGTCGCTTTGGCCCGACGCATGACCTCCTCGAGCCAAGTGATCGAGCCATAGCGCACTGGCGGCGCCCGCAAGCGTTGTGGAAATGCGTTCACTTACAGCGTCTTTAGGAACTCGATCAATGCTCTCTTGTCGTCGTCGGGTAGGCCTGTGCCGAAGAGATGACCGCGGTCTTCGATGAAATCCGGCGACTTACTCAAACGGAGTAAGTCGGCGCCGAGTTGCTCGCGCAGATACCGGCGCGCGTCGTCGTCACTCATGCTCTCGCTCTCGTGAAAAACTTTTTGGATTTTCAGACCCAGCTTCAATAAGCCAGCGCGATCAGCTTCGCTGGGATTGAGATTCGCCAGCAAGTCGATCGGGGTGCCCTTCGGAATCGGGCCGATGACGAGATCGTCGTCGCGAGACCCCAATGTTTTGTTCGTCGCGATCAGTGCTGCTGCCGGGATGCGCAGCCAGGTCTTTTCGCTAGTGCGAAGAATGGATTTTTCACCTTCTCGTTTTTCCGGCCAGAGCAGTTTCTCGATTGCATTGTTGAAGGCGCGTAGCCGGCCTGAGACCGATGGGTCGCCGCTGAATTCGCCCACGGAATTGTTGTGGAGGAACGGTGCAGTCGCCCACATGCCGACGAGGGAAGGCGCACGGTAGTAGCCGGGACCGCCGGCCGGCGCTTGGAACTGGCGTGCCGTGCCGTCGAATGGATTGAGCACATCGATAGCGCCGACGGAGGGAAGATCCTTGTAGGTCTCCGACGAAAAATCGTTCCACACATGACCGCGCGTCGCGTTGTCGGCAAGGGCGCGTCCGGCGTGAGTCTTGATCAGCGTCACCGGGTGCCGTTGGTCGGTAGAGAGGTAGTTGTCCTCGAGAAAATCCGGCTTTAACACCTCGGCGCGCGCCGAGCGCAAATAGTCCTCGGTCTGCGTCCAGTCGCGCCATTGCGCGGCATCGAGTAACTCTCCGCCAACGGGCTGTTTGCTGGAATGGCAGGAGAAGCAATGCTCCGCGAAAACGAGTTTGCCGCGCGTGAGGACGGATTCGTTCTTCGTGATGTAAGTCGCGCCATCGGGTGTTTCCGCCAATGGCGCGCGCCGCGAAACTTTGGTGAGAAACTTCGCGATGTTTGGGGCGCGCATTTCCGTCGCCTGCCAATACACGGAATTCCGCCGAGCGGCGGCGATATCGAAAGGTTTTTGCGGATGGAAACCGATGAGCAAATTGTGATCGCGCAACCATTGCTCGTGAAACAACCCGATGCTGACATAAACCCGCATGACTGCGCCGATCACGCCGATCGAATCCGCACCATCGACCAAGACGTGCGGCACGTGCCGCATCTCACCGCCCGGTTCCAGCAACGCTCCATGCGGGCCGATCTGCTCGGGGCGATTGTTCTGCGCCCGCGCGAGCCGCGCACCCACTTGGAAGAGCGGGTTGATCGCAGTTGGGTTGTTATTGCCGTCGGTCGCGAGCAGTGAGGTATCGACCGTGCCCGGCTTTGCGGAAGCGAGCAGTTCATCGACGAAGCTGCCGTGCGTTTTCGAGCCGCTGCCGAAGACACCGTTTGTCCGCCAGTATTGGTTGCCGATATTTGAGGAGAAGTTGCTCCATTCGGGATTTTCGGGGTCGTCGGGCGGATGAAGCGGATGAAAAGCCACGTGGCAAAACGCGCACGACATGCCGACTCGATAGGGCCGCACTAACTCCGGAGAGCTCTGATAGTCAGGGTCGTTGTTGTAGCGTTCCGGGTTCCATTTGGAACGCGCTGCTTCGAAAGCCGGGTTCGGAAACAAGCGCAGGCCAACAATGCCAGAGCTGCGCCCATCGACCTGCGGATTCACACCTTCCGGCTCCGGCCCAATTCGCTCGTCGAGCCAGAGACCATCTTTGTCCGGATGCGTCGCTTGCCGAAAACCGGGCTCATTGATCAGTCCCAATTCTTTGAAGCGCGAGCCGCGTCGCCGCGAGTCGAGCGTCTTGAGCAAATCGGCGAGTCCATAACCATGCCGCGCGAGATGATCCCAAAAGGCTTCATTGCCGCCGGTCCACATGAGCCATGTGTTGCGGCCTTTCTGTTCGTCCGGGTCGAGCGCGATCCCGCCGTCCATCGTCGCAAAAACATCTGCGCCGGTTTCGGGAAAATCGGCGGCCGTTTTACCGGACGCTTTCGCTTCGTCGATCGGCTCGGCTTCAGCGCGTTGCTTTGGCGCGCAGCCCGTGCCAATCCCGATCAGCAAAAGCCCCGCGAGCGCCCCGACAGCTTTGATCATGTCGAATCTCATCGTTGCCAGCATCGGATGTATCCGCTGCGCCGCGTGGATTCAATTAGCGCAGCACTTCCGCGAGAATCGTCGGAGGCGCGGTGGTGGACGATTCCCACACGACCACGGAATCGCCATCCCTGGTTTTTCCCAATGCGGGTGCCGTTGCTCGCTCCGCAAGCCGCTCGGCGGCCGACGTTCCGCGTTGCAGCATCAGCCCGCCGTCTTGTTCCCAGACGATGAACGGACCGCTCTTTGTGGTGCTGACCACGGGTTGTGAAGCGCGGGAGGCGAGCGCTTGCTCAGCCGCGTCGATTCCGCTGCTGAAGACCGTTTTTTCGCGGCGCCAGACAGCGAGCGGCTTTCCCGTTGCGTCGATCGTCACGGCCCCGCCGTCCATCGGGCAGGCGTTGAACTTCCACGTCCCGGTGCCGAGTTTATGCGCCGTGCCGAAAGTCTGACCACCATCCGCGCTCGTCGCGAGCCACATATCGCGCGATCCGTCGAGCCAGTTGCGCCACATCGCGGCGACTTCGCCGTGCGGGCCGATGGCGACGCTCGGTTGGCAGCACTCGCAGATGTGGCCGTCGGGCGAGGCATAGACGCGGGTGTCGGGCTGCCAGGTGAGGCCGCCGTCGCGCGACGTGCGACTCCAGAGTTCTTTGCCGCCGTTGCGATCGTCGAGCCACACCGCAACGACGAGCCCGACTCCATCGGCTGCCATCGCGTGCAATCCTTCCCGGGCGGATTTGCTGACCGTGTTGAGCGGCGTGCCTCCCTTCCATGTTTGGCCGCCATCTCTGGAAATCCACGCGTGCAGATTTCCATCCACGTGCGAAATCGCGGTGATGGCGATCAACTTGTCCGTCGCGACCACCCGCGGTCCACGCCGCATGCGGAGCGCGAGCTTTTCCAAGGCACCGACTTTCACCGCGCGCGAGAACGTCCGACCGTCGAGCGAGCTGGTGTAATAGATCGCGGTTTCCTGGCCGAAGACGACATGCACGCGGCCATTCGGTGAAACGGCGACTTGCGGTTGCACGGCGCCGCGAAGTTCGGGTGAAATGATTTCGACCGGCGCGGCGAAGGAGGAAACCATGGACCAGCCGAGGACGATGGCGAGGATGGGGGAACGGTAGGACATGGCGTTGTAAAAAGTAGCGGCTCGGCGGAGAAAGGCAGTCACGACTTTACCTCACAACTCGAGACGACGGAGCCGCAATGCGTTGCCGATGACCGAGACGGAACTAAGGCTCATCGCGGCGCCGGCGATGATCGGACTGAGGAGCAGGCCGAAAAACGGGTAGAGCAACCCGGCGGCGATGGGGATGCCGAGTGCATTGTAGATGAAAGCGAAGAAGAGGTTCTGCCGGATGTTGCCCATGAGCGCGCGGCTCAGGCGGATGGCGCGGGCGATGCCGCGGAGGTCACCTTTCAGCAACGTGATGCCGGCGCTTTCCATCGCCACGTCGGTGCCGGTGCCCATGGCGATGCCGACATCGGCGGCGGCGAGCGCGGGGGCGTCGTTGACGCCATCGCCGGCCATCGCGACGACTTTTCCTGCGCGGCGCAGCGCTTCGATGCGGGCGTGTTTGTCGCCCGGCGCGACGCCCGCTTCCACGTTGTCGAGGCCGAGCGTTTTCGCGACCGCATCGGCGGTGCGCCGGTTGTCGCCTGTGAGCATTAGGACTTTCAGGCCGAGGTCGTGGAGCAATCTGATCGCTTCGGCGGTGGAGGCCTTGATCGGATCTGTGACGGAAAGAATCCCCGCGGCTTTTCCGTCGATGGCGACGAACATCGCGGTCTGTCCCTGGCTCTGCAAAGGCTCGGCTTTGGCAGCGAGCGCGTCGGCATCGGCCACGCCTTGCTCTTTGAGAAAGTCGAGTTTTCCGACGAGGACTTTCCGCCCAGCGATCAGACCGCTGACACCGCCGCCGGTGAACGATTGAAAATCCTCTGCGCGGCCCAGTATCAGACCGCGCTCCTGTGCGCCGGCGACGATCGCGGCGGCCAGTGGATGCTCACTCGCTTGTTCGACGGATGCCGCCGCAGCGAGCAGCGTGCTTTCATCCGTTCCAGCGACCGGCTGGACTTCCACGAGGCGCGGCTTGCCTTCGGTGAGCGTGCCAGTTTTGTCCACGGCCACGGTGTCCACCTTTTCGAGACGCTCGATGGCCTCCGCATTTTTCACGAGCACGCCGGCCTGCGCGCCGCGACCAACGCCGACCATGATCGACATCGGCGTGGCCAGCCCGAGCGCGCATGGACAGGCGATGATCAGTACGGCCACGGCATTGACGATGGCATGGCCGAGGCGCGGTTCGGGTCCGAAGAAGAACCACAGCGCGAAAGTGATCACCGCGACGCCGAGTACGGTCGGGACGAAGTAGCCGGCGACGCGATCGGCCAGCGCTTGGATCGGAGCGCGGCTGCGTTGGGCGTCTGCGACCATCTGCACGATGCGCGCGAGCACCGTCTCGCTGCCCACGCGCTCGGCGCGCATGAGAAAACTTCCGGTGCCGTTGATCGTGCCGCCGGTCACGCTATCGCCTTTCGCTTTTTCCACGGGCACCGGCTCGCCCGTCAGCATCGACTCATCGACCGAGGATTTGCCATCCAGCAGCGTGCCATCCACGGGCACCTTGTCGCCGGGCCGCACGCGGAGCGTCGCGCCGGGCTGCACTTCGTCGAGCGGGACTTCGCGTTCGGCGCTGCCTTCGACCACGCGTGCCGTTGCCGGCGCGAGATGAAGTAGCGCCCGAATCGCGCTGCCCGTGCGGCTGCGGGCGCGGAGTTCCAGCATCTGCCCGAGGAGCACGAGCACGACGATCACCGCCGCGGCCTCGAAGTAAACGCCGACACTTTCCTCCGCACTCATCGAGCGCGGAAACAAGCCGGGCGCGAGCATCGCAGCCGCGCTGTAGAGATAGGCGGTGCCGACGCCCATCGCGATGAGCGTGAACATATTCAAGTGCCGCGTGAGCAGCGACCGCCACCCGCGTACGAAAAAGGGCCAGCCAGCCCACAGCACGACGGGAGTCGCCAGCGCGAATTGCGTCCAGCGCGACACCCCGCCCATCACCCAATGCGGCGCGCCGGGAACCATGTGCCCCATCGCGAGCAGGAAGACCGGCAGCGTCAGTCCCGTGCCGATCCAGAACCGGCGCGTCATGTCGCGCAGTTCGCCGTCGTCCTCCGGCTCGGCCGTGACGGTTTTCGCTTCGAGCGCCATCCCGCATTTCGGGCAGTCGCCGGGATGATCCTGCTCGATCTCCGGGTGCATCGGGCAGGTGAAGATCGTTTTCGCTGCGGGCTTCCACGCCGGGTTGCGTTCCAGTGCCATGCCGCACATCGGGCAATCACCCGGTTCGTCCGATGCCACGCCGGGGCACATCGGGCAGAAATATTTCGCGGCGGCGGATGGCTTCCCGCTGTCGGCGCCCGAGTGCGCAGCGTGATGCGATTCGCCTTCGTCATCCCGATGATGACAGCAACTGTCGTGATCGGATTCTGTGGGTCCGCATTTCATGGACGGCAGCCTACACGATATTTGCGGCTAATCCGATAGCATCCGCGCGTCAGGTTTGTGCTCAGCCGTATCCATGCAGTTGACTGTCTTCTTTAAACGCAGAGGCGCAGAGACGCGGAGGCCGCAGAGCCGTGGATCGGAACGATCACCGTTTTCTGAGTCCGATTCGGGGATGAATAATTCTCTGCGATCTCTGCGCCTTTGCGTCTCTGCGTTGAAAATCCGTCGTCTCCCACGAAATGGATACGGCTAAGTAAATTCATCGTTCCGGCTCGTTTGTTTGAACCGTCATGCCCGACCGCCTTCCCAGAAGCTCAACGCCCTTCGACCGCTGCTGCGGGCCGCTGTCCCGCCGCAGCTTCCTCAAGATCGGTGGCCTGAGCGTGCTCGGTCTTGGCATGAGCGATTTCCTCCGCGCGGAGACGATCGCCAAATCCGCCGGACGCAAGCTCAAGGACAAGTCGGTGATTTTCATCTGGCTGCCCGGCGGCATGTCGCACCTCGAGAGCTACGACATGAAGCCCGACGCGCCGCTTGAGTACCGCGGCACACTCGCGCCGATCAAAACGAACGTCCCCGGCATCGAAGTCTGCGAACTGTTTCCGCGGCACGCGAAGATCGCCGACAAGTTCAATATCATCCGCTCGGTCTGCCATGAGTTCGCGGATCACGGTGGCGGTCACAAACGCTTCCTCACCGGCCGGATGCCGGCCACACCTACCGGTTTCGTGAACGACGCGCCCGCCGTCACGTCGATCATCAGCAAAGCGCTCACCCGGCCCGATCAAGCGATGCCCGCCACCGTGCTCGGCGTGGATGCAAGCCGCAGCGGCATCGATACCTTCTCATTCGGCGCCGCGTATCTCGGCCCGAGCAGCACGCCCTTCGTCGTCGCGGGCGATCCGAGCGCGCCCGATTTCAAGGTGCAAAACATCGGCCTCACTCCCGACATGGAGACGCGGATGGACGATCGCGTTCACCTCCTCGAAGGCATGGACAAACTGCGCCGCGACATGGACGCCAGCGGCCTCATGGGTGCGATGGACACGTTCAGCCAGCGCGCTTTCCACATGCTCACCTCGCCGAAAGTGCAGGCTGCATTCGATCTCAGCCGTGAGCCGGAAAAGCTGCGCGACCGCTACGGACGCAGCGCCTACGGCCAGCGCGGGCTCATGGCGCGTCGTCTCGTCGAAGCCGGCAGCCGTTTCGTGACGATGGTCTGGGAGAACCCCTTCCCGAGCGGCAAGATCCCGCAGAACTGCTGCTACAATTGGGACTCGCACGCCGTGAACTGCCACATGTTCGACGACGCGCGCTGGCGCATGCCCGTCTATGACCAGGCGCTCACCGCGCTCATCGAGGACCTCTACGACCGGGGTCTCGACAAGGACGTGCTGGTGATCGCCACGGGCGAGTTTGGCCGCACTCCGAAGATCAACACGCAGATCGGCACGCAGACCAAAGTCACTCAGCCGGGTCGCGACCATTGGCCCGGCGCGATGTCCATGCTCGTGAGTGGAGGAGGCATGCGCACCGGCCAAATCATCGGCGCGACGAATGCGCGCGGCGAGTACCCGATCGACCGTCAGCTTTCGCCCAACGACCTCTGGGCCACGGTCTATCGCCACCTCGGCATCGACTACGACGACAGCTTCCCCGACTTGCAAGGCCGCCCGATGCCGATCCTGCCCTTCGGCTCCCCGATCGAGGAAATCTTGCCGGTGACGACGTAAGCGCGGAGGCCCGTTCGGTCATCGCGTTGAATTTCGATCTATTTCAATCACGTCGGGCTCGCCATTTTGCGCCGTGACGGCTCCGCCTCGATGGACGCCGGTTGCACCACCACGCCTCAAGCTCGCTTATCGTAAATGGAGTTAGCCAAAACAGCAGTCTCTATCGATTGTGCTGCGTAACACAATTTCTTCGGTGTGATCTGAAAGAGCCTCGCGAATCGAGTTCTCAGAATTGGACGTTGCTAGGTTTCATCGCGGGTTGCAACGTCCACCGGATATTGTTCGGACAGAACGTGGATGGTCGTTTTCGATCTTGACGCGCTCGGCATAAGAGTCACCCCAGCGGGATTGCGAACCTGGGCATTGAGTTTTAGCTTGCGCGTGCGTCTCGTTGGCTT